>CAZAXA010000058.1:4926-19106 GCA_964488965.1 uncultured Phaeodactylibacter sp. | reverse complement strand
CGATGGTGTCGTCCGTCGGGTCGTTCGGCGTACCGCCGTCGTTGACCGTCGCCGTACCGTTTGTCGGCGGGGTCAGGATATTGATCGTGCCCACGCTCGGGCCGTCGCCGCCGAAGTCGTCGTTGGGCAGCGGGCCGATGTTCACCGAGCCGTCTTCCGGCACGGAAGCCAGGTCGTCCTCGGCTACCGGCTGGTCATCTACCGGGTTCACCGTAATGGTTACCGTTGCCGGGTCGCAGGTGTTGCTCGGGTCACAGGCTTCATAGGTATAAGTATCCATACCATTGAAGTCCGGATCCGGCGTATAGGTAAAGGAGCCGTCGGGGTTCTGCACCAGCGTACCATTGCTCGGCGGCGTCAGCACTGTAACCGTCAGCGGGTCCATATCCGGGTCGGAATCGTTGTCCAACACACCTGGGGCAGGTACGGTCAGCGGGGTGTCCTCATCCGTCATGTAGCTATCATCTTCAGCTACCGGCGGGGCGTTGATCGGCGTTACCGTCTCGGTATCGTAGTCGTCTCCCATGCCGTCACCCGGGCTGGAGTCGAGGTCTTCCTGTTGGAGGAAGACGACTTCCGCTGCGTTCATGAACTCACCAGGCGCGCCGGTGGGATCGAGGACAACGACCTGGAAGGTCAGCGTGACGCTTTCCGCCGGATCCAACTGGTCGATCGACCAGCTCAGCGTCGGCGCGCCGGAATCATCCGTCGTGATGATGGCGCCGCTGCCGCCGGCAATGCCGCTGATAGAGGCCGGCACATAGGTATAGCCGGCAGGTAGCACATCTTCCACCACAATACCGGTAGCGGCATCGGTGATCGTACCTCCGTTGGCGTTATTGCTCACCGTGATGAAGAAGGTCACCGTCTGACCGACGAAGGGCGTGGCAATGTCCACATCTTTGGTCAATTCGACATCCGCCAGGCCAAGGGTTACGGCCTCGGTGTCGTAATCGTCGCCCATGCCATCGTTGGGTACGGAATCCACATCATCCTGCGTATGCGCCGTCACCTCGGCCACCGTCAGGTACTCGTTGGGCGCGCCGGTAGGCGTATTGACTACGGCGTCGAACGTCAGGAATACCGTCTCGCCCGGATCCAACTGGTTGATCGTCCAGGTTAGAGCGGCGGGGTTCGAAGCGTTTGGCGTGATGGTAGCGCCGGTTGCATTAGGATTGGAACCTATAGAGCCGCCAACATAGGTGTATCCGGCCGGAATCAAATCTTTTACCGAGATATTGGTTGCCGCATCCGGGCCGCCGTTGGTCACGGCCACCGTGAAGGTAACCGTCTGGCCAATGTTCGGCGTGGGGTCATCCACCGTATTGGTCAGCGAAACGTCGATCTGTTTCGTCGTCACCGATTCATTTTCGTAATCGTCGCCCCAGCCGTCGCCCGGCGTGGAGTCGGTATCGTATTCATTGACGTCCGCCACCTGCGCGGCATTGAGGTATTCATTCGGCGCGCCGGTAGGCTCTTGCACTACCGCCTGCAGGGTCAGGATGACGCTCTCGCCCGGGTCCAGCTGGTTGATCGACCAGGTGAAGACGGGGTTGCCGGTAGCGTTGGGCGTAATGATAGCGCCCGTGCCGCCGGGGATGGAGCTGATGCTGCCGGGCACGTAAGTGTAGCCAGTCGGCAGTATATCTTCCACCACAATTCCGGTAGCAGAAGCAGTAGCCGCCAACGCATTGCCGACGCTGATGGTGAAGGTCACCGTCTGGCCGACATTGGGGTTGGCAATGCTGACAAACTTCTGTACCGCCAGGTCCACCTGGTTCGGCGTAGAAGAAACGGAGGTTTCATCGTCATCCGCTACGGCATCATTGAGGTCGTCCACCCCAAAACCGGCAGTTGGATCGGAATCCGGGTCGTACTGGTCGGCATCGGTGATCTGAGCCTGGTTGAGGTATTCGTTCGGAGCGCCGGTGGGGGCGTCCACGATAGCATCGAAAGTAAGGGTAAGGGTATTCGCCCCTACCGGAACCGTCAATCCCGTCCAGGAAACGGTATTACCTGCGGCCGTACCTCCGGCGCTGATGTTGGAGATGCCGCTATACCCGACAGGAAGCAGGTCCTGGACCGCCACGCCGCTGGCTGCATCCGGGCCGGCATTGGACAGAGTGATGGTGAAGGTGACCGTCTGTCCTACATCTGGCGTAGCGTCGCTGACCGCCTTGGCCAGCGAGAGGTCGGACTGTTGCGGGACGATGATCTCATCATCGGCGTCGTTCTCATCCGCCAGATCCTGGCTGCCATCGTTGTCGATCGGGCCGATGCCGCCGCCGAAATTGCTGTCGGCGTCGTTGCCGGGGATCGAATTGGGGTCGAACTGATCGGCGTCCATGATGCGGGCCACGTTCTGGTATTCACCCGGCGCGCCGGTGGGGGCATCCACGGTGGCCTGATAGGTGATCAGCAGGGAGTTGGAACCAACCGGTACGGACAGGTTCGTCCAGGTGATCAAACCGCCTACGAGCGTGCTCGGCGCCGGCGAAATATTGCTGATACTGCTGTATCCGGCCGGAACGAGGTCTTCTACCGTTACGCCGGTGGCAGCATTCGGCCCGGCATTGGACAAGGCGATGGTGAAGGACACCACATCGCCCACATTGGGCGCCGGGTTGTCTACAGACTTGATCAGCGACAGGTCGGCCTGGTTCGGCGCGGCCTCGGCGCTGTCTTCGTCGTCCTCGGCAGGGGTATTACCCACCAGGTTGCCCGGGGTAGAGGTTGGGTCAAACTGGTCAGAGGCCGTGACCTGAGCAACATTCAGGTATTCGCCGGGGGTGAAAGTAGGATCATTTACGGTGACGCTGAAGGACAGCACCAGGGTATTACCTGAAGCAATAGTCAGGCCGCTCCAGGTGATGGTGTTGCCCACCAGGACGCCCGGAGGCGTGATGGCCGTTATGCCGCCGTAGCCGATCGGCACCACATCTGCGATGCTTACGCCGGTAGCCGTATTGGGGCCGTTGTTGGCTACTTCTATGGTGAAGGTGACGACATCACCGGGATTGGGCGAGGCATTGCTGACACTCTTGTTCAGCACCAGGTTGGCCTGCTGCGGAGTGGCCAATGCATTGTCTTCATCGTCTTCGTTGGGCGTATTGTTCACCAGATTACCAGGTGTAGAAGTCGGGTCGAGTTGGTCGACATCGGCTACCTGGGCGACGTTGTTGTAGCTAACGCCTGCACCGGGGGGTTCTACGGTGGCCTGGAAGGTTAGGTTGATCACGTTGGCGCCGCCGCCCGGAGCCGGAAGGCCAGCTATATTCCAGGTAACGGCGCTGCCAATTAGGGCGCCACCGCCGCTAATGTTCGTTATATTACTATAGCCATTCGGCACATAATCTTCGATGACTACATTGGTGGCGGCATTGGGGCCGAGGTTAGCCACCTGTACCGTGAAAGTTACCACATCGCCCACATTGGGCGTGGTGGGGTTCACCGTCTTGCTAAGTACCAGGTTGGACGACTGCAGGGTAATGGCTACGGAGTCTTCATCGTCATCCGCCACGGCATCATTAAGATCGTCCACTCCAAACCCAGTAGCCGGGTCAGAATCCGGGTCGTACTGATCGGAAGCCGTCACCTGAGCCCGGTTGAGGTATTCATTCGGTGCGCCGGTGGGCGCCAGTACGGTGGCCTGGAAGGCCAGCGATAAGGTGTTGGCGCCTTGAGGAACGGAAAGCCCCGTCCAGGTGATGGTGCTGCCGCTCAGGCTGCCGCCGCCGGTAATGCCGCTGATGCTGCCGTAACCGGCCGGAATGATATCTTCTACGTTTACGCCGCTGGCGGCGTCGGGGCCGGCGTTGGACAGGGTGATGGTAAAGGTCACTACATCGCCCACATTTACAGAGGACGGGCTAACCGTTTTCTCCAGAGAGAGGTCCGACTGTAAAGGCAGGGCGATCACCGTACTTTCGTCATCGTCAGCTACATTGTCATTCAGATCATCCACACCCAGGCCCGTATCGGGGTCGGAATCGGTGTCGTACTGGTCAGCAGCCGTGATCTGGGCGGCATTGGCGTATTCACCGGGCGTACCCGCCGGGGCAAGTACGGTAGCCTGGAAGGAGAAGCTTATTGTATTGGCGCCTACCGGGACAGACGGGATCGGCCAGGTAATGGTGCTACCCGCCAATACGCCTCCACCGGTGATGCTGCTGATGCTGCCGAAGCCGGCCGGCACGATGTCTTCAACCACCACATTGGTGGCCACGTTCGGGCCGGCATTGGAAATATTTATAGTAAAGGTGATTACATCACCGACATTCGGCGTGGCGTCGCTGATCAGTTTCTCGATGGAGAGGTCTGCTCGCTGCGGCGTAACGGCCGCGTCGTCCTCATCATCTTGCGCGGGCGTATTGCCTACCAGATTATTGGGTTGAGAATCCAGGTCATATTGATCGGAGGCCGTGACCTGGGCGACGTTCTTATACTCACCCGCTGCGCCAGACGGAGCATCGACAACGGCCTGGAAGGTCAGCGTTTCGGTACCGAAGGCGGGGATGGAAAGGCCCGTCCAGGTAATGGTGCCACCCAGCGCTGTGCCGCCGTCGCTTATGGCCGTGATGCCACTATAACCCACCGGCAAGTAATCTTCAACAGACACCGAACTGGCGGCATTTGGCCCCAGGTTGGTGATGGTGATGGTAAAGGACACCACATCTCCTACATTCGGCGTAAGGGGGCTGACCGATTTGTTCAGACTCAGGTCAGCCTGCTGCGGAACGGCCGTTACGGCGCTTTCATCGTCTTCCGCCGGGGTGTTGCCCACCAGGTTGTTGGGATCAGAATCCGGGTCGGTAAAATCGGAGGCCGTCACCTGGGCGACGTTCTTGTATTCACCGGCCAGGCCGGTAGGAGCCAATACCATAGCCTGGAATGTGAGCGTGGCCGCATTGGTGCCAAGCGGCACCGTCAGGCCCGTCCAGGTAATGAGGTTGCCCACCGCGGCGCCGCCGCCGGTAATGTTCGTAATGGTACTGTACCCGGCCGGAACGACATCCCCGACAGACACACCGGTGGCTATAGCCGGGCCGGCATTGGATATGTTGATGGTGAACGTGACCACATCACCCACTTTGGGTGTTGTAGTGCTCATTAATTTTTCGAGAGACAGGTCGGCCGTAGGCTGAGTGAAAGGTACGGTTACCTGGTTGCTGTCGTCCGATATCGGAACGCCTCCCGGGACGGTGGCCCCGTTGGCTGATGCGATATTCACCACTTGTCCGTTATTGATATCTGCCAGTACGACGGTATGCTTGGCGGTATATACCCAGATCTCACCCGGATCCAGGATGCCGTCAAAATTGGTATCGCCATCGTTGAAGCCGTCTATCGGGGCTATATCTACGAAAGTGATGCTTCCGGGGTCTGCATTGGGGTCCGATACGGCAAGGCCACCGACGGGAATATTACCCGTGTTCTCTACTGATATGTTGTAGTTGATCATATCGCCTACGAGGCTGAAGCTCGTTTCTACGGCAGATTTGACCACTACGATCTCGGGCGCCTGTACCGTGGTCGTCGCCACCGCCGTATTGTTGGTATCGTCCACATCCGTGGAGCTCGTACTTACGGTTGCGGTATTGGCCAGGATGGTGCCGTTGGCTAAGTTGCCATCAACCGCGACCTGCAGGCTAAGGGTGGCCGAAGCGCCCAGGGCCAGGTCGCCGACGTTCCAGTCGGGAGCCGTCCAGGTTCCTACGGAAGGAGTAGCGGTAACGACAGTGACGCCGGCGGGCAGCAGGTCGTTAACTACGACATCCAGAGCGGTGCTGGGGCCGTCGTTGAAAACGGTGATGGTGTAAGTCATGGCGCCGCCGACGGTTACGGTGGCGGGAGCGGCCTTAGTGACCTGGGGGTCAGCCTGAGGCACTGCGATAAAGGCATCGGCAAAAAGGTTCGTACGGCCACAGGCGTCCGTCACGATCAGTTGGACTGCACAGGGCGTGGCTACATCTACAAGGGGCGCCGTATAATTCGTTACGGGGCTGGTGGGATCGGAGAAGGCGCCTCCACAGGTTGAAGACCACTGGAAAGTCACCGGCAGGGCTATTCCCTCCGCTGTAACGGAAAAAGTGGCCATTTCACCCGCTATGATCTCGTCGGGAAGGCTAACCGGGGTGATCTCAGGCCGGAATTCGACGCCCGCCTGCAGCAAATAGTTGCCATAAATGCGGGCGGCGCCTACATTTTCCGCCTGGGTACCGGAGGCAATAGAGTGGGAAGCCTCATACAGGATCATTCCATAGTCGGCATTGCCGAAAGCGCGGCCATAAGCGACCAGGGCGGCGGCATTTAAGGGATATTCGCCATCGCCTGTCCTTTCCGGATGATCAGGGTCCCACATAGCAATGGTAGTGGTCGGCCGCCAGCCCGCAGCAAAGGGAATATAGATCTGCTCCGACCCGCTTTCCAGGGCGGCATCAATATTTCCTATGAACTGCATAAAGGGGTCGGAAGCTGTTTCCGTTGCATATTTGCCGGGGTCCAGACTGTAAGAATAGGGCAAGGTGCCATCGCCGTGGTCTCCCCATAATACCAAGCCTTCGACGGTGAGATAAGGCATGTCCGGCGGCCCGCCCGGTATGCTGGGAACGTCTACCAGGGTCTCCAGCGAACTGGGCGCGTGACAGGCAGCCCAGAGCCAGCCGCCGTTCTTAATATAGGCGTCGAAAATTTCTCTGTCATCGACGCTCCAGGTGTGCGGGTCGGCGTGGGGCATGGCATAAATGTCATCACAAGGGCCCAGGTTGCTTGGCAAGCCGTCGGGGCGGTACAGATTATAAATGGGGTCTGTATTGAAAGGCGGGTCGTAATAGCCGGTAATGACGTTTTGAATGCCTATATGGTCATAAAAAGCGCTTTTGATCAGGTTTCCGTTCTGTTCATCGAGAACGGCTTTGGGGAAACTGGTGATCTGAGCATGGATGGGCGCCTCAAATGCCGGCTGGTTGCAATTGATCTCCAGCGTGGGATGAAGCGCCAGCCAGGCGTCAATAATGGGCTGGGCCAGGGGCACAAATTCTGCGTCGATGATAAAGGCGCCGGTCCTGTAATTCACTCCATTGACGGAAAAATCTATCTGGTCTACTTTATTTACTTCATCTTCGAAGGATTTGTCCGGGCGGATAGCCCACCAGACGGGAATTCCGTTGTCGCGAACCAGCCTATACAATAACCCATATGCCGTCAGGGTATTCTCATAGGTTTGCGGTATCTTACTCATGTTGATGATACAGGCGCCCGCCTCAAACGCTTTAAGGGCGGAGATAAATACCTCGGAAGTGTTATTATCTTCAAAGGAATCCAACTGATCGGAAGCGGTGATGTAGGCTGTATTGGTAATCGGGCCGCCGGAGGCTATAGTGGTATTGATAGCCAGGGTAGCTGTAGCGCCATTGGCCAGGCTGATACCGTCCCACACACCGGTCACCTCGTTATAGGTTCCGTGGCTGGCCGGTGCGGAAACAAAGGCCAGGTTCACCGGTAAAAAATCGAGAACCTGAATACCGGTAGCGGCATCCGGCCCATTATTGGTCACGGTAATGACGTACTGCACCGGATCGCTCTCCACGACAGGCGCGGCGGCCGTAGTGGTTTTAACGACCTCGAGGTCGGCGCCGTGTACCTGAATGGTAGCCTCATCGGTATTTGGATTGGTGGCGGCGATCGGTTCATTCATCGGTGAACTTACCGTGGCCGTATTTACGATAGACCGTCCGGCCGTACCGGTATTGACCGTGGCAGTGATGGTTAAAGTGGCCGTTGCGCCATTAACAAGCGTTCCAACCGCCCATATACCGGTCACCGGATTATAAGTTCCGCCGCTGTGCGACACATAGGCCAATTCGGCCGGCAGCAGGTCGAGCACCTCCACCAGAGGAGCGTTGTGGGGGCCGTAATTTTCGATGGTAAGCGTAAAAGTAACCGTCTCCCCTTCATTGAATGCAATGGCATCCAGGGGAGCGGACGCTGTTTTAGTGATGCCCAGGTCGGCTTCCCCGATGGCGATCAGGGCCGAGCCGCTGTTGTTCTCCGTTTTGGAATCCGCCTCCACCACGGAAAGCACGGAAGCCGTATTGGTGATCGACTGCCCGAGCGTTCCCAGGTTTACCGCAGCGGTAATGGTCATCGTGGCGGAGAACCCGGCGTCGATATCATTGGCGAACCACTGGCCGGGGTTGATCGACCCATAGGCGTTACCCTGAGAAACGGTCGAAGACACGAAGGTGACGCCTGCCGGCAGAATATCCTGAATGGTGATATTATTGGCCTTCAGCGGCCCGTTGTTGGCCACAACGATGGTAAAGGTGATGAGGTCGCCGGGATTGGGCGCCGGGTTATTCACCGTTTTGGTGACTTCCAGATCGGCGCCGTTGACGAACAGGTTGACTGAACTGCTGTTATCCGCCCGGTTGGGGTCCACCTGGTCAAAGTCGGCCACATAGGCCGTGTTGGTAATGGTACGGGCAGCCGTATTGGGGCCTACGGTGGCGGTCAATTTTAAGGTTCTGGTCCACGGAGCGAGAAATGCGGTAGACCAGGTTACGGTTTTGGAGGGCAGGTTATAGCTGGCGGTGGTACCGGCGGGGATCTGCGTAAAGGCGACAAATGTCAGCCCGTCGGGCAGAATATCCTCTACGATGATATTGGAGGCGTCTCCCGGGCCGTTGTTATCCAGAAGAACGGTGAATTCAATGGTTTGCCCTTCATTTGGGGTGTTGTCGTTTACCGATTTAGCGACCAGCAGGTCGGCCGTAGCCACTTCTATCTCGACATTGGCTGTGTTGTTCGCCGTATTGGAATCATTCTGATTCAGGCCAAATAGTGAGGCTACGTTATTGACGGCCGTTCCCGACGTGCCGGTATTGGGGAAAGCGGTGATGGACAAGTTTACATTGGCCCCGGAATTGAGCGTTCCTATATTCCAAATACCAGTAACGGGGTTATAGGTTCCCTGGCCGGGTATGGAACTGACGTAGGTCAAAATGGCCGGCAACAGGTCCTTGACCTGCAGGCCGGTGGCCTGAGAGGGCCCCAGGTTCCTCACGTTGATGGTGTAGGTTAGGTTTTCACCTTCATTATACGGCCCGCCGGTAACCGTTTTGGTGATCTGGATATCGGGGAAATTGACGGTTACCGATACCGAGGCTTCATCGGGAGCGATGCCCTGCACGGGCTGGTTGATGGCCGTCACGGCGGCGGTATTGGTCAGGGTGAGGCCACTCTGGCCGGCGTTGACAGTGGCGCCAATCACCAGTGTCAACTCCACATTATCATTTAAGGTGCCGATCGTCCACGCGCCGGTCAACGGATTATAGGTGGTTCCGGCCGGTATCGTCGAGCTGCCTGCCGCGTAGGTCAATCCCGCCGGAAGCAGGTCGGTGACGATCAATCCGGTGGCCGGGGCGTCGGCAGTACCGACATTCTTGGCTTTGATGGTAAACAGGATCGTCTGGCCGACATCGGGGGTGGCGTCATTCACCGTTTTGGTCACCTGGATATCCGGCCGGTTAACGGTAATGGGCGCCGAGGCGGTGTTATCCGCGGGATTCGCGTCCGGCTGATCCAGAGCGGCCACACTGGCTGTATTGGTGATGAGCTGGCCGCTGGCGCCGCTATTTACAGAAGCGGTGATGACCAGGTCAATGTCACCTCCAGGAAGTACACCGATATTCCAAATACCGGTAACGGGGTTGTAGGTTCCCGCCTCAATGGTAGTAGTAGCTGTATAGGTAAGGCCTGCCGGCAGCAGGTCTAATATTTGGACGCCGGTGGCCGGTCCCTCTCCGTTATTCCGTACTCTAATATTGAAGGTGACGGTTTGCCCTTCTGATGGCGTGGCGTCGTTCACCGTTTTTGTGACGGTGAGGTCAGGCCGGTTGACGGTTACATTGACTGAAGCGGTGTTATTGGCCGCATTGGGGTCTGCCTGGCCCGAGGCATTGACACTCGCCGTATTCGTAATGGTAGTACCGGCAGTACTGCCGCCTCCATTAATAGTAGCGTCAATTTTCAGGTTGAAATTCGCGCCATTATTGATGGATCCGACAGCCCAGATACCGGTTACCGGGTTGTAGGTTCCCTGGCCAATGCTGTTGATGGCCGAGAAGGTTGTACCTGCCGGCAGCAGGTCTGATATTTGTACGCCGGTGGCATTATTCGGCCCAAGGTTTTTTACATTGATCGTATAAGTAATTGTCTGCCCTTCGTTCGGCGTATTATCATTCACTGTTTTTGTGACCTGAAGGTCAGCCGTCTGAGCATTAAGTTCCGTCCACGCAGTGGAAAATAATAAGACGCCCACCAGCAAAATGATCAAAGAATATACTGAGGGTTCTCTTTTGAAAGGAAAGGAACAGTATTGCTTGTCTGCAGAAGGTGTAGAAGCTGAAACCATGAGACTAGTGATTTTTGTTGCGGATCTGGTGGTGGATTCTGATTTGATTATTTCTGTATTTTGAGCTTGCCTGAGATAAGCTTCCGGCAGGCCGCGGGAACGGCTGTTTTTTTCAGTGGTTTCCATCGTAGATAAATGGTATACAGAAGCATGCCTGGTTTTATCCGGGGTATGTGGCCTGTTCGGCGATAATCCCACAGAATGGCCCAACCGGGGAGCCGTCCCCGGCCATGCGCCAGAATAATTCGAATTATGAGTATGCCCTGCTCCGGCATCGCTGGCCGGATGGATAGTGTATTGGCAGTCGCCGGAGTATTCAGGTCTCATAAAGGCGTTTGTATTGGTATTGGAAAAAATATGTTGCCTGGTTCGTTTGATGCTGTTCATGGCTTTGGGGGGTTGAGGTGTTTGGGGGATGGATGGGAGAAAATATTTTGTTTTTTGCTTCCCCCCCCCTGGCCCCCGCCAGCGGGGGAAAACGCATCTCCGAATCGGAGGAAATGTCCCCCGCTGGCGGGGGATTCAGGGGGTGGACAATATGATCAGTTTCCGGAGCGCCTTCACAGGTATAGGTATGTACTAACCCCCCGGGCCGGAGGAAAAGCCCGGAGGCGGGTTTAGGGATACCCGGCAGCGCCCGATATCCCAGTGTGCATATTTGAAAGCTATTGATCAAATGGTTGCTCTCCCCGGCCTCCGGCAACGGAATGCTCACGGCGGCTCCGTTGCGGGCGGTGGGGAAGGGACTGGATATGCTTGTGGTTTGATGGGCGAGGAGGGCGCCGTGGGAAGTCGGAAGTGGGAAGTCGGAAGCCGGAAGTTTACCCGGCTGAGGAACAAAGACGGGGGGGAAGCTTGCCTGGTTAAAGAATGAAGATAGGTGCGAAGTTGGAATAGAGGCGCACATGAGTACCGAGTGCTCGTTTTCCGCATTCCGGCTTCCGCATTCCGGCTTCCGCATTCCGGCTTCCACAAAAATAATCGGGCTATGGCTGAAGCAGCCGCCGCCCGATGGGAAGCATTGCAATAAAGAATGCTTCACAAATACATGATGATGAAATAAGCTTTTGTCTTTGAATATGGAAGCCTGAGCAGCTTGTTGCCCGGCTATCAGGAACAGGCTGCCCAGCAGCGGCAAAAGGAGCTTCCGGGAGAACCCCGTGCCGGGCCCCCCGGAGGCCGTGCTTCGGGGAATCCATCTCTTTTCCGCTGCGATGCCGGGGCCGGCAACGCCCTGGTCTGCGTCAACAGGGATAACAGCAAAGTGTGAAGCCCGGTATTCCATGGATCGATTACGATTTGTTGAGTAGTCGCCTCTTTGTTCTTACCCTTCCTTCCCCTCTCTCCAGCCGTCCAGGTGTTGCCCGGGCGATGGAAAAAAAGGAAAGAGGCTTTCCTGCGATCTTTGTCTTTGTGTCGCCTTTGGAGCCTGCCATTTAAGGCAATGTTGCACGGGTAAACCGCTACCGTTCAGCCGGGAGCTGTTTCCTCCCGCCTGCCGGCACTGATCCCCGCCTTATGTTGTCATAAAAGTACTGCCGCAGGCCCTGAGGCTTACGGACAGAAATCTGATTTTACATACCCCCGGAAAGGGGGGTTATGATATAGGATTTTTGATTTGCGATTTGCCGGCTGCATGCCGAGGGCTGCCGCCTGGCCTAAATCAAAAATCAAAAATCATAAATCTCTAGGGCCCCCGGTTTTCAAAAGCCCTCTCCGATCGGCCGGAAAGCATCGGGAGGCCGGGAGGCCAGAATGGCTGAACAGGCGCCTGCCCTGCCATGTATCGGCGCGGCCGCGCCTTGAGATAAGCAGGCCGGTATCCCAAAACGCAGAACAGGCAGGCCAGCATCGCCTGGAAAAAAAGCTTCCGGGAAGGCGCTGCAAGGCTCCCCCCGGGAACTGTGGCTGGGGGGAAAGCTTCCTTTTCCGATACGACGCCAGGGCCGGCAAGGCCTGTATCTTTGAAAGCTGGGATAATAGCAACTTTTGAAGCCCAGTATTTCATGGATCGATTGATTTTTTCTCTTTCTACTGATGGAATTATGGGAAAGTGTAAGTGTGTAAAGGTGTAAATGACCGGAGCCATACCTTTACACCTGCCCAACTTTACACATTAAAAGAAAATGGGTTGAGGCCCTCATACGCCATACGCGAGGTATATCGTAAAGGGCCTCTGTTAGCACTGAGCTTATAACTTAGCGCCCTCCAACATGCTGACGCGCGATAGTTTTTTTTCAAAAACTGCCGGCCTGCATATACTGGCTCCGTGAGCCGTGTTTCACGCATGGCAAAACGTACGCCAGTATAACTGGTATAATATATGTGATCGTGTGGAAAAGCACTTAGAAATCCTGACATAACCGCCCTCTTTCGGTGGTTATCGCCAGCATAATAACCCATGTAAGCAGGTTGTTATACCTGCGTCCTAACAAACGGTTACAACCCATTTAGAAAATGGTACTATTCTCAAATCATATTTTCCGTTTTAAATCTGACGGTCAGATAATCCTTACTTTCCATTACCGGGTATAAACCCGGCCGTATCGTTCTCGACCCCTCCGACCAGTAATTCTGGCGAAATTCGAAGGGGTCCTCCACGAGGAAAATACCTTTACCGAAATATCTGGAGATGGCCTTGCGGCACATCGAATGTTTGACAAACTGGAAAACAAGGCTGTCTGAAGTGTCTGCCCCCACCAGGGCTATGGCCCGGTTGCATCCCCAGCGCCTGTCGGCGCTCATTTCCTGGGCCACGGGCGCTGTTACTTTACAAATCCCGGCGCCGGCGCAGTTTTTATTGGGAGAACCGAACAGTACGTCGGCGACGAAAATCTTTCCTGTTGCTTGCTTTCCAGGAGCCCCTGAAGGCCGTATATCTTCTATCTCTGGGGGGTGTCCCTGGATCATGGCTTGCTTTTTTCGCTCTTTTCTAAATTGGGATCGGCGCCAGGTTTAGCTCAGGGCCCTATAATGTCTACATTGATGATTCCTTTGTCAAATTGCACGGAGCTGCCCTTCAGTTGAATGCCAATAGCTTTCATCTGCCCTTGATTTTGATGATGAAGAATTGTGGTTCCGACAGGCCTCCGCTGTTATAGTCAGCGCGGATCGGCGGGCGAACGGGGCATAGCTCTGCCGTTGGGCCATGTCACAGGACATCCCCTTGAGCTCGTAGCCTGAACTCATCCGTTTTTCGCGCTGCTTTTTCTGAGTTCCGAAAGCCCTGCCGGAGAAGCAGTCCGTTCGGCAGTTTTTTCGGCGGTATGCTGACGCAGAGTGCTGGTCAGCATACACTGGCCACGCTCAGCGTGCGTCAGTGTAGCTTTCCTTTGATATTTCACCTTCTTTGACAAATCACAGGATTCGTCAAAGAATCATATTTCAAAGGTACTTCAACCTGCCTCCGGGCTTGCGGACAGAATTTTGGTTTTACATACCCTCACTTTCGCAAGGGCTCGTTTTTGGGAAAGATCGGTGTGATGTGTAATTCTCTGTAGTTGATAATGTAAAGGTAGGGCAGAGTAAAGCGGAAGGCAGGGACAGTTTTTGGGATTTACATACCCCCGGGGGGATTTAGGATTTAGGATTGGGGGATTCGCCGGGTTTTCGGTGGGTGGACACAATTAAATTTAGTATAACTTGGCTAAAACCCTGGGAAGCCACGCCAGGGTACGGTTTTCCACCGTGCCCTGGCTTGAGCGAGGCAACACCCTGGGAAGCCACGCCAGGGTACGGTTTTCCACCGTGCCCTGGCTTGAGCGAG
>CAZAXA010000058.1:0-4826 GCA_964488965.1 uncultured Phaeodactylibacter sp. | reverse complement strand
GCAAAGATTAAGGGGCTGGAAACAAATCAACGAATAACCGTGCTTAAGCCAGGGCACGCAGGGAATGCGTACCCTGGCATGGCGCCCCAGGGTGCGGTTTCCTGCCGTGCCCTGGGTTCTAACCCGTTTATACACAAATTAAATATGTCCGGCTACTTACACTGATACACGCGCGCCCTTACCGGCAACTCCCCCACCCTCGGAGAGCCTGTCCCGTACCCGAAGGGTCGGGAGGGCTGGGGGGAGGCTTAAAACCTGCTTACGTTTTCAACAATAAAACCTTATCTTGTAGGACCATAAAAATTACCGCCATGGCAACCGCAGCAGCGACAAACAGCATACCGATACAGGAAATAGTGGAACTGGGAGGAGAGGTCATCGTGAAGGGGCTGAGCCGGCAGCAGTTCTATCAGCTGGCTGAGCAGCATCCGGAATTATTAATGGAACGGGAAAAAAATGGGAATATCTGCATTATGACGCCAGTGAAAGGGGGGAGCGGTATTCGGGAAAACAAACTATCGCTCAGAATAGGCAACTTTTGCGAAAAGCATATGAAAGGGCAGGCCTTCAGCCCCGGCACCGGCTTCAACCTGCCGGACGGTGCGACGAAATTGCCGGATGCGGCCTGGGTCAGTGCAGAGAAAATGGCACAGCTCCGCCCCGAACAGATCGAAGAGGAATTCGTCTCGGCCGTCCCGGATTTTGTGGCCGAACTCCGCTCGAAAAGCGACAAGCTGAAAAAACTGCAGAAAAAAATGAAGGAAACCTGGATCGGGAATGGCGTGCGCCTGGCCTGGCTGATCGATCCCTACGAAGAGAAGGCATATATATAGAAAGGATGGGGCCGTTGAGGTGGCGGCCGGTTTCGACGGGCAGCTTTCAGGAGAGGATGTGCTGCCGGGCTTTGCCCTGGAGTTGTCGGAGTTCAGGCTGCTGGGGAAAAAATAAACGGCCCCGTTGCTTCCACCGGCGAAGGGGCCATTGGAAACAGCAGGGCCGAAAAGAGAAGGACAGAAAGCTTACTTACCCATAGCTTCAAAGTCCTGCGGTTAATTGCCAGTACGGGCCAATGATATCTACATTGACCACTTTCAGGAAATGGGGTAGATAAACGGTTGACTGGCACGGAACCTGACAGGGAGTGCAAAGGAAGGGCTTCCCAGCCTCCTCTTGGGAACGTAGAGGTAAATGTTGCATATTTGTTTGGTGTTTGTGAAAAATTCAATTCCCTGCATGGCCTTGGGATTAAAATCTACTCCGGTAATATTTCCAGCGCCATCTCCCAGAGTTTCTCATAGGGGATGATCTCAATTTCAAAAGTCTGGTTGGCCATTTCGACCGGCATAGCTTCCAGCGCCATCTGGTCTTCCCGGGCTTTGGCCAGAGCTTCTTCGCGGCGGAATGCATTTTTGGGGAGTTGCAGCAACATCCGCAGGAAGCGGTTGGCGCGTTCCACGCCTTCGTCGCGAAGGTAACGGCTGCGGTACTTCTCCATAGCTTCCACCCGGTCGATGAGCTCGTCATACTTTTTCTGGGCGATGCCCAGCAGCAGCTCGATGATCAGGATGGGGATGTTCATGCCCTGCTTGTCCCTGGAAAAGACTTCCATCTCGTTGAGGAACTTCGACAGGCGGAAGCTTCTGCCATTTTGCCCTTCTCCTTCCTCCGCCGGCAGGTGGCCGGCACACTCCAGAAAGTAGAGATAGGCCTCCGAAATCTTCCAGGTTTCCTGTATGTTCTCCGGCAGGCCTCCGAAAGCAGGATGTCCCATGGCCTTGTTCAGGATTTCATCGGCCTGTTCGTACTGCCCACTATGAGTATAGAGCAGAAAGTACAGCTCGTAAAGCTTGAACCAGTTGAAACTGCCCTCTTCGAGATATTCCAGGCAGGCGCGGGCCGATTCCTTGGCCGCCTCGAATTGCCGGAGCTGCACGTGGCAGATGAACTTCTGGTACTGGAAGACCTGCAAAGGCACCCGGGCGGCGAAGTCCTTTTTTTCGAAAAAGGCGATGGCCCTGTTACAGACGTCGAGGGTGTTCTCATAGTCGTTCACACTGGTGTGAATGCTCACCTCGATCAGCCGGCCACAGAGGTGCAACTGGTAGGAATCGTACTGTTCCAGGTTTTGCCTGACCTGGCCGTAGTACTCCAGCGCCTTCTCCTGAAAATCCGCCTTGGTCGCTTTGCTGTTGATGAACCCTATGCTGAGGTCGATGTAGAACTCCTCAGCCCGGTTCTCGGCAATCCAGAGCTGCTCGTAATACCTGAGGTCTTCGTTGTACTGCTGGTACTTCTTGTAATCCCCCTCGATGGTGCCATAGTAGAGCCGGAGGGTATGGCAGATGTCCACGATCAGTTCGGTAAACTCGAACTTGCGGGCAATCTTGAGCAGCTTTCGCCCCAGCCCGGCGGCCGCCGTGCGGGCGTGCTTCCCGAACAGGATTTTGGCGGCGGCCCATTCCTTATAGGCTTCGTAATACGCCTTCTGGCGGTCGTTATAGGAAGCCTGCTTCAGGTCGATGATAAAAAGGGAGTTGACCAGGCGGTACTTGAGGGTCTTGCGGAGCTTCTGGTAGCCGGGATAGTTTTTATTCTTTCCGTAAAAATGCCCGGCGGCTTCGTCGTCATCGGCAAAACGGCCTTCCGAGACCAGGTCATAAAATTCCTGGAGCCTGGAAGCCCCCTCTCCGGAGTCTCCGATCAATTCTACTGAGCGCAGCTTTATTTTCGTGACGACCTGGGTTAGGTCTATGAGGTCTCTCATAACGGAATACCTTGCAATTAAGCAATAAAATAATAGTAAGCCGTCAGCGCCTCACAGCGCCTTTGTCGACGCTCTTACCCCGTCAAGGGGAGGTATTCCGTAAATGCAGCGCATGACGCCTGTCAGATGAAAAAAAACACTGTCGAACACTTGATTTTGTCCACTGGCCATCTTTTTCATGATCTATAGTTTTTGTGCATTTTGTTTGAAAAAGCTCAGCGCCATTGTTTGACGATCGATGGCACATAGTTTTGGCTGCCTGAAGGGTTAAACCCAGGCGGCGTGTGAAAGCTTGGTGATGAATCCAGGCGTGATAGCTTTGGGATAAGTGGGCGTTCTGAAGTGTTGCTGGGAGCAAACCCGGATAAAGACTGCTTGATTAAAGATTTAAACATATAAATGTACTGCTAATAACTTTAAAGGTCAAACAATTAGCGTTTTATTTTGTGCATATTTGTAATGGCGAAGTTACACCGGAGAGCCTACGGCTAAGGCTATCGGCATTTCAGATCGCTCATCAAATGTTTTTGGGAGAGGGAGAAGGTGCGTTTTAGGGAAGCATGGCAGCAACAGTTCATTTGCCCCAAAAATAAATTTAATTTTTTATAATGCAAAAAAAAGGATTTTCAAAAAGAACCCATATATATGCATAATGTGAAAGAAATGTGAGTGAAATGTATTTCTGCGGCTATCCATCTAAGGTTGGACAGAGAAGCAGGAATATAGATTCCTGCGCTTTTATAAGGAGGTAAAGCACGGGAATCTATATTCCCGTTTCTCGTAAAAACAAAACACTGTTGTTCAACCTTAGACGGGTAGCCATTTCTGCTCTTCGCATAGATGCAGGCAACGCCCAGAAGGACAATAATGATCCGCACCATTATCATAGACGACGACCCCATAATCCGGGAAGAGATAAGCTTCCTGCTTCAATGCCACCCGGACGAATTCGAACTGCTGTTCGAAGCAGCCTCGATGGGCCGGTTTTTCGAACTGCTCCAGATAGATAAAAAACCCGACATCATCCTGCTCGACATCAGCCTGGCCGAACTGAACAGCCTGATCCAGATCGGCAAACTGAAGCGCCTCCTGCCGGAGGCCAGGATCATCATCATCACCGGACATACCGAGCCGGAGCTTCTGATGCAGGCCCTTCAACAGGGGGCTCATGGGTATTTTGTAAAAAGCAGCCGCCCGGAACGCATCCTGGATGTCATCCGGGAAACTCATAAAGGAGGGGCCTTCATCGAACCCCGGATGGCTAGTTCCCTTCTGGGATTTTTCCAGCCCGCGCAAAAACAGCCGCCTGCTACCTCCGATATCCGGGAGCGGCTGAGGGAAAAGGGATACCGGCTCCACCCCAGGGAAGTGGAAGTGGCCGAAGGGCTTGCCACAGGAATGTCCTACAAAGAGATCGCCGCCGCCCGCAATATCGGCCTCAATACCGTACGCCACTATGTGAAGTCCCTGTATAAAAAACTGGGCATTTCCAGTAAGAAAGGGTTGATTGAATTGCTGAATTGACAATTGACGACGTTTTCATCCGGCCATTCCCCCCCTTCCGCCAACGGCAACACCAGCGTAAACCGGCTCCCCTCCCCTTCCCGGCTTTCCACTTCGAGTTTCCCGTCGAAACGCCTGAGAATCTCCTGCACGATCTGCAGGCCCAGGCCGGCGCCCCGCTCGCCCTCTGTTCCCGGAGAAACCGACTGGAAGGGCGCTGTAAACAACTGCTCCAGCTTTTCAGGAGGCATACCCCTGCCGTTGTCTTCCACAGCTATAACGGCCTGCCCGTTCTGCCGGGAGGCCTGCACCTTCACTGTGCCTCCTTCCGGCGTGAACTTAATAGCATTGGACAGCAGGTTCTGCAACAGGATGGCCAGCCCGTCCTTTCCGGCCTGAACGTAAAGACCGGGCGCTATATCCATGCCCAGCTCAAGTTGCTTCAGGCCCGCCGCCTCCCGATAGGTTTCCATCACCTGGCCGATGACGTCCTGCACCTCTGACGGGCCTTTCCCGAACGACAAACGCCCGCTTTCGAGCAGGCTCCAGTTGAGCAGGT
>CAZAXA010000057.1:0-19269 GCA_964488965.1 uncultured Phaeodactylibacter sp. | reverse complement strand
TTCGGGGCTGGCCCAGTCTTCCTGTTTTTCAAGGTATTCCAGGGCTATGCCGGCGGGGCTGCCACAGCCGGCCTTATGCAGGGCGCGGGCGTAGGCCCTCATGGTTTGGGGAGAACGGCCGCCAGCCTTGTATGCGCGCTCCAGGGCGCCCAGCTGGCGGGTGCTGTCCAGCGCGGCGGCGCCCAGCTCCAGAAATTGTACGGCGCTCATGCGGCCCAGGCCGCGGTGCAGCATATCTCCTCTGGCGTCGATGAAGAGGAAGGTGGGATAGCGGCTCAGGTCGTAAGCACGGGCAAAGAGCAGGCCTTCGCCATGCTCCATGTCCATTTTCACGTTGATGAAGTGTTGGTTGTAAAAATTTCCCACGTCTTCCCGGGTAAAGGTGTGGGCCGCCATCCATTTGCAGGGGCCGCACCACTGAGTGTAAGCATCGACAAAAATGGGCTTGCCGGATTCGGCGGCCTGTTGCAGCGCGGCCTCCCAGCCCGCATCCAGGAACGCCATCTGGCTCCTTCCGGGTATGGCGCAAAACAAAGCAATGGCCAGCAGGGGCGCCCTCATCTCATCTGTTTTCCGAAATATAAGATTATTTCAGATTTCGGCAAAAAAACAGTTCAATCCTTGCCGGCTATTGACATAAGGGCAGGAAAAGTTGATATTTGTAGTCAGTTAACTAAATGATCCAAGTGATACAATAGCTACTTTTTAAGAAAAGCCCCCGCAGCTACCACTGCGGGGGCTTCTGTTATATAAACCTGTATCAGCAAGTTAACGGGCGTATTTTTTCGGTAAATCTCCTTTTTTGTCCAGCCATTCCGGCAGCGCATAGGCATATCCACGCCCGGAATATTCAACTTTTTCCAGCAGGTCTTTCTTGTTGGAAAGCTTGTGGAGGCTGCGGTTCAATTTGACTTTCACCTGGGCTTCCCCCTCCTTGATATCCGGGTCTTCTTTGGCGATATCGACAAAATCACTGGCAATGAGGGATTTCCCTTTTGCCCTGAGGCTCTCGATCACGAATTTATCCCAATAGGAGAGGCGGTAGCCGGCGCCTTTTTCCGCACTTTTTCCGGCCTTTTTCGCCCCTGCTTTACTGAGGGGGCGGCCCGGTTTTTTCCTGGCGGCGGCGGTGTCCTTTTTGGCAGTGCGTTTCCCGCGGGGCCGCCCCGTGGCCGGCTTGCCGGTTTCTGCCGCCGGCGGGCCTTCCTTCACGGCTTCTGTTTCCCGGGGTTCGGCTGCCGGGATTTCGGCCTCTTTTTCAGCAGTTTTCCCGGCATCGGCCCCTGTGGCGGCAGCTTTGGCCTTCGTAGGCCTGCCGGCCCGTTTTTTTCCTTTTTGGGGCTTGCCGGCCGCGGCAGGTAAAGCCCTGGTATCTTCCGGAGAAAGCGCTTCCTGAAGCTCGGCAGCCTGGCTTTCGAGTTCCTGGATTATGGATTTTGTTTGATGAATCTGATACTCCAGTTTTCTAAGTTCGGAATGGTATTGATTAAGGAGGCCCTTGATTTCCAAAGGATTAAGCTTCGGTTTACTCATGATTTCGTTTTTATTTTTCGCAATGTAATTAATTTTACCGGAAAAAGTTCGCAATTGGTATCAATTTTCAATCAAAAAAGCTTCATAAACACAGGTTTAACATTGTGTGTGCGTAAATAAAATGAGAAGCCAATATCAATTTTTCACCGGAGATATGGGCCGGAGGACGAGGCCTTTGCCGCTGATCATCCGGTTAATACGCTGGCTGCCCACATACATTTCCCGTGTGAGCCCGGGGCCGTTAAAATCTTCAACCGCGCACTGACAAAAATCACCTTCCCGCACTATTCTTAATCATCGCTGCCGATAATCAATAGAGCTACCTTGAAGAGTACAATCAAAGCCCGGTAAGATGAAAAAGTGGATATTCCTGGTAATGATGATGGCCAGTATCATTTCCTCCGCCCGGGGGCAGGCCCGGCAATGGGGTTATCATGCCGGTGCGAGCGTTCAACTCAGCGAGCTCAATGGCGCCAACGCCGTGCTGGGAGGGATGGCCGCCGGGGTGTCCAATGGCCGCCTGCTTCTGGATTTCTACGGCCTGCGCGAACTTCAGCCGGGGCTGACGCCCAATTACCGGTCCACACTGGAAGAATACGGGCTGCAGGTAGCGTACCTGCACCCGGCCACTTCGCGGCTCAACCTCATTTTCGGCCTGAAAGCCGGCTTCGGGGAGGCGGGCCTGGAAGCGGCCTGCGGGGCTGTCAGCGAAGGAAGGCAGGAAGAGGATTTTCGTGCGATCAGCCCGGAAGTGGGCTTTGAATTCCCGCTCAGCCGGCGCCTGAGCCTGGCATATGCCAGCGGGTACCGCTGGCTGTGGGGTGCTGAGAATATTGAAGATGTGAGCTGCGGCAGTTTCAGCAGCCTCTACACGGCGCTTAGCCTGCGGATAGGCTTCTTCCCCGGGCGCTGATGAAAATCAACCGGAGAAGGTGAGAAATATCATCCGGAAGCAGCTGTTCAGCGGAATATATTTGATCATAAAGAATTAAAAACCAATACTTAACTAAAAAAACAGAAATCATGTCACTGATGAAAAGAACCAGCCTGATGCCGTGGGCGGACCGCTTTTTCGCAGATGACGACTTCTTTAACAGGTGGTGGAGAGAAGACCGGCTCCCTGCTGTTAATGTGGCCGAGACCGAAAAGGAATTCAAGCTCGAAGTTGCGGCGCCTGGCATGAAGAAAGAAGACTTCAAGGTAGAGATCAAGGAAGGCGTGCTGTACATCAGCGCTGAAACAAAGTTCGAAAAAGAAGAGAAGGAAGAGAACTACATGCGCAAAGAGTTCAGTTTCAGGTCCTTCAAGCGTTCTTTCTACCTTCCTGAGAACGTTAAGGAAGATTCCATTCTGGCCAACTACCAGGACGGCATCCTGTATCTGACGTTACCGAAAGTGAAAGCAGATAAGAAAGAAAAGGCCAAGAAGATCGAGATCAAGTAATGTAACCGGAAGCAGGGCCTTTGGCCGCCCGAGGCGGTCAAAAGGGCCCTTTTAAAAGCAATGCACCATGAAATTCCCGCCCCGTGTAATCGCTGTTGCCCTGCTAGCCTCACTTTTAGGCAGTTGTGATACCACGGAAGTGCGGAAGGCCATGGTGCATTTTGACCGGGCATTTGTACCGGTGCTGGTGTATTCCTGCCAGGGGGATATCCATCAGGCCAAGCGCGCGGTCTTTTACCTGGAGTTCCAATGGCAAAAACTGCAGAAAAAGTACGAAGGCTGCCTGCCTGAAGAGGCTGAAACCCTGAACCGGATCAATGACTGGCTGGGAGACGCCTACTACGCCATTGACGCCAACTGCCCGGCTACCGCTGCCAACCAGTTGGAGCATGTGAAGTACGAATTCATGGAGTTGCGCCGCCGCTACGGCCTGGAATATTACCTCGACGGCCTCTATGATTTTCAGAATTCGATCGGCCTGCTGGCAGAAGCCGGGGGAGATGAATTGATGTGCCGCATGGAATGGGAAGAATACGAACACCTGCTCAACACGGCACGGGCCGAATGGAAAGCTATTCAGGAAAAGCCATTTGACGCCGCCCTCTATGAGTTCGACGACAAGCGGCTGCAGCAACTCCGATCAGAACAGAAAGCTATGGAGGAAGTGCTGGATCAGTTTGCAGAAATTTTCAGCTGCGCCAACCGCCAGGAACTGGCGCGGGCCAGCCGCAACCTGCAGCCGGCATTCTTTGAAGTGCTAAAGGTTTTTGGCAACTTCGAAAACTCACAGACATACTTCGCACAAATGTAATTGACTAACCTTAAAAACGGCCATCATGAATCCGGACAAAGCTATTCGGGAAATAATGATCACCAGGCTGGTAACGGTGCCCCCCGACAGGCCAGCGAAAGCCATTCAGGAGATTTTTCGCGCAAACGACTTTCACCATGTCCCGGTTGTGGACAGGGGGGAACAGCTGGTGGGGATCATCAGTAAAGAGGACATCTACAAAGTCGCTCATGTGCTATCGCTCCAGACCACCGGTAAAGCCTACTCGGAAAAAGAGTATAATCGCCTTACCGCCGCCGATATCATGACCAAATATCCCATCACTCTGGATCCGGATGATACCATCGGGCTGGCTGCCGATATTTTCCTGGCCAATAAATTCCATGCCCTGCCCATAGTCGAAGATAACCGGCTCATCGGCTTGATCACCACCCATGACCTGTTGAACTTCAGCTTCAACAACACGGAAGTAGAGAAGGAAGAAGAAGCATACGAAGAATGATTTTCAAACCAAAAAAGGCCGCTAATGAAAGATAGAACCACCACCGTCGGGCAGATCATGAGCACACCGGTTATTACCGTAAGCCCCGACGACACCATGAGCAAGGTGCAGGATATTTTCCGAATGAACAATATCCACCACATTCCGGTGGCCGACAAGGGCAAGGTGGTGGGCATGGTAAGCAAGGCTGATTACTACCGCCTCCTGCATGGCTTCACGCTCTTTAAAACTGAAAAGAGCAATGAATATAATGACGCTATAATGCGCTCACTGCTGGTCGGGGAAGTGATGACCAAACAGGTCGCCATGCTCAATCCCGAAGATACGCTGGAAATGGCGGCAGGATTCTTCCGGGAGAATCTCTTTCATGCGCTCCCTGTCGTCGACAAGGGCAGGCTGGTGGGTATTATTACTACTTTTGACCTTATCACTTATGCATTTTCAGAATACGGTGTTTTGAATTCGTGAAAGAGCCCTAACCGTAAATTGCAAGCGGCTGGTTTCTCCAGGGCTGCGGCGGCCACTACGTCATGAGGCCCCACAGGCAGAGAAACCAGCCGCTTGGCATTTTACTATCGACTGGCAGCTTTCCGGCAAATGAAGTAACTTTGCGCGCATGCGGATATTCATTAGATCACAAAATCCATGGCATGAAATATATTCTACTTTCTGTTGTTTTAGCCGCATTCGCCCTTTGTTCTGCGAATGCCCAGATCACTGTTACCAATGAGAGCTTTCCCCGGGCAGGGGATACCCTGTTCACCGCTATTGACAATCTTCCCTCCGGCAATTACCTCTCCGGCCCCGGCCCCGCCCAGAGCTGGGATTTCACGACCCTTCAGTCTCCTTTTCCCCGGCGCACTCCGCTGAAGCCCGCCCTGCAGGGCCCGGGAAGTTATCATTTTCCCAATGCCACCTTTTATGCCGGCGCCGGCGACAACCTTGTCGCCTATTACCGGGTGAGCAATACTCGGGTGGAACTCCTGGGTTTCTATGGCAACGACCCCCTGGGGCTGGGTGTGGAAAGCGCCTCCCGCTTCGACCCTCCGCTCGCCTGGCAGCGCGCCCCCCTCAAATACCTCGACGCCAATAACTCCCAGGCTAACCTGTCGCTGGCCTTTTCTGCCGACGACCTGCCCGCCGGCGTACTCGACAACCTGCCCATCACGCCGGATTCTCTCCGCATTCGCCTCAACATCCAACGCTCCGATGTGGCGGATGCCTGGGGCGTACTGACCATTCCGGGGGGCATATACGACGTGTTAAGAGAACGGCGCAGAGAGGTCCGCGAAACCCGCCTGGATGCCAGGATCGGCTTCTTCGGCTGGCAGGATATCACCGATATCGCCATCCAGGCGCTGGGCATTCCTCAACTGGGCCCACAAACCACCGTGAGTTACTATTACTTCAGCAATGAGGCCATAGAGCCCATTGCCGTGGCCGTGGCCAATGAACAGGAAACCCAGGTACTGAGAGTAGAATACAAGGCCAATGACATCGCGTCCAACGTTCAGAACGCCGACGCGCTCAAACCCGGCGTGTGGGCTTACCCCAATCCCGCCATTGTCAACGTGCGCTTTGAATTCACCAACCTGCCGGCAGGCAAATATAAACTGAGGATACTCAACATCCTTGGCGTGGAAGAGTGGAGCAAAACCTACTACGTCAACGGGAACCATACCGAAAAGATCGACATTTCCTCCCTGCGCAAGGGCACTTACCTCTACAGCCTGATGGATGAACGCGGCAAGGCCATCACTACGCGGCGGCTCATCGTGGTGAGGCCGTGAGGGAGGGATTTTTGATTTTGGATTGGTTGATCGAGAGTGTTGAAGGGCCTTATCCCTTAAAAATTAATCTATGGATCGTTTTATTGTATTACTCCTGTCTTTAGCTGCTCTGGCAGGTTGCCAGGGTGGGCAGGCGGAAAAGGGCGCCGCCCGGCAAGAGCAGGCCGTGGCCGAAGCGCCGGCCGGCGAAAAGCTTTACCCCAGCATCCCACTGGATACCTTGCAAATGCTATGGGATCAGTGTGATTATATTGACTACATCTTCTATTATCAGGATTTCAGCATTAGCCAGAACCAGCAGGCAGATATTCGTGGAGCCATACGGTACATTTCGGAAGAGGCGCCGGCCATACAGTCCAACTGCCAGCCCATCGGGCGCATTTTCTTTCAGGTGCAGGGGGATAACCGCCTGGAAGCCGACCTGCATTTCACACAGGGATGCACCTATTTCATCTTTTATGAGAATGGGAAAAAGGCTTACGCCAACGCCATCATGCCCGCCGGCATATCCTTTTTCAACCAGGTGATGAGCACGGCGGCAAACCCGCCAGCCAACCAATGAGCCGTTACGCCGCTATTGACCTGGGCACCAATACCTTCCACCTGCTCATCGCAGAGGAAGCTCCTTCCGCCAGGATCAGGGAGATCTTCCGGGAGCGCCACTTTGTAAAACTGGCAGAAGAAGGTATCGAAATCATCGGGCAGGCTCCCTACCAGCGGGGGATGGAAACCATGCAGCACTTCCGCCGGGTACTGGCCGCCCACGATGTACCCGTCGAACGGGTGCGCGTCTTCGGCACTGCCGCTCTGCGTACTGCCGCCAATGGGCAGGCTTTTATTCGGGAAGTGCTGGAGTCCACCGGTATTGAAATCCGGCTCATCACCGGCGACCGGGAGGCGGAGCTCATTTACAAAGGGGTGGTCATGGCCGTGCCGCCTGCGGAAGAACGCATGCTTATCATGGATATTGGCGGGGGCAGCGTGGAATTTATCATTGCCGACATGCAGGGGGTGCAGTGGGCCCGGAGCTTCCCGGTGGGAGTAGCTGTGCTCTACAAGCATTTCCACCGGCATGAGCCTATCTTGCAGGATGAAATAGAGGCGATACGCCGTTTTCTGGAAGGGCATCTTGCCCCGCTGCGGGAAGCGCTTCTACTCTTTCCCTCCTACCGCCTGGTCGGCGCTTCGGGCACCTTCGATGTGCTGCAGTTCTTCCTGGGTGAACAGAGGGTGCACTCCCTGAATGCTACCATTCCCGCCGAAAAGTTTTTCCCTTTTTACCGGCAACTGGTCAATATGACGGACGAGCAACGGCGCCTGATGAAGGGGATGCCTTCAGACCGGGTGGACATGATCGTCGTCGCCCTCATCCTGATCGAAGTTATACTGGGGATGGCCGGCATCCGGGAGATAACGGTATCGGCCTACGCCATGAAGGAGGGGATGTTATACGAGATGATACGGAGCTGAAGAGGTTAGCCCTGTCCAGCCGGTGCCAGCCGGCCTTTTAGCATCTTCCTACTTGTCATCTCCGAAGAAGGCCAGAATCCTGTCCGCCAGTTCCAGGCCGATATTGGCCTGTGCTTCAGCGGTGGCGGCGCCGATATGGGGGCTGCAGGACACCAGGGGGTGTTCCAGCAATTCCTTTTTGGGAGTAGGTTCATTTTCGAAAACATCCAGGGCAGCTCCACGCAGCTTACCGCTGTTGAGGGCCTCCAGTAGGGCGTCCTCATCCACGGCGCCCCCGCGGGAGGTATTGACGATGATGGCGCCATCCTTCATCATGCCGATCTCTTTACTGCCAATAAGGGCGGAGCCGCCGCTGAAAGGCACGTGAAGCGTAAGAAAGTCGCTGTTGC
Organism: uncultured Phaeodactylibacter sp.; assembly: GCA_964488965.1. GTDB lineage: Bacteria > Bacteroidota > Bacteroidia > Chitinophagales > Saprospiraceae > JACJXW01. Next base: position 11,352 of record CAZAXA010000057.1, on the reverse strand, counting down.
GGATCACCTCCTCCCACTCGTAAGTGTCGAGGGTAACCTCCAGGCGGACGTTCTCACTCACAAAAACATTGATGTCGATATCCGCTTCATTGACCACGAGGTCGACCGGCATTACTTTCATGCCCAGGGCCAGGCCGATGCGGGCCACTTCCTGGCCGATGCGGCCGAAACCAATGATGCCCAGCGTGCGGTCCCGGAGCTGTATGCCTTCGGAGTAAGCATTTTTCAATTGCTTGAATTCCGTACTGCCCTTCACCGGCATGTCGCGGTGTGATTGCTGCAGGAAGCGGCAAAGGGAGAACAGATGGGCAAATACCAGTTCGGCCACCGACTGGGAGGAGGCTGCCGGGGTGCTCATTACTGTGATGCCTTTGCTTTCCGCATATTCCACATCTATATTGTCCAGGCCCACGCCGCCGCGGGCAATGATCTTCAGGTTCGGGCACTGGTCGATCAACTCCTTTCGCACCTTGGTGGCGCTGCGGACGATAATGACGTCATACCCGGGCAGCACCCTGGGGAGGTCTGTCTGCGTAACCTTTTCGGTATCAACCTGATAACCAGCCTCTTCCAACAACATTTGGCCATCGGGGTCTATGCCGTCATTAGCTAATATCTTTATCATCGAACCAGTAGTTTAATGAGACGAAATTAAGTGCAAATATACACGGCAGGAGGGGCTTTGCAAACTTGGAAGCCTTTTTATAAGGCAACTCCTCCCCCTGCCTGAACCGATCGGAACCGCCCGGCAGGCGGAGGAGTTTTTCAGCCCTGCTTAAGCATCAGTCATACCAATGCATTAATGCACTTTAAATTAATCCGCTTTTTCGCTGTAGATGGGGAAGTTCGCGCCCGTGTAGTGGCTGAACTTCTTGCCGCTCGTTACGGGAAGCTTGTAGCGGTCCATGAAGGTCTTGAAAAAGGCGGCCAGTTCGAGGGCATCGATATTTCTGGAATCCGGCCGGAGCAGATAGCCGATGTGGCTGATGGATCCATCTTCGTTCCAGAAAACGTGGAGCCATACTTTCACGCCTTTGACATCGAAGCGGATTTTTTTGGAGTACTCCTGCATTTCCTGCATCATGTTCAGCCAGGTGTCGAAAGCCTTCTGCGTATCGAAGTTACACACTTCCAGCAGGGTCTGGCTGTACATTTGGTTGAGGGCTTCGTAGCCCCGTTCATTGTCACCCAGCTTAAAAACCGCCGGCATGTCTTCTGACTGGGCCAGCAAGGTTGAAGCAAAGAGCGTAGTTCCCAGGATTAATGTGAATACAACTTTCATTTGATTGAAATTTTTATGCAAAGGTAGCCCCCCTGCCGGAAAGATTTAAACTTTTATACAGATTTTACCGATCTTCTGCAAAAAGGGGATCTTCTGGTAAGAACCGGTTGTTTTATTAATAAAATGGCCGGTTTTCGTTAAAATATGGCGGTTTTGATCCGACGAATGCGGCCGGTGGTCTATTTATTCGTCATAAACGGTGATAAACCCTTATTTTTGAATCCATCATGACAACGATCGACCTTATATTTCTGGTACTGGCAGTCTGGGGTTTCTACCTGGGTTTCTCCCGAGGCATCATCAAGACCATATTCACTATCTTTTCGGTGGTCTTCGGCCTGATGATGGCCCTTCGCTTCGGCCCGGAGGTGACCAACGTGCTGGAGAGCCTGCTCAAAGAAAACGCCCTGATGTTTATCGTGGGCTTTCTGGTGACTTTCGTAGGCACTATGTTTTTCATACGGCTCATCGCCAGTTTTCTGGAAGGCGCTCTTCAGACTGCTCATATCAACATCATCAACCAGGTGGTGGGAGGCTTATTCACCTCCGCTTTCCTGGTGCTCGTGTACAGCCTCCTGCTATGGTTTTTCGATGCATCCCACCTGATCACGACATATACCAAACAGGAATCCTGGAGTTACAGTTACCTCGAGCAATACCCCCAGAAGGTCTGGAACTGGGGCAGAAAGGCGACGCCTATCTTCAAAGATTTCTGGGATCATTCCATCGAATTTATGGATGACCTCGAAAAAATGGGCGTGGAACGCAGGGAATCCCCCCCGGAATTCTACGATATGCCGGAGGAGAGAAAGGAATGAGCGTATAAATTCGGGGCCCGTTCCATCATTCCATACATTTACTCCCCTATCGTCCCCATTTCTATGCCTTCGGAGTAGGCCACTTTGATGCCGTTCCGGTTAAAGGCCGCCTTGATGCGCTGATAGGCCTCGAAGGTGACTTCCCAGTAGTCATCCGGAGTGGCGTAGGGCCGCACCGCCAGCAGCACATTATGGCTGTCATAGGCCTCGATGCCCACCTCCGGCTCCGGTTCCCTGAGCACTTTGGGGATGGCTTTCAGTTCCTGCAGGATGATCGCTTTCACTTTGGAAAAGCTCTCGCTGTAGGGCATCGTTACGTTCAGTTCGATGCGGATGTACCCTTTTTTGGAGTAATTGGTAACGATATTGTCGACGACCTGGCCATTGGGTATGATGAGGGTCTTCAGGCCGGGGGTCACCATGATGGTATTGAAAATCTGTATCTCTTCCACCTTTCCGAATTTATCTTCCACTTCGATCCAGTCATCCACTTTATAAGGGCGGAAAAGCAGGATGATGATGCCTGCGGCGAAGTTGCTCAGGCTACCCTGCAGGGCCAGGCCGACGGCAAAGCCGGCGGCCGCCAGCACGGCGACGAAAGAGGTGATATCCACCCCTACTATCCCGGCGACGCTGAAGATCAGCAGGATTTTGAGGGAAATGTTGACCACTGAGCGCAAAAAAGGCAGCAGGTTGCTGCTCAGCCCGGCCCGCTCCATCGCCACGCCTCCCAGCCGGGCAATGCGGTCGACGATCTTGAAACCAAAAAAGAGCAGCAACAGCGCCAGCGCCAGCTTCGGCAGGAAGTTGATGGCCATCTCGGAGAGCAGGTTGAGGTATTCGGTGAGCTTTTCTGTATTCATGTACACGGGGTTTAAAGCCGCTAAAGTTACCGTCTTTTTTGAAAATCAGGCTCTGGTATTTTTCCGCTCCGCCATACTTTTTCTTCTTTTTTTAATGCTGATCTGATCTTTTCCCCTACAGCCCTGGCCACAGGCGGCGGGAAAGCATTGCCTACCTGCCGGTAAGCCGCCGTTTTCCTGCCGGTAAACTCCCAATCCTCCGGAAACCCTTGCACCATCGACGCCATTTTCACAGTCAGCCTGGGCATGCCTTTGAAATCCGGGCCAGGAGGTTCATCTACCAGGCTTCTTCCATCCACCCCGAGCTTTTTCCATTCATTTCTGGCCCGGGAAAGCCCCAGGTCGGCGCCACCATGTTTTTTCGAACCTCCTACCAAAGTGGGAGCGATCCCATTGGCCTGTTCTCTCCAGCTTTTCGCTTTCTTCCATCCCCGGGAAGCCATCTCTTCAAATAACACCTCCCCCACAGAAGGGGTAGTTTCTTCTCTGCCGGGCCATTGGAAGTAATTGAAATGGTCATCCAAAAAACCGGCATATATAGCCCTGGGCCGTAGTTGGGGCACGCCGTAATCGGAAGCAGTGAGCAGCCGCCATTCTCCGGTATAGCCCATTTCCTCCAGCCTGTCCAGCAAAGACCTCCGGTATCCATTAAACCTTTTAGACAGAAAGCCTCTGACGTTTTCCAGAAGAACAGCCTGTGGCCGGCATTCCCCGATCAGCCGGAGCGCCTCCGGAAAAAGGTCTCTTTCATCGTCTTTACCCAATTGCTTGCCTGCGATTGAAAACGGCGGGCAGGGTACGCCGCCTGCAAACAAACTCACCCCCCGATACGCACAGGCAGAAAATTCTCTTACATCCATTTCGCAGACATTCCATTCCGGGCGGTTGTGGCGGAGCGTATTGCAGGCGTCCCCGTCTATCTCGACCAGGGCCAAATGCTCGAAACCGGCTTGTTCCAGCCCGATGGACTGGCCGCCCGCACCGGCACAAATCTCAACTGAGGTGAAAGGCATAGCAACAATTTGTTTACAAGGCAAACAAATGTAACCATTATTCTTTAATAATTCCAGGGTTGTGGAAAACTTGTTGGTAATTACTCCGCACTCAAACCCGTCGGCAGCGCCAGGGAATTATGCCGCATCGTATAGTCGTTTTGCCCCAGCCATACGGCGATGCGTTGCGAGCGGTAGCTGAGCAGAATGCGCCCCAGGCGGAAGAAATTGACGCCGAGCAGGCCGTCGAGCCGGAACCCATGATCCTTCAGGGCGTCCAGGTTGCTCAGGGCCACCTGGCAGGGGGTTATGGAAAAAGCGCCTTCTACCTGCAGGGAATCCATGACAAAGCAGGGAGTATGCTCAACCTGTCCGGCCGCCGCCTGTAAATTGATGGCGCGTTTCTGCAGCGCTTTGCCCCTGAGTTTCGGCTTAAGACGGCTGGCGCAGATGTCGACGGAGGAACCGGAGTCAATGGCCAGCCGAAGGCCTCCCGCATCGCCCAGCTTTGCCCTAAGTACGGGAAAGTGGCCGTCCAGTTGAAAGTGGAAGGAATAATCCGGAACAGAAGGCTGAACCGCCATTCCCGGCCGGCGAAGGATAAGCGTGCCCTGGTAGTAGTCGATTTCCAGGTCTACATGCCGCAATACATCGTATCCGATGATGCCCAGTACTTTTTCTCCCAGCATGGCTTCCAGCCCCGCCAGGCCGAGGCGGGGCGCAAAAAAGTCCTCCCCCCGAAGCCCCCCCCAGTTGAATTGCCTGATGTGGACATGGCCGTAATAGTCGCGGTTCCCATTTACATCCATAAAGAACAAGCCGGGATTGTGGCCCTCATGCCGGGGAAAGTAAGCCTGGTTGAGGATCAGCTCGGAAGCGCCGGTATCGAAGAGAAAGTACCCGCGCTGGCCATTGGCCTCCCCTTCCACCAGGATGAGCTTGTTGCGGATATGCAGCCGAAGGAAAGAGGGATTTTCTGCCATTTGATAGGCAGGGCCGGCCAGGGCCAGGCCGAAGGACAGGAGTAAGGGCGCCAGGGCGTATAGGTGTTGCATAGAACCATTGCTTTGGGTGTTCGGATGGAACACGGTCCACTGCAAGGTTTCAGCACTTTATAGAAAGGAGTTATTTTCTGTTCCTGTACGAAAACATTTGAGCAAAAAGACAAGGTGAAAGCCGAAAGGTTGCATGGGTTTATTGATCATCCTCAGCCATGGAGCCGGCCATTTCTAATCTTCTCTGAATTCCAGCACCAGGTACAGCGGGGCCTCGCCCACGATATCGAGCCGGAAGGTAAAGTTGCCCTCCGTAAACTTTTGTTCGCCAAAAAAATCGATGGGCTGCAGCGTAAGCGTATCGTCCTGCAGGATAGCGCGGATGTAGGCGTAGCGGTAAGTGTAATTGAAAGGCTTATATCCGGTGATCCCGCCGGGGGGAATGTCAAAATACTCCTGCTCGCCCCCGCCGCCGGTTTCCAGCAGTACTTCATCGAAGGTGAAATTGCTGAGGTTTTCAATGCGGATGCCCACTTTTCCGGAGGAGGGGCCTTCGTTGTCCTTATTGCAGGAAACCACCAATACGCCCAGCAGCAGGCAAAATGCAGTGTTATATAAAATGCCGGTTATGTCATTCATCATTCTGTTTTTAGCAAAGACGGCTGGCCCGGCTGATTCGTTGGGTTGCTCCAAAGCTATGGAAGGATAAGAGATATCCTGTTCCCTCATCTCTTCATTCCCTACTCCTTCACCCACTTTACCGCCATGGCCTCCCGCCCCTGCCGCAGATGGAGGAGGTAGCCGCCCGGCGCCAGGTGTTCCACCCTGATGGAGTGATCGAGGCGGCCGCCGGTTACGGACAGTAGCTCGTGACAGAGCCGCTGCCCGTTCAGGTTAAAGACCGTGAGGGCCGCTTCCCCTTCGGCCAGGCCGGAAGCGTTGAGATGCAGCCAGCCGGCAGCAGGGTTGGGCGAGAGGCTGATCCCGAAGGGCGGCCTGAGGGGGGTAAAGAACCCCACTGTGCCGTCGGCTTCGGTTTTTACCAGCCAGGCATCCTGGGAATTGTCGAAGGTGGCGGTACCGACGGCCGCCAGGCCGCCGTCGGAGGTGGCGGCGCCGCCCTGAAAAAGGCCATTGGCCTCCAGCCCATAGTCCTTCTCCCATTCGACGCTGCCATCCAGGTTGAGGGCAGTGATGGCGCCGGCGCTTCGGCCAGCACTCTGCAGCGGGCTGGAAGAGCGCTTGGCGCCAAACAATACCTGCCGCCCGGCGCTTTCCTGCAGGCCGCTGAACCAGGTGAAATAGTAACTGTCGCCCAGCGATTGGCTCCATATGAGGCTTCCGTCCGAAGAAGCCCGGATAGCATACGGCAGAACGTTGTTTCCTATGCTGACGCCGCTGGCGAACAGGTCGCCATTGGAGTGTTGATGAACGGTGATCAGGCAGTTAAAGAACCCTTCTGCCTCCTCCTCATAAGTCGAGTACCATAGCTCATTGCCATTGGCGTCTGTTTTGAGCAGCAGGGGCAGGAAATTGCCCTCATCATTTTCGGCGCAGCCGCAAAGGAAATACCCTCCATCCGCCGCGGCCGTGACGCCATAAGTAGCGCTGTAGGCAGGACTGGGCTGGTAGTATTGCATCCAGAGGGTTTCTCCCTGAGCATTCAGCTTCATCAATAACCCGTAGGAACCATCCTCCAGATAGGCGGGCATGCTCAGCAGCAGTTCATTATCAGGGGCCGGTATCATGCCGAAAGTGCCGTCGCCGAGCCCCACGGCATATTCGCGGTACCAGAGCGGGGCGCCGGTATCATCAAAGGCGCTCACGATCAGGGTGTCGCCCCGGTAGCCGGCCAGGGCGAAGCTGCTGCCGTCCGTCCGGGCAGCCAGGGCGGCTATGGACTCATCCCGGGCGCCGCCGGCCTCGGCCGACCATAGCACATTGCCATTGGCGTTGGCCCGGATCAGCCAGAGGTTGCGTTCCTCAGTGGCCGTAGCCAGGCTTCCGCCGATGAGGAAGCCGCCATCGGCCGTTTCCACCACCATCCTGGCGGCTTCCCGGTCGCTGACCCCTTCGATGCCGATCGTTTTCTGCCAAAGTTCCTCCGCATTGGCGCCGGCGCGGTACAGCAGGCCGTTCGCCCCTTTGGCATTGCTGAAGCTGTTGCCGGCCAGGAGAAAACCCTCATCCCCGGCGGCAGCGTACGCGCGGTAAGGAGCTTGCAGGCCGTCGAGCCCCAGTTCAGCTACCGTCGTGGAAAAGAGTTCTTCGCCGGAAAGCGGGTCGATCAGATAGAGGAACGGGTAGTTGAACGACACCCCTCCGAATGCCGGGGGAATGGTTACCCAAAGTTTGCCTTCGGGGGTTAATGCCAGCGAATGGGCCTGGGCAAGGCCGTCCGGTATGCTTTCTATTTCGATGAAAGCAACAGACGCGCCGTTTTCATCCAGTTCGGCCAGGAAAGGCTTCCCTGCTCCCCCCATCGTCCAGCCACAAATCCGCAGGCGCCCATCCGCCGTCCTTTCGAAAAAACTCACGTCCAGCGATCCGCCAAAACTATCGTTGAGTTCTTCCATCCATAACTGGTTGCCCTGGCCGTCGTATCTGATCAGAAGGTTGGGCTTCAGCAGAACAAAAAAACCGCCGTCGGCAGCAGGAGCGCAGCCTGCAATACTGATATTCGAGACGACGAACAAAGTCCTTTCCCAAACCGGAGCGCCCGCCGCATTCGCCCGGACGAGCAGCAGCGCCTGCTCCATAATGTCCGGAAGGCTGATAAAGCCGATGATCAGCAGCCCGCCATCCGGCATTTCAAGGGCATGGGTGGCTTCGTCATCGTATTCTTCACCGCGGATGATGCTCCACAGTTCATTGCCTTCTTCATCGAGGCGTACGGCGGCAAAGTCGCGATCCTTATTCCCGCCTTCGGTGTATCCGCTGGCCAGGAAACCGCCGGAAGATACGCTGATCACCTGGTTGGCGCCGTCATTGCCGGCCCCGCCCCAGGTAGTTTGCCAGAGGCTGTTGCCATCCGCATCAACTTTTTCGAACAGCATATCGAAGCCCCCGGCGCCCAGGTTTGCCGTCGTGCCGGCGGCCAGATACCGGGCATCGGCAGTATGGGCGATCCCGATTACCTGATCGAAATTCGAGGGCTGCCCGTAGTGGCGCTGAAAGCTGCCCTGGGCGGAAAGGAACAGGCAGAAAAACAAAAGGATGAAGATGCACGTTAGCTTTTGCATTTTATACAGGATTTTATTGTATATCAAAATGGAAGGCTTTTCCATACTGTATTCCTGAACCTGCCTTCGGCTCATTCCATCGATGCGATCTCCAGCCTCAGTTCCCTGATCGGAGCGCTGTAAGGCCGGTGCTGTTCCTCCAGTTCCTCCACGACCCTTACCCGGTAAACATGCTCGATCGTAGCCTCTTCGCCCAGCAGGCTGCTGACCACCCGCTCGCCGGCTATCAGCCGGGAATCGGGGTACAGATGATGGACATTGGAGGCTTCCAGGACGACTTCTATCCGGTTATCCGGCTGTGGGATCAGGGCATAATTCCAGGAAGACGCATCCACTTCGCGTTCGATCATGAAGTCGTCGTACAAGGTGAATTGCAGCGCCCCTTCTTTTGCCGGGCGGGCATAGTAGAACTCCCAGTCCGGCAGGCCGGGCGCCGCTTCTATGATCCGCTTGCTTATTTTAAGCCGCTTTCTGTCGCCATTGGGAGAGATGGTCAGGTAGAAAGCACGGCTGGCGCCCGGGCCGATCTCCCAGGCGAACAGCCCGAAGTCCAGCACCCGGTTGTTGATGGCCTCTATCAGGGCGGCCTTGTCCACCATTTCTTCTCCGGCGAAATACTCCCGGATGTTGTCTTCCATTTCGGCGAACCACTGCCAGAAGGAGCGTATCCTGGCCTCTATGTTTGTAAGATCCTGTTGCATGGGCAGATTTTGCGGTAAATATACTGGAATCCGGGAGGCGATGCAAATTCAGTTACTTACACCTTTACGCCATCCTTCGCCTATGGCAACTTCACGAACCATTCTTTCACTGCCTTTTCCGCCGGTTTGCCATTCGGGCTGAAGCCGGTATGCCCCTCGCCTCCGTGGCTGAGGTAGGACGGGTATTTCCACCACAGGATGCCGTGGCACCATTCCGTTTCGCCTTTCAGGTTTTCCATGACGATGCGGTAGCAGCGTTCCTGGGCCTGGCCGTCAAAGGGCGCCCCGTCGCGGTCTTTGTGAGGAGCGATCCAGGGGGCGGGGGTGCTGGTGAAACCGATCTCGGTAAAGAGCAGGGGTTTACCGTGTTGCCGGCTGACGCGCCCGGCCAGGTGGAGCACCCGCCGGAAGGCGGCGCTCAGGTCTTCATCGGCGGGCGCCGTTTCCTGGCTCAGGGGGTAATAGCAGTTCAGGCCGATGTAATCCAGGGCATCCCAGAACCGGAGGTTCTCGAACTCCTTGCCCCAGTTAGCCGAATAGATCATAGGGCCCGAATACAGGCCGCGCAACCTGCGGATGAGTGCGCGCCAGTCATTTTCCCGTTGAAGGGTGGCCTTGGCAAATTCCACGCCAATGCAGAGCATATCCATGCCATTCATTTCGGCCAGCAGGGCATAGTGCCGCATCCAGCGGTAATAATGATCGAAAAACTGTTCCCAGTCGGTTTCGCTCTGCATTTCCACGTCGCCGGGCCAGCTCCCGCCTCCCAGCCATATCTGCGGTTTAAGGACGGTTTTCATACCCAGTTGCCTGGCGGTAAAGACGTCCTGGATAATGCTCTCATCCGTTTCAGTGCCTGCCCGCGACATGAAGGGGAGCGGGGCGGGCGTCAGGGCATCGCGCATGTAGGAGTAGGGCACAATGGCCACTGCGGTGGCGCCCAGGGCCTGCAATTGCTGAAGGGACTGCCGGGAAAGGCCGGAGCCGTAGCCATTGTAGACGGCATAACCTTCATGGGCGAAGTTGAAGCCCTTGAGGTAGGGGAGGGGGGGAGGTTGAGGCTGAGGTTGAGGCTGAGGTTGAGGCTGAGGTTGAGGTTGAGGTTGAGGTTGAGGGGGAGGTTGCAACTGGAGGCGCCAGGCGGCTTCCAGCCTGTGGATTTCTTCCGGGGAGGGTTGCCAGTTGGCGTAGCGTTCCAGAAATGCCTCCCGTCCCCAGTGGCCGATCAGGAAACCGGCGAAGGAAGCTGTCAGGCAGCCCGCCACCAGCGGGGACTCCCGGGCGAGCTGATCGTTATCCAGTATTTCGGCCAGGGAGGCCATGTTGCCGGATTGATGGAGGCGGGCGGCCCAGTAAGCGTAGCCTTTCTTTTGCCAGTTGGTGGTAAAATACAGGGCCAGCCCCTGCTCGAGCGCTTCTGTTTTCGGCTTGCCGAGCAGTTGGCGCAGCAGCAAGGCATTCCCGGCGCCGGCATATTGGCCCGGGAAGGCCGCGTTGGCCACCAGGTGGGCGGCGCCCCGGCTGAAATCGGCCTGTGCCGGCCGGGTATCGTTCAGGCGGAGGCCTTTCTCTTCTATAGAGTTGTACAGGTGGCAGGGGATGGGTTGGCCCGGCGCCTGCCCGCCGCAGAAGGCCAGCACTTTGGCGGCATTGGCCTCGCAGTCCTCCATGAGGCTTTGAACAACCCCGGTGGAGGGCTGTATCTGGTGGAGGGTGAAACGGAAATGCCGTCCCTGCACGATGGTGTCCCTGCTTGTTGTGAAATCGAATGCCGCGCCGGTATCCGGCTGCCAGCTTTTTTCATCGAACTGCCCCATGAGCAGGCGGCGTCCATCCTCATAAACCTCATAACCCATAGCTGCCCAGCTGAAGGGAGAATGGCCATCCTCCCCGCGTTGCCGGAAAAGATCGGTAATGGCCTCCGTCCGGGCTGCTGTGATTATGCCCAGGGGCCGGCCGGGCGCCAGGGGATTGGGATAAAAAGATATGGAAAGGACAGTGCCCGGATCCGCAAAACGACGGCCGCTGAACCGGAGTTCGCCGTTCTCCAAATTAAAGGGAAGCTGGCTGACGGCCTCCTGCACCGGCGGGTTCGCCCAGTTGGAACCCAGCAGCAGGACTGCCGAGGCCTGCAGATGCTCCCTTCGGGCATCGCTCTCCGGCAGGATGCTGCACTCGGCCCGCCGGAGGCTTTGTTTTACTTGTTGGGCGGCGGCTTCCAGCCCCTCGCTGTACACAATGAGCAAGCGGCGCTCTTCGCGGAAGCGCTGCAACAGCTCTTCGCGCCCGGGCAGGGGGGCGTCAGGCGAGGCTCTGGCCGCCAGGGTAGAGGCCGGCTGAGGTTTACAAGAAAGGCAATTCAGGAAGGCAAGATAATAAAGGAAGGCTTTTCTCATTGGGCGGCAGGTTTTAGTGTATTCGTGCATTCATTCCATCACTCCATCCTCCTCCACCTCCCA
>CAZAXA010000056.1:0-19283 GCA_964488965.1 uncultured Phaeodactylibacter sp. | reverse complement strand
CTGCTCGTCCAAACGCCAATGGTGGCTGTGTACATCGATGAAAGGAAATTTCGGCCTTGAAACCGGATGCTCCGGCGCCACCAGAGTGGAGGGCGGGTCATAGCGTTCAAAGTCCATGTGCAAAGAGGTATCGACTTCCATCCTGCCCTGGGCCAGGGTCAAGAGAGGCAGCAAAAATGCCATACAGATAAAGGGAATCTTCATGTCAATCAGGTGTTTTGGATTTGAAACAGGCTCGAAATTACGGTTCAAAGAGGGAAAAATACGCTTTAAATCTATAAATTTAGGCTTTAATCAATTTATCAAAACCATCAAACCACACGCTTTATGAAGTTTGAGATTTTCAAAAGCGAAAAAGGGGACAAGTTCTACTTCCGCCTGAAAGCTAAAAACGGGCAGATCATCCTCTCCAGCCAGGGTTATGCCACCAAGGCCAGTTGTAAGAATGGCGCCGAAAGCGTCATGAAAAATGCCGGCCATGACGAACGCTATGAGCGCAAAGAAGCTGCCAACGGGAAGTTTCACTTCAACCTCCTGGCCTCTAACAAGCAGATCATCGGCAGCAGCCAGATGTATGCGTCCAAAGCCAGCATGGAAAATGGCATTGAATCCGTCAAGACCAACGCTCCCGGAGCTACTATCGAAGACCTGACCGTCGAGGCTTAACCACAATCAGCAGGGGGGAAGAGCAAAACCTGCTCCTTACTCACTCCCCCCTGCCTCGTTTCGCAACCACCATGCCCTCCGATATCAAACGCATCAATATCTGGTCGAGCCCCCGCAATGTCTCCACCGCCCTGATGTACAGCTTCGCCCAACGCAGGGATACTACCGTCGTTGACGAACCGCTCTACGCCCATTATCTGACGCACACTGCCTCCGAAGCCGAACATCCGGGCAGGGAAGAGGTCCTGCGCAGCCAGGAAACGGACGGGGAAAAAGTAACCCGCACAGTATTCTTTGCAGAATATCCTACGCCGGTGGTGGTATTCAAACAAATGGCTCACCACCTCATCAGGCTGGAACGCTCCTTCCTGTACCGCATGGATAACGTATTGCTCATCCGCGACCCCCGGCACATTATCGGCTCCTATGCCAAAGTCATCCCCAACCCCACGATCGACGATATCGGGCTGGCCATACAGTACGAGCTTTACCGGCAGTTGGAAGCCCGAGGCCGGCTCGCCGCCATAGTGGATGCCGGCGAGCTGCTGCAGGGCCCCGAAAATGTCCTCCGGCAGTTGTGCGGGCGGCTGGGCCTGCCCTTCAGCCCCGCAATGCTGTACTGGCCGGCAGGCGGCCGGCCGGAAGACGGCGCCTGGGCGCCCTACTGGTATCATGCCGTTCACCAGTCGACGGGCTTCCTGCCTTACCGGGAAAAGGAGATCAGCCTGCCCCCCCGGCTTGAAGAACTGGCTGCAACCTGCCGGCCGTACTATGAAGAAATGTACCAAAGGGCGCTGCGCAGCGGGCAGTAGCCAGGATATGCATTCACTCATTCCATTCACTCCCCGTCCTCGCCACGTCTGCTGTTGCAGCCGGGTAAATACCTCGGCCGGGTAAAATTCACTCATTCCATGCTCCAGCAATACAATCCGAAAAACGAGCGCATTCTGATCTATATCAACGGAACGCTCTATCCGCGCCGGGAAGCCAGAATATCTGTGTTCGACAGCGCCGTACAGGGCGGCGACGCCGTGTGGGAAGGCCTGCGGGTGTACGACGGGCGCATCTTCTGCCTGGACCGCCACCTGGAGCGGCTGCAGCATTCCGCCCACGCTCTGGCCTTTCAGGAAGTGCCCGGCAACGCCTTCATCACCCGGGCCCTCTTTGAAACCCTGCAGGCCAACCAGATGCGCGACGGCGTGCACATCCGCCTGACCCTGACCCGGGGTGAAAAGATCACCTCCGGCATGGATCCCCGCCTCAACCAGGCGGGGCCTACCCTCATCATCCTGCCGGAATGGAAGCCGCCGGTTTACCCGCCGGAGATCACCCTCATCACCTCCTCTGTACGGAGGAACTCGCCCATGTCGCTGGATAGCAAAATCCACCACAACAACCTCCTCAACAATATCCTGGCCAAGATAGAGGCCAACCATGCCGGGGCCGACGCCGGCATCCTGCTCGACAAGGACGGCTTCGTCTCCGAGGCCGATGGCGTCAACCTCTTCTGCATCCGTAAACAAACCGTTTATACCCCCCACGCCGACAGTTGCCTGCCCGGCATCACCCGCGGGCTGGTGATGGAACTCTGCCGCGAACAGGGCATCCCCGTACTGGAAAAGAACCTCTCCATCACCGAATTCTACACTGCCGACGAGGTGTTCACCACCGGCACTATGGGAGAGCTCACCCGGGTGAGCGCCATCGACGGCAGGGAGGTCATTAACAGGGCCGGCGTTTCGGTGCTGGAAAAGATAGCGGAGCATTTCAGGGTGTTGACGAGGACGAGCGGTACGCTGTTGCCTTTTTAGGGTTGTCTGTTGTTTGTTGTTTGTTGTCCCGAAGGGATGCTTTGACATTTGTTGTTTGTTGCAACATGATGTTGATATTCACAGAAAATGTATTATTTTTATAGCTCTAACCCATATTCATGATGAACAGCAAATTTGCGCTGATAATAGGCAACAGCGAATTTCAGGACACCAAACTCGCCCAATTGGCCGCCCCTGTGGAAGACGTCTCTGGCCTGGCCGATGTGTTGAACGGCCCCGATATCTGCAATTTTGATGAAGTCATCCCGTTTATCAACGCGAATGCTGCTACCGCGCTCCGGCCGATCGCCGGTTTCTTCGCCGGGAAGGATCACAATGACCTGCTTTTGCTTTATTTTTCCGGGCATGGCGTGCTGGACGGCCACGGCCATTTATACCTTGCCTTTCCGGATACCGAATACAAGCTGTTGAGCGGCACTGCTGTCGCGGCCAGCTTCCTCAACCCACAACTGCGGAGGCTGAAGCCGCACGATCGCAGTCAAACACAAAAGAACCCAGCGTTATGAACGAACAACCGTCCCCCCGATCATCCAAGCCTGTTTTAGCGATCCTTTTCTTCCTCATCGTCATTGCCGGAGGCTGGCTGTTTTTTCAATTCTCCCAGGGAGGCCAAACGGGAGATGCAGGGCTGGCCGCCGCCGCCAGGGATGAAATGCTGGCCCGGCAGGCCGAAGCGGAAAATGCCGGCGCGCCCGCATTGGCGGAGGGCGCCTATGGCCAGGGGCTGGAATATGCCCGGCAAGGCGGCCAGGAGTATGAAGAAGGCAACTACCCGGCGGCCAGGCTGTCGTACATTTCAGCGGCCGACCTCTTCAGCCAGGCCATCCGGGAAGCGAACAGCAACCTGCAGGCAGAAACGGAGATGAAAACCGAAGAGATGGAGAAACAACCCGCCATCGCTGCCAGGGCGGAAATGAGCGGCCTCAGGGGCCAGGCGGAAAACGCCCGGGCCCGGGCATTGGCCGAAGCGGCATTCAGCCGCGCCATGCAGGAAGAGCAGCAGGCCGAAAAGGAGTTCGCCGCAGGCAATTACTCCCTGGCCGAGCGGTCCTATAAAAGGGCGGGAGAACTGTTTAAGATCGCCCGCAACGAAGCCCAAACCAAAGCCCTCGAAGCGGAGACCGACCTGAACGCCGTCAAAAGGGCCGTGGAATCCCTCCGGCAGGAAATGCTCCGGGAAAAAGCGGCCGCCGAGCAGTACGAAAGCATTTCCCTGGCAAAGGAAACGCTGGAACAGGCGCGCGCCAAAGAACAAAGCGGGGACCGCAACTTCCGGGCAGGCTCCAGAAACGGCTTTCTGGCCGCACAGAACTTCTATGCCGAAGCTAAAGACGGATACGGCAACGCCCTGGAAGAGGCCAGGGTAAAGGCGCGGGAAGAAGCCATACAGGCCAGGCAGAGAGAACTGGCGCAACAAGAGGAAGCTGCCAGGGCCCGGCAACAGCAGGAGGCGGAGCAGGCCAGAAATAGTATGGCGGCCGAAAAAGCGGATGTTACCGGAAGCCCATCCGAAAAAGCGGCCAACTCTGCTTATCAAAATGCCTTGAAAATGGAAGCCGCCGGCGAGGGCTATTTACAGGCCGGCAACTACTCCTCGGCCGGTAATGCTTTTCAGCAGGCCGGGCAGTTGTACGCCCGTTCCTCAGAAGAGATAAAAAACGCCCGGGAAAGCTCCAAAGCAGCGGCCGATTCGGAAGCCAAAGCAGCTCTTGATAAGGAAAACCGGGCCAAAGGAGAAATCCGAAGCCTCATCAACAGCTACCGGCAAAGCCTGGAAAGAGAAGACGTTGAGACGATCATTGAAACCTTTAAAGAAAGTGAAAATCAGTGGTTATTCTTTTTCAGAAATGCCAGGGACATATCCGTAAGCATTGAAGACGAGATCATTCAGATCGACGGCAACAACGCCCGGGCTACGTTCAGTATTAAAATGTCTTACGTCAATACTACAAAAAACGAAGTGGAGAAAAGTGTTATTCCCAAAGACTGGAGGCTGAAGCCGGTCAACGGCCAATGGAAAGTAATGTCCCAAAATTAATATGGCCCTATTCCCTTATTCAATAACCCTTCAAAAAGAAACTTATCATGAGAAAAGGCTTACTCACAAAATTTTTACTATCCGGGATATTCGCCTCTCTGTTTTCAATCCATAGCCTTAAGGCTCAGCTGAATACTACATTTAAGGAGGAAATCTTTGATCATTTCCTGATCGACGAAATACAACTGAGCCCCGGAAACCATGGCAACCATTTCAGAAGGGCCGCCGGATTAGCAGACAGCGTGCTGGCGCCTGCCCTGAACAGCCTGATCGGAGGCAATGTCTCTTCCTTCCCCCTCAGTTCTACTTCGGTAGGCGTAAGTTTTGACTTTTCTACCGGCCAGCCGGTAAGTATAGTGGAGAGCCTGGGGCCCATTTTTGCCGAAACGGGAAGAACGCTGGGCAAGGGTAAGATCAACGCCGGAGTGAACTATACTTACCTGAACCTCTCCGATTTCAGAGGAATAAAAACCGAAGACATGCGGTTTACCTTTACGCATGTAGACCTTAGCAAAGATGGAACGCTCGGAGAGAATGTTAACGAAAGCGATATTATGGACGTAACGCTGGGGCTGGACGTTAATGCCAGCATTTTCGCCTTCTTTGCCACGATGGGGATAACCAAAAACCTGGATATCGGGGTGGCCATACCCACGATCAATGTCAGTATGGAAGGCGACGCCCGCGCTGTGATAAACAGCTTTACGCTGGCTGCCATCGACACCGCCAACCACCATTTCGGGGAAGACCCGCTCAACCCGAAACTGGAGTCGACGAGAAATTACAAAGAAAGCGCTTCCGGCATAGGCGACCTGACCGTCAGGCTGAAGTATAGCTTTGCCCAGGGAAAGGGGGTAAACCTGGCGGCCCTGCTGGATGTAAGGCTCCCTACCGGAGATCCTGACGACTTTCTGGGAGCGGGGGAAACCAATGTCCGGCTGATGGGTATCCTGTCCAAAAAATTCGGCGATTTCACCCCTCATCTCAACATGGGTTATGATTACCGGCGGGCAGACACGGACAGCGACGAGTTTGAGTTCGCCGCCGGTTTTGACCAGAAGTTGCTTTCCGGCCTCACCTTCGCTATAGATATCCTGGGAGAGGTCGACCTGAACAAAGATGAGGCCATTTCATTGTTTCCCGGATCCGTCACCATCGTCGACCGGATAAAAAATGACGCGGGCGAGGAAATTGGCCAAAATGAGCGCCATGTAGACCTGAGCAATATCCCCGAAAGGGATAATGACAATATTTTCAATGCCGCTTTCGGCCTGAGGTACGCCCCCTCCGAACGCATCATTTTACTGGGAAATATTCTGGTTCCTTTGAACGATGGCGGCCTGAGGTCCAATGTTGCCGGAACCGTAGGCCTGGCCATTTCCATTTAAGTTTGTTGTTGCGCTCGGGGTGCAGCCCCTGAATGGACATAAACCAGAAACCCAGAAACCCCAGAAACCCAGAAACCATAACTTCATGGCTCAACCGCCCGTACTATTCTTTGCTTTCGCCAATGAGGAGGCCCGCTTCCTGGAGTACCTCAAAGGGGAGAGCACGGCCGTCCACCAGGCTTTGCTGCCGGTTGACGCCAAGGGCTTCGTCAAGGTAGTGCGGGAGGAAAGTACGGAAATCGACGATCTGTTCCGCTTTTTCGAGGCCTACAAGGGGCGGATGGCGGTTTTCCACTTCGCCGGCCATGCCGACGGGCAGCGGCTGAACCTGGAAGGGCAGGCGGCGGGGGCCCGGCAACTGGCCCGGCTCATCGCCGAACAGAAAGACAGCCTGCGGCTGGTTTTCCTGAACGGCTGCGCTACGGCCGGCCAGGTGGAGCAACTGCACCGCCTGGGCATTCCCGTAGTGATCGCCACGCGCTGCGCGGTGGAAGACCCCAAAGCGCAGGCCTTCGCCGCCCGCTTCTATTCGGCGCTGGCCAACCACTACAGCCTGGAAGGGGCCTTCGGGCACGCCCGCGCCTACCTGGAGATGAAGTTCGGCCAAAAGGCCGAAATCTACCGGGGGGCCGGCGGCGGGCAGCGCAACCTGACCCTGCCCGGCAGTTCGCAAATCTCAGGGCGGGAAACGGAAGAGAGCTTCCCCTGGGGCCTGTACGTGGCCGAAGGCGCCGCGCCGGATATCCTGCGATGGAAACTGCCCCAGTACTACACGGCGCCGGCGCCGGCTTCCGTTCAGGTGAGTTATGCCGTCAACAAGAATATCCTGCGCCTGCTGCAGGCGATAAAAGAAAAAGCGCCCCATCTCAGCGAGGGCCAGTACCCTACCGAAGAGGCCCTCATCATTACGAGTTTCCCCTGGATCATCAGCGTACACCTGTTCCGGCTCTTTGCCGATGCCGAAAGTATGAGCGTCGCCGGCCTGCCCCGCCTGCGGGAACTCATTCAGGCTTACGTTTCCACAACGCGCTTCCTGAGCTACATCGCCATGGCCCAGTTGTGGAATGAAATAAAAGCCGGAAAACTGGCGCTGGAAAACGATCTCGAGGAATTCTTCCTGCTGCACAAGGACAACAGCGAGGCCTACGACTACATGCTGCTGCTGCAAAAGGCCTGCGAAAGCCTGAAGGGCGGCCCTGTTGACTGGTTTATGCCGGAACTGAAGGCCATCGCCGAACACTGGGCGCCGGGAAGCCAGGCCTTTGACCAGTACCGCTATGTGGAGGCCATCCGCCATCGCCTGCTCCGGGAAGACATCCCCGCTCAGGAGGTCGAGGAAGGCTGTTACCTCTGTGAATCGGTGCTGACCGGCCTGCTCACCCAGGCTGCCGGCCTGGTCAACTTCAGCCTGCTCACCGTCCGGGATATCCGGATCATCAACCCCGGCCATATTGCCGTACCCACCCCCTTCGAGCATATGATCGGCGACCTGCACGTGCCCTTTCAGGCCTACCTGAAACACCGGCCCCGCTCCCTGGAGCAGTACATCAACAGCCATTCCGTCGTGCTGACCCGGCGCTCCGGCGAGGCCCGCATCAGCAAATACCTCAACCTCTCTCCTTTTTACCTGGACAAGACCGCTTTCGGAGAGAGTAAGGGCAAGAATACGCCAATGATCTATACCCTGCACCACTGGAAGGCAAACACCTTTGTTTTCCGGAATGTAAATTACAATATCAACCAGGCGGGACAACAGAACACGCCGAGCAGCATCGATTTCCTGATCGTTCGGCCCGAAATGGAAGATTACCAGATCATCAGAGAACAAATGACTTCTTTTATCAAAGACATTGGAGGATAGAAACCGGTTATTGAAGCGCTAAAAGGCCAGGCATGAGCGAAACGCCCAACATACGAAGCCCTTTTAAATTTCTCGACCCCTACGAGAAGGAGGACCACCATCTCTTTTTCGGCCGCGAACGGGAGACCGAGCAATTGTACGAGCGGATACAATCGGCCAAACTGCTGCTGGTCTATGGCGCTTCGGGTACCGGCAAGACCAGCATCATCAACTGCGGGCTGACCAATAAATTCGGCGATACCGATTGGAACCCGCTATTCATCCGCCGCGGCCACAACCTCAAGGCGGCCACCCTCCGGCAAATCCACGGCCAGTTGCAGGACAAGAACAAGGCTCTGCCCGCCGGGGCCGACCTGACCGCCGGCGTGGAACAGTTATTCTGGACCCGCTACATACCGGTCTACCTCATCTTCGACCAGTTTGAGGAGTTGTTCATTCAGGGAGACCCCGTCACGGAACAAAAGCCCTTTTTCGATGAGCTGAGCCGGCTGCTCAATGCCGAGGCCTTCTGCCGGGTGATCCTGGTCATGCGCGAAGAATACCTGGCCTGGCTCTCCGATTTCGAGGCGGTTATCCCCGAACTGTTCGACAACCGCCTGCGGATCGAAAAGATGAGCGAGCGGCAACTGCGCCATGTCATCAAAGGCACGCTTACCGCCGAAGAATTCCATATCGAGCTGCGCGAGCCGGAAGCCACGGCCAGCCACATCATCGACAATATCCGCAATGAAAGGCGGGAGGTGGACCTGACCGAGCTGCAGGTCTACCTCGACCACCTCTACCGGCGCGCCGGAGAGCACAAAGGCCGCCGGGTCTTCGACCCCCAGCTGGTGCGGCAGGCCGGGGAGATGAAAAGCGTACTGACCCTCTTCCTGGAGGAGCAACTGGGCCTGCTGGAAAAAAAGCTGAAGAAAGAATTCGGGCTGGCGTCCCCCCAGGGGATACCCCTGGAAATCCTCTTCACCCTGGTGACCAACGAGATGACCAAACGCGCCATGAGCCAGGAAGAAATATTACACCGCCTGGCCCAACTGCCGGCGGAACGGCGCTTCGGCCCGGAGATTCTGAACTATTGCCTGGCAGAATTCGGCCGTCTCCGGCTCCTTAATCAAGTAGATTGACAGATCCCAAGCTATGCGGTACGAACTCAAACACGACAAGCTGGCCGCTCAAATCTACGAGTTGGCCTCGACGGAAGCCAAGGCGCGCCGAAAGGCCGAGAACATCTATCACATGTACGATGAGATCGGCGCCAACCGCCTCCTCACTGCCGAAGAACTGGATTACCTGGCGCAGTTCCAGCCGATACTACGCCCCAAAGAGAGCCTGCTGGCCCTGATCGAGAAAAGCAGAAAAGAACTCGGCCGCGCCCGCCAGGAAGCCGAAGCGAAGGAAAGAGCCAGGCTGGAACGGGAAAAGGAACTGGTAAAACGGGTAAAAGCCCGGCAGCAACGCATATCGTGGGTGATCGGCATTGCCGGGGCCATCGCCGCAGTTTTACTGGCCTTCGCCCTGGCTCAAAGCCGGAAAGCCACCGAAAACCAGCGGATAGCCAGCGAAATCCGGCGCAATCTGGAAAGAAAAAGCCAGCTCACCCATGACCTGAAAGAGGAATTTTCCTCCATCATTCACGACAAGTCAAAAAACACCGCATTCGAGATCATAGCATACGTTTCGGAGCTGAACCAAAGATCCTCCTCCTTTTTTATCGATCTCCGTGATGGTAACCTGTACGAAGTGGTGGAGTTCAAAGAACAACCCTGGATGGCCGAGAACCTGAATTTCAAAACCCCTGAAGGAAGCTGGTTCTATGAAGATAAGCCCGAAAACGGCGAAAAGTACGGCCGGCTTTACACCTGGGAAGCTGCCCGAAAGGCCTGCCCCGAAGGCTGGCGCCTGCCCTCGGCCCTGGAATGGCGGCGGATGGCCGCTCAGTTCGGCGGCGCCGACGAAGATGCCGCCGATGGCGGAACGGCAGCCTACGAAGCCCTGGCTGAAGACGGCTACAGCAACTTCGCCGCCCTCCTGGGAGGCAACCGTCGATACAGCGGCGCCTTCGGCGACCTCGGGGCAAGCGGCTACTACTGGAGCAGCACCGAAACGGAAAGCAGCAGAGGGGCCGGCGAAGCCTTCGCCTTCAACTTCAACGGCGCCACCCGTGCGCTGCGTTCTACCAAATTGTCGAAATCGCTCGGGGCTTCCTGCCGGTGTGTGAAGGAGTGAGGGGCAGCATCTGTCATTTCCGGATACCGGATTTTACCCTTTCCTCTTTTCTTCATCCCATCCCGACAAACTCCTCAAAATTGCTGTTGTCGATGCGCCGTGTTCCACTCCCGGGGTAAGCGCCGAGAAAAGATTTCGGAAAGTGGGCGGCCTTGCGGGGTTGCCATTTGAATTCGAAAGCATGCAGGGCGCCGCCATACTCTTCTATGTAGTCGATTTCCTGTTGAGTGGTCGTCCTCCAGAAATAGGTGTTGCAGAAGTAATCGTTATAGGAGTTGCGTTTAAGGCGCTCTGCGAGCAGGAAATTTTCCCAGAGGGCGCCGGTGTCCTGCCGTAAGGCCAGTGGATTGAAGTTATTGATGATCGAATTGCGGATGCCATTGTCAAAGAAATAAATCTTTCGTCCCTTTTTTATTTCGTTCCGGGCATTACGGCTCAATGAAGGTAGCCTGAACAGTACAAAGGATTGCTCCAGCAAGTCAATGTATCTTTCTACGGTTTGGGGGTCGGCGCCTGTGAGCTGGGCTACTTCGTTATAACTCACTTCATTGCCCAGTTGTAACGCCAGGGCTTGCAATAGTTTTACCAGCAAAGAGGGTTTTTTCAGTTGATCCATTGCGAGCAGGTCTTTGTACATGAGGCCTTCCGCGAGTTCATTTAATATCTTTTGCGTCTGAACCAGCTCGTTTTTTACTACCTCAGGGTAATAACCATAGACCATCCGATGCTCCAATAGCGCGTGCTCAGCGAGGTAGCCATGATGCGCGCTCATTTCGACAAAAGAAAGAGGGAAAAGCCGGTACTCATATTTTCTGCCTACCAGGCTTTCTTTTGTTTCTGCCGCCAGGTCCAGGGAGGAAGATCCGGTAACCAATAACTGGACTTCCGGCAAATGGTCGGTGATCAGTTTGAGCGTTAACCCTGCATTGTGGAGCCGCTGTGCCTCGTCTACGACCACCACTTGATTATGTCCGATAACCGTTTTCAGTCGCGCCAAAGAGATGTCTTCCAGCATGGTGCGGGCGGCGGGGTCATCACCGGTTAACCATAGTGTTCTTCGGTTCAGGCTATCAGTGATCTGCCGTACCAGTGTCGTTTTCCCAACCTGCCTGGGGCCGATTATGATGATCGCTTTGCCCTTATCCAACTGTGAGCGGATATTGCCTTCCAATTGCCTGCCGATCATGTTTTTAAACTAAATTTATTATTTTTTTGATTCAAATCGAAAAATTAAATTTATTTTTTCGATTTGAATCTTGTTTTATTGCTTTGACGAAAAACTTGAGCCATAAAATTTTCTTTTCCGGTAACACTTTCCTCTTCCCCTGTATAAAGGGATAACAACACACAAAAAAGCCCTGACATAATCCCATGATGAACTGCGGGGGAGGCCTCCCGAAGCGGGCGGCTTCCACCCTCCTGTTCCAACCCCAAAAAACCAATTTTTCTCAACACACTCTTTTTCCCAAAGCAGCATTACCAGTTGACTAAGAGAGTGCAGGCCGGATGGCGCAGAAGCGCCTCCGGCTTTTTTGTTGATTCGCAAACACGCAAACACGAATAACAGCTCAATTCAGGAAGCGCCACTTCAGCCCCAGGCGGAAGGCCGAGCTGGGATGGGCATAATAGGCCGTCTGGTAGAACAACCGGCCGGTGATCAGGGCTGCGGTGGCGTTTTCCCACTTGACGAATGCCCGGAATTTGGTGACGCGCATGCTGAAGAAGGCATCGGCGGCAGGATAGAATTCCACTTCCCGGCTGTCCTGAAGCTGAAACTGGCCGGTAACGGGGTTATAATAAGGGACAAAGAAGGAGTCGTTGAAGCGCAGGTCAAGCCCCACCCGCACGTCCAGCACCTTGAACCACTGGCCGGCGTAGTAGAAGCTGTGTTTGGAATAGATGGCCGGCAGGCGGATGAAATCTTCGGTAGCCTGTTGCAGCGCCACCACATTATCCAGGTGGAAGCTGCCGATCCGGAAGCCCTTTTTGATGATCAGCTGGGCGATGCTGATGGGAATGCCGGTCTGCTGCGGCAGGCCGAGCGTATCGAAGTAGATATAGTTGTTGAGCAGGTGATAGCTCCCCCTCAGTTCCAGCTTGAACTGCGGCAGCGCGTAGGCGCCGGAAAGAGTAGTGGAAAGCGTTTTGTCGAAGTTATTCCGGTACACCTGCTGTTCGGAAAGGTACAGCCGGTGTTCCATCAGAGTAGGGGAATACAGTTGGTTGACGGCGCTGAGGGCCAGGCTGCCTGCTTTTTTGAAGTCGAAGAACAGATTCCCCTCCGCCCGGTAATCCCCGGCATTATCCCACAGGCCGAAGTGGCCGTAGAGGTTGATGCGCAGCCGCTCGTTGGGGTTAAAGCGGTATTTGCCGGTGAGGAAGAGGTTGTTGAGGGTGGAATCGGCGCCGGCCTCTTCGAGCTGGTGCAAGGTGTGTACTGCCCCAAGTTCGAGCAGGTCGCGCTGGTTTCTGGCACGGCCCTGCCCGCGGCTGTCGAGCTTGAAAGTGGCCAGGCGGAAGGCGTTTTCCAGTTTGCGGTGCTTGAAATAGAGCCGCGTGCCGCGCGGGTCGGGCAGCAGGGCCGGGAAGGTATGGTAAAAGGAAGAATCCTGGCTCTCGTCGTACTCATCATAGTATTTATAGGTGCTGTTGGAAAAGATGGCCTGATGGGAAATGGTATAAGAACGCCGCGTGCCGCGAATGGAATCCTGCCCGCCGCCGAAGCGGTAATAATGCGTGTACATGGCCTCCCGGTGGGCATGGCGCGTGCGGGCCGTCCCCAGGAAGACTCCAGCAGAACTGGGGCTGCCCCCAAACTCTCCGCCGGCGAGGGGCTCCACCAGTATCCCGCCATTGTCTTCCTGCTGAATGGTATTTGCCGCAAAACTGAAAAAGCCGTCGTAACGGCCGTTCCGGCTTTCATACCACAACCCGTTGGTAAAGGCCGTATTGCGGTTGTTCTGGTTGGGATACTGGCCCTGTGTCCCTAACTGGGTAATGCGCTTGTAGTCAATAGAATAGTTGAGGCCGTTGGCAAAATTCCGGCTAAACTGGGCTGTAGTGTACCCATCGGCCTGCTCCGAGCCCTGGGTGTAGGAAACCTGGGAAAAGGGCCGCTCTATGCGGTAGTAGGGCATCTCTGCGCCCGGCGTCATATACAGATCATACTGGTGAAGGCCTATGTCGAAGCCCCGCCGCCAGGCCGCCCCGAAAACGATAGGCTCATGGGCGGAACCCAGGTTGCCCAGGTGCCGGTAGTCGAGATCGCGCCGGCGCGCCGGGTCGTACTGATGGAAGTACCCCCCCAGCGTGGAATCCGAAAAAGGAATCTCCTGGTTGGGATTGTCCGCAAAAAAATAGAAAATCTCGAACGTGTCCACTTCTACTTCGTTCTGCCCGCTTTCACTACCCCGGCTGCTGCTGCGCCCGGTGGGAAAGTCCGGCTGCTGCGCCGGCAGAAGAACGGGGGCGAACAACAGGAAGGCAGTTATGGTGAAAATGGATCTTGTCATGGCGAGTTTGTGTATTCGTACATTGGTGCATTTTTACCCGGCCGAGGTATGAGGGCGGGCGTGCATTGGCGCATTGGTGCAGCCAAACAAATGCACCTGTACACAAATGCACTTATACACTAATTAATCACCACCCGCCGTACTACATTCACCCCCTCGCCCTGAAGGCGGAACAGGTACACCCCTGCGGGCAGTGAAGCATCGAGCTGAAAGTGCAGGTGATTGGCGCCGGCCTGCAGTTGTACATCGCCTAAACGCTGTGCCGGGCGGCCGTTGATGTCCAGTAGTTGTACATTAACGTTTTGCCGGCCCTCGGGCAGTTGCAGCCTGGCGTTCAGGGCGTCGCTGGCGGGCTGAGGGAACAACTCCAGGTTTTCCACCCCTTCCTGTTCGGCAGTGCGGTTGATTCCCAGGCAGGAGAGGTCGACGGGCGCCAGGCTGCGGGCAGGGGAACAATTGTCGCCCATGCCTTCAAAAATGTAGAGGCCCGTCTGCATGTCCGATACCAGGATGTTGCCGGAAGGCAGGAAGGGGAATATACCCCAGGCGCCTTTATAACTCTGCCCGTCGGCAGGGGCGTAGGTGTCATAGTAAAGTACCTTCTCCGGATTTTCCGGGTCAGAGATATCGTAAACGGCCAGGCCGTCGTAGTAGTAGGCCACATAAAGATAATTGCAGGCCGCGATCTGGTTGTGCGGAATGCTGAAGGGATTGGGGACCCCGGCATTGAAAGTGCCTATAACCGCCGGCTCGCAGGGGTCGCTCACATCGATCACCTTCATATCGGCAGCGTGGGTCTCGTCCGCCATGTAGTAGTAGCGCCCGTCGTCGGAAAGCCAGCCGGAGTGGTTGTACCCCCGGTCGGGATAATCCGTCAGCGTACTCAACGTCTGCGGATTAGCGGGGTCCGAAAAATCGACGATGGCAAAACCGCTGTTGCCACAGTTCAGGAAGGCTATGTCGTCACGGACGTAGGCGTCGTGCACATGTCCTACGGAAAGGCCGCCGAAGTTGTTATAGCTCCCCAGCCTCACCGGGTTCAGCGGGTCGGAGACGTCAAAAATGCGCATGGCGGCGGCGCCGCCCTGATTGCCCGCCATAGCCAGGGCGTAGAGCCTGGCCGTCGCCGTATCGATAAAGATATTGTGGGACCGGCGAATATCCTGGGCCGATTCGTACACGACCTCCACTGCCTCCGGCAGGCCGCGCAGGTCGATGATCTGCAGGGTGCTCTGCCCTTCGTCGCAAACCGCGTACAGGTAGCCGTTGTAGTCGTGATAATCCCGGTGGACGACGCCCCCGCCCTGGAAAGCGCCGGGAACGAAATGGGCCTCGAAGGGCTGAGTGGGGTTCGTCACATCAATGAAGTGGGTGCCGGCAGTAGAGCCGATAATGCCATATTCATGGCCATTGACGGCAAGGCCCCAAACCTCGTTGTAGGTATTGTCGTAAAAGGTGGAGCCCACCAGACTGGGGTCATCCCATACGCCGAGCAGGCTGGCCTGCTGCTGGGCAGGGAGCACAAAGGGTAAAAAGACAAGCAGTAGCAGTACGTTGCGCTTCATGAATGTCGCTTTTGAATGATAGAAAGATAGGGCGAAGTTATAAAGAGCCGGTGAAATTATTTGTCAGCCGGAAGGGGTATGGGTGAATTGCTTGTTGCTTGTTGTTGGCTGTCGGTTGCTAACCGGTAACGAGCAACCAACAACCAACAACAGATAACTGACACCCTCCTACATCCCCAGCGCCTTCGGGTTCATCCCCATGCTGGAAAAGCCGCCGTCGTGATAGAGGTTCTGCATGGTCACCATACGGGTGAAATCTGAGAACATGAGGACGCAGTAATCGGCGCAGGCCTCCGCCGAAGCGTTACCCAGGGGGGACATCTTATCGGCATAATCGAAGAACTCGTCGAAGCCCTTTACGCCGCTGCCCGCCGTGGTTTTTGTCGGCGACTGGGAGATGGTGTTGACGCGCACCTTGTTGCGCTCGCCGAAGTGGTAGCCGAAGCTGCGGGCGAAGGATTCGAGCAGGGCCTTGGATTCCGCCATCTCGTTGTAATCCGGGAAGGTGCGCTGCGCGGCGATGTAGGTCAGCGCCAGGATGGAACCCCCGTCGCTCATGGCGTCCATCTTCCACAGCGTCTGCATGACCTTGTGAAAGGAAATGGCGGAGATGTCGAAGGTCTTCTGCATCCACTCGTAATTCAGGTCCGTATATTCCTTCTTTTTGCGAACGTTGAGCGACATTCCTATGGAATGCAGCACAAAGTCGATCTTGCCGCCCAGGGCCTTTACCGATTGCCGGAACAGGTTCTCCAGGTCTTCCAGGCTGGTGGCATCCGCGGGGATGATCTCGGCCTGGAGCTTTTCACCCAGCTTCTGGATCTCTCCGAAGCGCATCGCTACCGGCGCGTTGGTCAGCGTGACTTTCGCTCCTTCTTCCACACAACGCTCCGCTACTTTCCAGGCAATTGATTTGTCATCAAGCGCGCCGAAAATGACGCCTCTTTTTCCTTTCAGCAGGTTGTTAGTCATTTTATTTTGATTGTTGTTAAACCTCCCCTACCCCGCCTTCAGCAACTCCCTCGCATTGGCAATCGCCGAATCGCTGGGCGGGCTCTGGCTGAGCATGGTGGCGATGGCGTGTATCCGTTCCTCCAGTTCCAGCATCCGCACTTCGGTGATGGTTCGCACGTCCTTTATCCGTTTATAAACGAAGTAATGGACGTCGGCCTTGGAAGCGATCTGCGGGGAATGGGTGATGGAGATCACCTGATGCTCATTGCTCAGCTTGCGCAGGATATTGCCCATCTTGAGGGCTACGTCGCCGGAAATGCCGGTATCGATCTCGTCGAAAATGAGGGTCGGCAGCGGGATGGCGCTGGCCACCAGGGATTTGACGACCAGGGTCAGGCGCGACAGTTCGCCCCCGGAGGCCACATCCTTGATCAGCTGCATCCGGCTGCCCAGGTTGGCGGCGAACAGGAAATTGACCTCGTCGAAGCCGGTGGGGCCCAGTTCCTCCATGCGGGTGAATTCCGCCTTGATGCGGGCATGTTCCATGGCCAACTGGGCCAGCATTCGCTCCACTTCGTTCTCGAAGCCGCCCACCACAGCGTGGCGGCGCCGGCTCAGCTCTTCGGCCAGCCCGAGCAGTTCTTCTTCCTGGCGGGCCGTTTCCTTCTCCAGAACGGCGATCTCCGCGCTGAGGTCGCCGATAGCATCCACCTGCTCCTGCAGGCCCTGCTGGATTTGCAGCAGTTCCTCCACCGAGTTCGCCTGGTGCTTGTTCTCCAGGCGGTAGATGAGGTCCAGGCGCTGTTGCGCTTCCATGATACGCTCGGGGTCGTATTCGGCCTCCTCGGCCACTCCCTCAAATTCCTGGGAGAGGTCGTTCAGCTCCATCAGCACGCTGTCGAAGCGCTCGTAGAACTTGCCCAGGCGCTGGTCGAATTTGCTGATGCCCTTCAGGGCCTGGGCGATCTCTTCCAACTGGCCGATGACGGAAAGCTCGCTTTCGCTCAGCTGCTGAAAAGCGCCCGCCAGTATGCGTTTAATATCTTCGGCATTGGTCAGGCGGGAAAGCTCTTCTTCCAGCTCTTCCTGCTCGCCGGCCCTGAGCTGGGCAGCGTTGAACTCCTCCAGCTGGAAGTTCAGGAAATCCAGTTCTTTAGCGGCGCTGTCGTTGCGGCGGATGAGCTCGGCCAGGCGGCGGCGGTTGGCCTGGTATTGGAAAAAACGGCGCTGGTAATCCGCCAGCCGGCCCTTGTTTTCCGCCAGGGCGTCGAGCAGGCGCAACTGGAAGGACACCTGGTGGATATCCAGGTTTTCGAACTGCTGGTGCAGGTCGACCAGGGTGGAACTGAGGTCCTGCAGGATGTTCAGCGTCACCGGCGTATCGTTGACGAAGGCCCGCGATTTCCCGGAAGGGGTGATCTCCCGCCGGATGACCATATTGTCCTCGTAGTCGAGGTCGTTCTCCTCAAAAAAGCCCTTCAGGCTATAGCGGCTCACATCGAACCGGGCCTCCACCACGCATTTGTCTTCCAGGTTGTAGAGCGACTTGATATCCGCCCGCTTGCCCATGATCAGGCCGAGGGCGCCCAGCAGGATGGACTTGCCGGCGCCCGTCTCGCCCGTGACGATCGTCAGGCCCTTGGAGAAATCCATCTCGAGCTCTTCAATTATGGCGTAGTTTCGTATCTGTAGGCTCCTGATCATATAATGCTTTCCGCCTGGTGGAATTTTGCGCAAAGTTAATCGTTTTGATGATATACCACCTCATAAGGAGGGGGCAAATATGGAGGGGGATAACCCATGAACGAAGGTTTGCCGGTTTTCCTGGTATTCCGGGCAGACGACGGGCAGCCCAAGCAACATAACCATTTAACAATGAGGTTGCTCGGGAAAGTCGGAATGGGAATCTCGTTATTGAAAACGGGAAACTTTATTTTGAAACGCACCCCTAAATCGGGGGAAATGCCTCCCGCCGGACGCTTGTGCCATAGCTGGCTACATCGTCGGAGCACGGGGGATTCAGGGGTGGACAAAATAACCTTTGCTGTCAAAAGTACCCGGAACAGCCTCAACAATATAACCATGAAGCGGCTACCCGTCTAAGGTTGGACAGAGAAGCAGGAATATAGATTCCTGCGCTGCCATAAAGAGTTAAGAGACGGGAATCTATATTCCCGTTTCTCTTAACGCGAAGTATAGACTGTCCAACCTTAGACGGTTAGTCCATGAAGCCAAACGGCGGGACGGCGTGCCGAATCAACAAATCAACGCATTAACAATCAACCAGTACGACATTATTAAAACAATCCATAAAAATGAAAAAAATACTCCTGTTATCTCTCATCGCCCTCCTGTTTGCCGCATGCCAGAGCGAAAACGGCGGCGGCCTCAGGGAGACGGACCTGCTGGCCTACGGCATCCCCGTAGCCATCATGGCGCCGGACAGCGCCGACATCAAGGCAGGCAGCCTCGGCGGGGGGCTGATCAAAGACATCACCGTCCGGGGCGCCGGCAATTACAATGTCCAGGTGTTTGCCACCCAGGCCGAGACCAGCGACCTTCCCCGCCTGAAGGCCGAACAACTGGCCGACGTGAAGAGCAACCGCTACTTCTCCCGCATCGTCCGGGAAGAAGAGGACGGCTTCGTCTACCAGACGGCCATAGACAGCAACAACATCAGCTACGGCTTCCGCTACATCGTCCTGCAGGGCGACCTGGAGATCGTCTTCCAGACTGGATTATTGGGGACGTTCTCGGAGGAGGAGGTGGAAAAGATGTATGCGGCGGTGCGGCAGTAGAATAAAATGACACCGGGCAGGAGCCCGGCGCTTTGGCCCGTGTACAACCGCAGGTTGTAACGAGCAGGACGTGTACAACCGCAGGTTGTAACGAGCCGGGTCAGTTCTTTAGGCAGCGGCAACTAATCCCATAAGACTTTGCGAAATCATAACGGTATAGCCTGCCGTATAAACTGTTGAAGTAGTAGCTCCACACGTTTTGGGTATCCTTTTCGGTGCTGCTCCAGTAATAACCGTTGATCTCAAAGAAGTTGTAACCACCAGAAGGAAAACGGTAGCCACCTAAAAGTGCATCAAACCCGTTGCCTCCACCTCTTAGGAGTTCATCATAAGCACCTGCTTCTCCTCCCTTATTTTTAATAAAAGCCCCCCACTCCTCATCCGTCGGCAGCCGCCATCCCTCCCCCAATTGCTGGCACGCTTCCCTCGCCGCCTCCCAGGTGTAC
>CAZAXA010000055.1:7531-19385 GCA_964488965.1 uncultured Phaeodactylibacter sp. | reverse complement strand
GAGATGCCATCGCATTGGCAGCCACTTTAAGGCAAATTTCCCCCGCCGGCGGGGGAGATGCCATCGTATTGGCAGCCACTTTAGGGCAAATTTCCCCCGCTGGCAGGGGAGATGCCATCGTATTGGCAGCCACTTTAGGGCAAATTTCCCCCGCCGGCGGTGGAGATGCCATCGCATTGGCAGCCACTTTAGGGCAAATTTCCCCCGCCGGCGGTGGAGATGCCATCGCATTGGCAGCCACTTTAAGGCAAATTTCCCCCGCCGGCGGGGGTTAGGGGGTGGATCGAAGCCATAAATTGGCATTATGCCCATCCCTCGACAATATAACCATGAAGCCAAACGGCGGACGGGAGACGGGGCGGAACATTTTTTCTGCATTTTACAGAACTATTACTTGTGTCTCCGATTTCAATTTTATTATTATTGCCTGCGGCCACAGGAGTGGCTGCGGCTTAAAAATCATCGTTTGATCAATGAGAACCTTCGGCATCTGTTTACTGGTAACCGGCATATTGAGCGCTCTGGGTTTTAATTTTTCCACCGAAAAGGAAGGGCGGGATACGGCGCAGCAGATCGCCCAGTCCTATTCCGCTGATTTCCGTATTTTTCAGGAAGAGGTGAACAAACTGGCAGAGCTGGCGCAGGGGCCGTTCAACCTGCCCCAACTCAGGCGGCAGTTGGCCGGGGCGCGCTACGCCTATAAGAGGGTGGAATTTCTGTTCGACTATACCAAGGGCCATTACAACTACCTGTTCATCAACGGCGCGCCGCTGCCCAAGGTGGACAAGGAAGATGTGAACGGAGAGGTTGTGGAACCCAACGGCCTGCAGGCGCTGGATGAACTGCTCTACAGCGAAGAGGCGCTTGCACAGCGCATGCATATCGCCGCCCTGGCCGCCGGCCTGAAGAAGTCGGTCGACTTCATCGCCGTCGTCCACCTGCCGCTCAGCATCACCGATCCCCAGGCCGTCGAGGCCCTCCGTTCGGGAGTGGTCCGGGTTTTTACCCTGGGGCTCACCGGTTTTGATACGCCGGGATCCGGCGATGCCATTGAGGAAGCCAGGGCCAGCCTGCAGGCCATGGAAACGGCCTTCCTCTATTTTGGCGATAACCTGGAACCGGAAGCCGAAGAGAAATTCCAGGAGATCGTAAAGCTGTACCGCAAAGCACAGCAGCTGCTGGAGGCTAACGCCGATTTTGATACCTTCGGCCGGCTGGCATTCCTGAAACAGGCCGCCAACCCGCTCTATGCGGCCCTGCTGGACTTTCAGGAACTGAACGGCATTGAAACCGGCCAGTTCAAATACCACGCCCAGGATTACCGCTCGCGGAACCTGTTCGACGAAAATTTCCTCAACCGGGATTATTATTCCGAGTTGTCTTATATGCCGCTGAACGACGCCGCTCTCATAAAGCTTGGAAAGGCCTTGTTTTACGACCCGGTTTTGTCGGCCAACCTGGAAATGTCCTGCGCCTCCTGCCACGACCCCAAACTGGCCTTTGCCGACGGCCTGCCGAAGAGCAAAACCCTGATCCCCGGCCGGTTTACGCAGCGCAATGCCCCGACACTGATCGATGCCGCCTATTCTTCCCGTTACTTCTGGGATATGAGGGAGGTCAACCTCGAACGGCAGGTCGCCCACGTGGTCGATAATAATATGGAGTTCAATACTAACTTTTACGAGATCGCGGATCGCCTGAACCAAAGTTCTGCCTATGTCCGCATGTTCGAAGAGGCCTACGGCGGGGTTGGAAAAAAGGCCATCTACAGCCGGTCGGTCAGCAACGCCATCGCGGCCTACGTCAACTCCCTGACGTCCTTCAACAGCGCGTTCGACCGCTACGCCAGGAATGAAACGGCCACTTATCCGGAAGACGCCGCCCGCGGTTTCAACCTCTTCATGGGCAAGGCCGCCTGCGGCTCCTGCCACTTTGCGCCCGTTTTCAACGGATCGGCGCCGCCTTTTTACCAGGAGGCGGAATCGGAGGTGCTGGGCGTCACTATGGGCTTCGATACGCTGCACCCTCAACTGGACCCGGACCCCGGAAGAGCGGAGAACGGCCTCAAAAAGGACGCCCGCCCCTTTTACCGGAACTCCTTCAAGACCGTTACCGTGCGCAACGCCGCCCTGACCGCCCCCTATATGCACAACGGCCTGTTCCGTACTCTGGAAGAAGTGATGGACTTCTACAACCGCGGCGGCGGCGCAGGCATGGGCCTGGAGGTGGAACACCAAACCCTCCCGGCGGCCCCCCTGAACCTGTCGGAACGGGAAAAGACGGATATCATAGCCTTCCTGCACACCCTCACCGACACTTCCGGGCTAACCGATAATTACATCGCCCTGCCCGTGTTCGAAGGGCGCCCGGAATGGAACAACAGGTGAGAAACCGCCAGGGTGCGCTTTTCCAGCGTGCCCTGGCTTAACAAGAAGACGCCACAACAATTCCACGCCCTGGCCCTGCGGGAGAATAAAGGCGAGGTGGAATCCTTCAACGGCCGTTGCGTGGCCGGTTCGCTGAGAATGACTTCGGTGAGGATAGGAGGATAGACGGAACGCGGAGCAAACTGCTTTTTTTACCGCCGGCCCAAGCCCCTCTGCCTCCCCGAAGGGGAGAACCGGGCCGGCGGTAAAAAAGAATACCTTCCATCGTCAATAGTACTCATAAACCGTCACCTCCGTGCCTGCAGGGCCGGAGGCGGTTCTCCTTTTCGGCAGGCCATCCTCGCGGTACTCATAGGAGAAGAAATACAAGAAGTCTGAACCGTTCTCTTCGAGGCGGAACGTGCCGGGAAGGTGGCGCTGAGCCGATATCCCGGGAATGATTTCTACCGAAGGGAAGGGATTGGCTATATTGGAATAGCCGTCATAGGTGCGGGTAGAGATCAGCAGGAGCTCGCCGGAACCTGCCGCCGGAATATACGTCAACTGCTTGTACAGGTCGCCGCCGTCAAAATACAGATAGGCGTAAACCAGGCTCTGGCTGTATTCCCCGGTAGGCTGCAGGTGATAGTCTGCCTGGCCGGCGACATTGCCGGCCTCGTCGTAATCGTATTCGCTGTAAGCCGTCCGCTGGCCGTTCACGATTTTCTCCGAACGGACGATGCGGCCGTTTTCCTCGTAGAAATATTCATCGTCGCCGGGGGAATAGTTCACGCGCTCGATCAGGCCGCTGAGCGCGTAGTAGTAGGTATCCGTCCCCCGGGTGAGAAACGGGGTTTCGTTTTCCCAGTGCACCTTCGACACCCGCCCGGCGCCGTCGTACTCGTAGGTTCTTTTGAACCGCCAGCCGTTGCCGGCGCTTTCGTAGGATTTGGCCCTGGCGGCCAGCTCGTCGTCGATCACCGTCAGATCAAAGGAAAGCTCCGTTCCTTTGACGACGCCCCCTTCGGCTTCCACAATGGTAAACGCCACGGCCTTATTGCCGTTGGCAGAAGCGTCGTCAACGGGATAAAGGGCAAAACTGACGGAAGTGGCGCCGAAGGGCACGTCCAGTTCGATCTGCCGGCCTGCATTCGGCGCCGGCTCGATAGACAGCAGGCCTTCGCCTTCGGGCAGGCCGCTGGCCTGGACAATTACCCTTCCCTCCGCCGGGGCCGGCGCCGGGAAATGGATGGCAACGTCCAGCCCGCCCTGTTTGTTTTCCGCCAGAGACCCGCTGCTCAGGGCAAAGTTGGCGGCCACCGGCGCCTCATCGTCCAGGATAGTGACAGTAACTGATCTCCTGGCGCCGATCCCGAAGCCTTCGGAAACGGAAGACAGTTCAAAGCCGACGGCCTTGTTCCCGTCCAGCAAGGCATTATCCGCCGCAGTGATGGTAAAAGTTGCCGAGCCGGCGCCTTTCGGTACGGCAATTTCCAGTTCGCCGTCCACGGCGGCAGGCACGGTCTGGAAGGCGCCCGGCAGAGCTGCGTTCACCTTCACCGTGACGACCCCCTCGCGGGAAGCCGCCCGGTTCAGCAGAATGGACACCTCTTTGGGGCCGGCGTTCTCCGCCAGGAGCACATCGGCGCCAAATTGTGCCAGGCTCAGGCCCCCGGCGGGCGGATCGATCTCAATATCGTCCTTCTGACAAGCAAAGATACTGGCTGCCAGCAGCAGGGCTATGGCCGGTTTGCAGATTCCTCTCATTGGGTTATGGTTTTTGAAAAAATGGTTGCAAATGAATTACTGCTATACGACAAGGGAGGAGGGGAGGAGGTGGCAGGTGTGGGGAGAAAATTATGGTCCTGTACACACCGGCGGGCTTTTCAGGTTTGCTGGCCCTTGCCTCTTCTAAAAATGGTGTGGCCTTTGGAAGACATGATTAGCTTTGGGAAGCGCTCCGGATCTTTTTTGAAAAAATAACAGCCGGAAGCAGGAAAGAGGGCCGCAACCTGTTGCTGAGGTGTGTGACCAAAGAGCCGAAAAGGTGAAATAGAACAGGAAACTGAAAACAATGATAGGCGAAAAAAACTGGAAATTTTGTTTGTGTGTTCTGGAATACATTGTTAGCTTTATGGCTCTTACCTTTTAGGCTTGCCTAATATCGGAACGGAATAATAGGAAAGTGACATTGGAACGGTTGTAAACTGATGCAAGCAGCCGGGAAGGCGCCGGTTATTGTGTCAAGATCCCGTTAATCCTTGAGGCGGAACAGGTGGGCGCAGGATAAACCTGCCTGCGGGGGGTTGTATATCGCTTCCATCAAGGAGAAGGGGCAAATAAAGAAAAAGAAAAGGGAAACTTATCATCTGAATTCACAAAATCTATAATCATGGAAGAGCAAAAATTATATGTTCCCGGCTCGATTGCCAATACACTTCCCGCCATGGTCAGAAATGAACTCGCCAAGCTCAGCGCCCAAAAGCAGGAAGAATTTGTGGAAGAGTACCTCCGGAAAAGGAAAGGCTCGGGTATGGCCTACCTCTGTTGGTTAATCCTCGGATTGCATTACGGGTACCTGCGGAAGTGGGGCCTGCAGATCGTTTTTTGGCTCACAGGCGGAGGGTTGTTTATTTGGTGGCTGATCGACCTTTTCCGGATACCGGGCCTGATAGGTGATTTCAATAAAGATGTCGCTACGGATGTTATGCGGAATTTGAAAGCGGTTTCAGGGTAGGGTATAAATTTAAAATATAACTGTAGGTTGGGCATTATTCTGAGGTGACGCCTTGCCTGCCGGCCTGCGACGCAGCAGGTAAGGCATCACCCAGGACAATCGGGGCAACTTCTACATTTCAACGCTCCCTGCGCAACTTAACTCTAAATTCCGTACCTTCACCACTGAGAAGTTATTTTCAGGCTTAATCCGGTGCTTTGGAAGCAAACGATCCGCTTAACTCTGATCTTAGCGCAGTGCATTCTATCATTCAAAACGCAAATATGGCGGACAGTTTCAACAAAAAGGAAAGAGAAAAGAAAAAGCGGAAGCGGCAGAAGGAAAAGGCCGAAAGAAAGGAACAGCGGAAGCAGGAAACCAACGATACGCCTGAATTCATGTACGTAGATGAAAACGGCAACCTTTCTCCAACTCCGCCGGACCCGGCCAGGAAGAAAAAAGTAAAGGCGGAAGATATCGATGTCAGCACTCCCAGACAAGACAAATCCGGCCAGCCTGTCTACATCCGGCCCGGGGTCGTCAAGTTCTTTAACCAGGAAAAGGGCTACGGTTTCATTGCCGACCAGGAAACCAAAGAGGACTTCTTCGTCCATGCCGATAGCCTGGCCGATGAGATCAGAGACAACGATAAAGTGACTTTTGAGGTGGCGCCCGGGCCCAAAGGGCCGGTGGCGGTCAACGTGACGCTGGCAAAGTAACTACTGTGTCAAATTAATAAGCGAACATCATCGAAGGCGCCGTCAGGCGCAAATCCATCGGGCAGGTTAGGAATCGCGAAATAATAAGTTCCCCAGAATAGAGGAAGTTATTATCGCGCGATTCCTTAGCGTGCGATCAGGATGATCGCCGCACGAGTTGGCGTCATGAGGCCCCCCTCCTCCACCGCTTCACCATCTTCTCCCCCTCCACGGCATGGAAAACGATCGATGAAACGAGCAGGCAGCCGGCCAGTTCCTGCCACGTTAGCGGCTGCACGGAAAATATCTCATTCAGTGCCGGGATGTAGAGGATAGCCAGTTGCAGGAAGAAGGTCAGCAGCACGGCCCCGACGAGGGGCATGTTGGTAAAGATACCCTGCCGGAAGAGGAAGAAGTACTCGCTGCGGATGGCCAGCACGTGGCCCATCTGGCTGAAGCACAGGATGGTAAACACATAGGTCTGCCACTTGGGGTCGCCATGGGCGATGGCCCAGGCCTGGGTGGCCAGGCAAACGGCGCCCATCAGCAGGCCCACCCAGAGGATGTGGATGCCCAGCCCGTGGGCAAAGATGCTTTCCTCCGGCTTGCGGGGCGGCCGCCGCATCAGGCCCTTTTCGGCGGGCTCTCCCGCCAGGGCCAGGCCGGGCAGGCCGTCGGTCACCAGGTTGATCCACAGGATGTGGATGGGCAGCAACGGGATGGGCAGGCCCGCCAGGGGCGCCAGGAAGATGGTCCAGATTTCCCCGCTGTTGCTGGTCATGGTGTATTTGATAAACTTGCGGATGTTGTCGAAGATGCGGCGCCCTTCCTTCACGGCCTTGACGATGGTGGCGAAGTTGTCGTCCAGCAGGATCATATGGGCGGCCTCTTTCGAGACGTCCGTCCCGGTGATGCCCATAGCTATGCCGATATTGGCGCGCTTGAGGGCGGGCGCGTCGTTGACGCCGTCGCCGGTCACCGCCACGAACTGCTTCCGGTGCTGCAGGGCCTTGACGATCTGCAGTTTCTGCTCCGGCGAGACCCGGGCGTAGACCTTCGTCCGCTGGATGCTCTCCTCAAAATCGTGCTCGGGCATCTGCGCCAGGGCGGCGCCGGTGAGCAGGCGGTCGGTGGGGCTATGCAGGATGCCGATCTGCCGGGCGATGGCCCCGGCCGTTACGGGGTGGTCGCCGGTGATCATCACGGGCACGATGCCGGCCGCCTTGCATTCGGCAATGGCCTGGGCGGCCTCTGCCCGGGGCGGGTCCATCATGCCGGCCAGCCCGCAGGCCTCCAGGCGCTGTTCCAATGTGGCAAAGCTGATCTTTTCAGGCAGCTGATCGACGAGCCGGCAGCCGTAGGCCAGGGTGCGCAGCCCTTCCTGGCCCATGCGTTCGGCCTCGTCGGTGAGGGCCTCCTCGTCGGCATCGTCGCAGGCGGCCAGCACGGACTCCAGGGCGCCTTTGGTGATGATCAGGAACCGGCCCCCGTACTCATGGACGGTCGTCATCATCTTGCGAATGGCGTCGAAGGGCAGCTCGGCCACCCGCGGGTACTGCTCCAGGCCCAGCCCGGCAAGGGCGGGATGGCCCTGGGCGAAGGAAGCCAGCGCCACTTCCGTGGATTCGCCGGCGAGGCCGCCCTCCTGGTTTCTTTTCACATCGTGGTTGAGGGCCATGCACAGCAGCAGGGCCTGCTCCGGGCGTAGTTCCAGCCCTGCCGGCGCCGAGGGGGGCGTCCAGGTTTCCGTGACCGTCATCCGGTTTTGGGTGAGCGTTCCCGTTTTGTCGGAACAGATGAAAGTGACGGAACCCAGGGTCTCCACGGCGGGCAGCTTCCGGATGAGGGCGTTTTTGCGCACCATGCGGCGGGCGCCCAGCGCCAGGGTGATGGTCACCACGGCAGGCAGCGCCTCCGGGATGGCCGCCACCGCCACGGAGATGGCCGTCAGCAGCATGTCCAGAGAGTCCTGCCCCTGCATCAGCCCCGTGCCGTAGATGATGGCGCAGATGCCCAGCACTGCCAGAGACAGTTTTTTGCCGAAGTCTCCCAGCCGTTTCTGCAGCGGCGTCAGCGACTCATCCTCCTGCAGCATGCGGGCGATGCGCCCGATCTGCGTATCCATGCCGGTGGCCACGACCAGGCCGGCGCCCCGGCCGTAGGTGGCCATGGTGCCTTTGTAGGCCATGTTGGTGCGGTCGCCCAGCGGCAGTTGCTCTCCCTGCAGTTTGCCGCTTTGCTTTTCCACCGCTATGGACTCGCCGGTGAGCGAGGCCTCTTCGATCTTCAGGGACTGGGTTTCCAGCAGGCGGATGTCGGCCGGGATCATGTTGCCGGCTTCCAGCAGCACTACGTCGCCCGGCGCCAGCAGGGCGGCGTCGATGAGCGCCGGAGCGCCGCCGCGCAGCACCGTGGCCGAAGGGGCCGACATCTTTTTCAGGGCCTCCAGGGCCTTCTCCGCCCGGTACTCCTGCACGAAGCCGACCACGGCGTTGAGCACCACGATGATCAGGATGACGATGGTGTCCTTCAGGTCGCCCATAAACCCCGACACGACGGCCGCCGCGATCAGGATGAGGATCATGACGTCCCTGAACTGGCCGATGAACATCAGCCAGGCCGGCTTTTTCTTCCTGCCTTCCAGCCGGTTGGGGCCGTATTGGGCCAGCCGTTCCTCCGACTCCGGGGCCGTAAGCCCGCCGGGCCGGCTGCCGGCCCGCTCAAGCGCTTCTTCTCCGCTGATGAGATGCCAGTTCATTGAAGGTATCGGATGTTGAAGCGCTAATATACAATGCTTGTAATAATTTTCAGGTGTTCAGGCGTTACGGTGTGGCCGGGCGCGACATTTATCCGGCTGAATATACGCCCCGGCCGGGCTGATAATTGCCATGATGTGAGGAAAGTATGTTATAGAAAAAAGCTATCTTCGGCCCGGTTGTAAATGACGATCTTCATTCGTTCATTTCTTCACAAACTACCTTCCCATGTCAGACCTGTTCAACATCCTCACCATTCCCTTCCTGCTGGCGATGTTCCTGGCCATCAACATGGGAGGGAGCGGCACTGCGCCGGCCTTTTCGGCGGCCTATGGCGCCGACATCATCAAGCGGACGGCCATTCCCGGGCTGTTCGGCATCATGGTGCTTGCCGGGGCGCTGATCGCCGGGAAGGAGGTGTCGCTGACCCTGGGAACGGACTTGCTGGCGCCTTCCTTTTTTACCCCGCTGACAACTTCCATCATCTTGTTTTCCATCGGGCTATCCCTGCTGGGGGCCAACCTGCTGGGCGTGCCCCAGTCAACCAGCCAGTCGACGGTGCTGAGCATTGCCGGGGCGGCCACTTCCTTTGGGGGGCTGAACAGCAGGAAGCTGTTCCTGGAAATCATTCCCACCTGGGTGATACTGCCGGCGGCTTCCTTCCTCATCGTACTGTCCCTGTCCAAATGGGTATTCCCCCTGTTGAAGAGGAAGGTTATTACCGACGGCTATGCCCACCTGCAGGAGCACAGGTTGCTGAAGGCCTGCCTGATCGGAGCTTCGCTCTACGTGGCTTTTTCCATCGGCGCCAATAACGTGGCTAATGCCGCGGCCCCGATAGCTTCCCTGACTGCCAATGAGATCGGGGCGGAGGCCATCCGGAACTTTTTGCCCATCATCATCCTGTCTGTCCTGATCGTCGCGCCTTGTTTCGCCATCGGCAGCTCTCTGCTGGGCCATAAGGTGACGGAGGCGAACGGCAAAGAGATCGTGGAAGTAAGCCCCTTCTACGCAACGGTCATCGCTTTTATCGTCGCCAGCCTCCTGTTGCTCGCTTCGGTTACCAAAGGCATCCCCACTTCCCTGGTACAACTGAACGGCGGCGCATTCATCGCCCTGAGCATCAGCCGGAAAGGGTTCAGGGCTACCTTCCGGAACGCAACGGTGAAAAGGTTTTTCACGGTCTGGGCAATAGCGCCGGTATTTGCCTACCTGCTGACTTTTATCCTTATCGCTATCCTGGTATAAATCCGGACAGGGCTGCAAAACCGTTAGCCTCCGCTGCCAGTTGCACAGGTATGCGCCGCTGTGAAAATTCACCTCTGCCCCGTGAACTATTTCACCGGCCTGCGCTGTTAGTAGGGATAGTCAGAGAGAGGCAATGGAAGCCGGGGAAAAAAACCTGAAAAACCTTTTGCCGGAAAAAATAAACCTTTATCTTTGCATCCGCATTGAAAAAAGGCTCCGTAGCTCAATTGGATAGAGCATCTGACTACGGATCAGAAGGTTTCAGGTTCGAATCCTGACGGAGTCACAAAAAAACGAAACAGAGATGTCCAAGGTTTGCCAATTGACAGGAAAGCGCCCCGTTTCGGGAAACAACGTCTCCCACTCCAACAAGAAGACGCGGCGCCGTTTTCTGCCGAACTTACAAAAGAAGCGCTTCTACATCCCGGAGAAGGATCAGTGGGTGACCATCAAGGTCTCCACCCATGCGCTGCGCACCATCGACAAGGTGGGCAT
Source organism: uncultured Phaeodactylibacter sp. (assembly GCA_964488965.1). Classification (GTDB taxonomy): domain Bacteria; phylum Bacteroidota; class Bacteroidia; order Chitinophagales; family Saprospiraceae; genus JACJXW01. Next base: position 9,106 of record CAZAXA010000055.1, on the reverse strand, counting down.
CTATGAGTTCCTTAAGGAAGCGAAAAAGAAAGGGTTTGACGTCGGCGTTGAACTGTAGTTTAGGATTTTAAACGCTAAAGGAAATGGCTAAGAAGAGCAAAGGAAACCGCATTCAGATCATCCTCGAATGCACCGAGCATAAAAATTCCGGCATGCCGGGCACGTCGCGCTATGTGACCCAGAAGAACCGCAAGAACACGCCGGACCGCCTCGAACTGAAGAAATATAACCCCATTCTCAAACGCATGACCGTTCATCGCGAGATCAAATAGGCGCGTTATAGAGTTGCGAACGAGTGGGCTTATTGTTATTTTTGTGGTAAACTATACTCTATAACTTTTTAAAGTGTTGTAAAATGGCTAAAGTATCAAAGAACGCAAGGGTCGCACAACGTAGTGCCAACGCCGGTTCCGGCCGCGACCACGTCAAGGTGGTCAAAAGCATCAAGGATCCGAAGACCGGCAAATACACCTACAAAGAGGTGATCATTCACAAAGACAAGGTGAAAGAATTCTTCGAGAGCAAATAAATCTGCCTGAGCATTGCTTAAGTGAACAAAAGGGCTTTTCTTTCTCGTAAAGGAAAGCCCTTTCGCATTAAATATCATACGCATGAGCTTTTTCAATAAATTCTTCAGCAGGGAAAAAAAGGAAGACCTCGATAAGGGGCTGGAAAAGACCAAGGCCAGCTTCTTCGATAAAATGGCCAAGGCCGTCGCCGGCAAAGCCACCGTCGATGAGGAAGTGCTCGACGAACTGGAGAACATCCTCATTACCTCTGACGTAGGGCTGGAAACCACGGTCAAGATCATCGAACGCATCGAAGCCCGCGTCGCCCGCGATAAATACCTGAACACCTCCGAACTCAATGAAATCCTGCGCGACGAGATCGTCCGGCTGCTGGCCGAAAACAATACGGCCGATGTGGATGACTTCACCCCGCCCGCGCCTTCCAAACCCGGTGTGATCCTGGTCGTAGGCGTGAACGGCGTGGGCAAAACCACCACCATCGGCAAGCTGGCCTACCAGTACAAACAACGCGGCATGAAAGTCGTCATGGGCGCCGGCGATACTTTCCGCGCCGCCGCCGTCGACCAGCTTAAAATCTGGTCCGAACGCGTGGGCTGCGATTTCTACAGCAAAGGCATGAACGCCGACCCCGCCGCCGTGGCCTACGAAACCGTGCAGCACGCTATCAGCAACAACTGCGACCTGGCCATCATCGATACCGCCGGCCGGCTGCACACCAGGATCAACCTCATGAAGGAACTGACCAAGATCAAACGCTCCGTGGCCAAAAGCCTGGAAGGCGCCCCCCACGAAGTGCTGCTCGTGCTCGACGCCACCACCGGCCAGAATGCCTTCGAACAGGCCCGCCACTTTACCGACGCGACCGAAGTATCAGCCCTGGCCCTGACCAAACTCGACGGCACCGCCAAAGGCGGCGTGGCCATCGGCATCTCCGACCAGTTCAAAGTGCCCATCAAATACATCGGCGTGGGCGAAGCCATCGACAAATTGCAGGTCTTCAACAAACGGGCTTTTGTGGATTCGCTGTTCGAGCAATAGAGCGGCC
>CAZAXA010000055.1:0-7431 GCA_964488965.1 uncultured Phaeodactylibacter sp. | reverse complement strand
AGGTTTGAGAAACTTCCCGATGCCCGCCGGCAGAAAAGTTTCTTAAACCTGTTGGCGGAAGCCAGGTTTGAGAAACTTCCCGATGCCCGCCGGCAGAAAAGTTTCTTAAACCTGTTGGAAGAGGCGCCAGGTTTAAGAACCTGCCTCAGGAAGGCCTGCGGAAGGTTCTCAAACCGCCCCTGCCCGCCGGCAGAAAAGTTTCTTAAACCTGTTGGCGGAAGCGCCAGGTTTAAGAACCTGCCTCAGAGAGGCCTGCGGAAGGTTCTCAAACCGCCCCTGCCTGAAAAAACGGAAAAAAAAACGCTCAAAAGGCGAGATATAATAATTAAAATAATTTAAAAAGATACAGTAGGAGAGCGGACTATTTATTTTAAGTCATTGAAAACAAGGTATTTGTATTTTTTGCCGCATTTATTTTCATTCCACCATTTCCGTGAAATGTACTTCGCAGGCCCTGAATAATTATAGACATTTGTATTGTCAACGATGATGAACGGTAGTTGGCGGGTTCTTCGGAAGAGAAGGACGGAGAAAATGACAAGACTTACTACTGACAAAGGTTGTAATCCCACGAATGCTATTATACTGACGCACGCCAAAAGCGCGGCCAGTATATGCTGACCCTATGGCGTCAGCATATAATCCCATGTAAAAATCTTCGGGGATATCAAAGGATATCCTCATTTTTGGTATGTAGATAGCCTCTCAAAGCTCTTTTGGAAACCGGCCCGGTATGGCCGGTTTTTTTTTTTGAAAAAAATCGCTTGTCTTTTTACGGCGCCTCCTTTCTCAATGTTTCATCAGATTTAATTTTTTTTCATTTTTTTTCTTCCCTTGCCTTTCCACGTCCATTATTCCTGCCGCGCCCCATCCCTCAGCAAGTCTTTCAGCAACGGATAAAGCTGTTTATACCGCTCAAACCGCTCCCGGTACACGGCATGCCGGCCTTCGTCGGGTTCGCAAACCCTGCCCTGGCCTTTGAGCGGCAGCAGCTCGTCATAATCCCGTATGGCGCCTGTTGCCTTCATGGCCACGAATGCCGCGCCCCGGGCGGAGGTTTCTTCCTCTTCTTCCGTCGCCACCGGCAGGCCGAAGGCATCCGCTATGACCTGCACCCAGAGGGGGGAGCGGGTAAAGCCCCCGCCGGCGAGGATTTGCCCGGCCGTTGCCGGCAGGCCTTCCCGGATGTGGCACAGGCTGAAGGCCACGCCCTCCAGCAGGGCGCGGTGCAGGTGGGCGGGCCCGTGGTGGCGGCGCAGGCCGATGAAGGCCCCGCTGGCGGAGGCGTCCCAGACCGGCGCGCGCTCTCCCAGCAGGTAGGGCAGGAACAGCAGCCCTTCGGCGCCGGGAGGAAGGGCGGCGGCGGCCGCTTCGGATAGCCGTTCCCTGCCGAGCAGTTCCGACAGCCATTCGTAGGCGACGCCGCCATTGTTGGCCGCCCCGCCGCAGACGAAGCGGTTTTCATCCAGCCGGTAGTTAAAAATTTGTTTTTCTTCATCAACGACGGGCGCCGGGCTGGTGATCCGCACCGCCCCGCTGGTGCCTATGGTGAGGATCAGCTGCTCCGGCCCGAGGGCCAGGGCGCCCAGGTTGGCCAGGCAGCCGTCGCTGCCGCCCAGGGCGGCCGGGACGCCCCGGAAGAGGGTCGGCAGCCCGCCGTACTCCAGGTTGAGGGTATGGGTGGGCAGGGCCAGCGGGGGCAAATGCTCCTCTGTCAGGCCGGCACAGGCCAGGGCTTCAGGATGCCACCGCATGGCCTTTATGTCCATCAGGCCGGTGGCCGAGGCCAGGGAGATATCGGCCCGGTATTGCCCGCACAGGCGGTGGAGGATATAGTCCTTGATTGACAGGAAGCGGCGGGCACGCCGGAAGAGGGCCGGCTCTTCTTCCCGCAGCCAGCGCAGCTTGCACAGGGGCGACATAGGGTGGATGGGGGCGCCGCAGGCCCGGTACAGGGCCTTGCCCCTGGCCGTCCCCATCAGCTCGCGGGCCTGCTTTTCACTGCGGCGGTCGCTCCAGAGCCAGGCGTTGGTGAGCGGCCGGCCGGCCTCGTCTGCCGCAATCAGGCTGTGCATGGCGCAGCTCAGGCCCACCGCCGCCGGCCTTTCTCTCAACTGGCCGGCCAGCCTTTCCAGCACGGCGAGCACCGCCCGTAAAAGGGCCTCCGGCTGCTGTTCCTGATAGCCGGCGCGAGGGGTAAGCGTGGGATAGGAGGCCCGCGCCAGGGCAAGTTGCCGGCCCTCCCCGGACAGGGCGACGGCCTTGGTGGAGGTGGTGCCGATGTCGATGCCGATGTAATAAGCAGTTTTCATACTCTAAAAGCGACTGTTTAGCTCCGCTGATCGAAAAACGGGAAAAGGTTGACTTCAGGATATCAAAGGCATTAAAGCAGAATATTTTAAGAGGGCAGGTGAATGGTGAACACAGCCGGCAACTTCGTCATTCCTTCCGCTGCCGCATCGCCTCATACAACATCATCCCCGCCGCCACCGACACGTTAAAACTATCCGTCCTGCCCTTTTGCGGGATGACGAACAGCTCGTCCGCCGCGCGGGCCACGGCGGGGCTGATGCCCTCCCCTTCGGCTCCGAGGATGAAGGCCGCGGGCCGGCGCAAATCCAGCTCATAGAGCGGCTTGCTGGCCTGCTGGCTGCCGGCCAGCACCCTGATGCCGGATAGTTGCAGGTATTCGATAGCGGTGACGAGGCTGCTCTCCCGGCAGACGGGGATCGCGGCCAGGGCGCCGGCCGAGGCCTTCATCGCTTCGGCGTTGATCTGTGCGCTGTTCTTCTGAGAGATGACCAGGGCGTGGGCGCCGGCGGCCTCGGCAGTGCGGGCAATGGCGCCGAAGTTGCGCACGTCGGTCACGCCGTCGAGCAGGACGATAAGGGGCGTTTCCGAACGCTCGTAAATGCCCGGCAGCACATCCTCCAGCCGGTAGTAGCGCACGAGGGCCTGCAGGGCGACGACCCCCTGGTGGGCGCCCCTTGCGATCTTGTTGAGGCGCTCTTTGGGCACGACCTGCAGGGGCACGCCTTCCTCCCGGCAAAGCTGGCGGAGTTCCTTTTCCATTTCCCCGCGGATGCCCTGCTGCAGCATCACTTTATCGATGGGCGTGCCGGAGCGCAGCGCATCTGCCACCGGGTGGCGGCCGTAGATGATGGAGATGTCTTTGTCTTTTGGCATGGGGTAAAGGTCGGGAATTTTTATGGAATCCCTTTTTTAAGAGTGAGGCTGCCCTGGCCGGCCTTGCTCAAAATGGTATTCATAAATTTTTGCCTAATTTTGGGGCTTCATTGCCGGCCACAACAGCAAATTTACCATCGTATGATAGCCAGATCTGCTTTCTTCTCAGCAATTCTTCTCCTCCTGTCTTTTTTTCCAACGGCAGATGCCCAGCAACTATCCCCTTTGGAAATTGCTCAGGGCTACCTGGCCGAAAACCGGGAAAAATGGCAGCTCAGCCCGGAAGACATCAGCGATCTCCAGGTGACGGACCAGTATGCCACCCGGCACAACGGCCTGACGCATATCTACCTCATCCAGCAGCACCAGGGCATCGGGCTCTTTAACGCCATCAGCGGCTTGCATATCGACAAACAGGGGCGGGTGGTTTTCGCCACCAACCGCTTCACCCCCAACCTGGCCTCCCGGATCAACACCACCGAACCTTTGCTGGGCCCCTGCGAGGCCATCGAAAGCGCCGCCGCCCACCTCGGCCTGGCGATAGCGGGAGAACTGCAGTTGAAAGAACAAAAAAAGGAGCGGTTCTTTACTTTCGAAGGCGGCAATATCTCCGATTCCGATATCGGCGTCCAACTGGCCTACCAACTGATGCCCGGCGGCGCCGCCCGCCTGGCCTGGCGCCTGGCCATCGACCACCCCGACGGCGCCAGCTACTGGAACCTGCGCGTGGACGCCCTCACAGGAGAGGTGCTAAGCAAGGACAACTGGACGGCCCATTGCGTTTTCCCCTCGCCTGCCGGTAACAGTTCCTCGTTATTCGATCCCCCGTCCGAGGCCCGCCGTCCGCCGTCCGCCGGATCCTTGCGCGAAGGCGGGCCGCAAACCGACGCCCAATACCGCGTCTTCCCCATCCCCCTGGAGAACCCCGCCGACGGCGGCCGCGAGCTGCTGATCAACCCGCATGACGCCCTGGCGTCTCCCTACGGCTGGCACGATACCGACGGCCAGGACGGCCCCGAATACCTGATCACCAGAGGCAACAATGTCCACGCCTATCAGGACAGCAACGGGAGCAACATTTCCGCCGGCGATGAACCCGGGGGCGGCCCCGGCCTGCTCTTCGATTTTCCGCTAGGTTTGTCCCAGGAGCCGGAAACCTATCGGGACGCTTCGGTCACGCAACTGTTCTACCTCAATAATTTTATGCACGACCTGGCCTACGCCTATGGCTTCGACGAGCCGGCCGGCAATTTTCAGCAGAACAATTACGGCAATGGCGGAGCGGCGGGAGACTACGTCGCCGCCGAAGCGCAGGACGGCAGCGATATCAACAATGCCAATTTCACCACGCCGCCCGACGGCGCCATCGGCCGCATGCAGATGTTCCAGTGGAATTCGCCCGGGCCGGTGTTCTCCGTAACGGCGCCGGAGCCCATCGCCGGCGCCTACGAGGTGCGGCCCGCCCTGTTCGGCGGCCAGGCCACTGCCGAGCTGCTGGCCGGCGCCCTGGTGGAGTACGACGACGGCAGCGCCCGCCCCGCCCTGGCCTGCGCTCCCGCCCGGAATGCCGCCGAGCTCAACGGCAATGTCGCCCTCATCGACCGCGGCGACTGCGATTTTGACCGCAAGGCCCTCAACGCCCAGAACGCCGGCGCCGTGGCGGCCATCATTTGCAACTATGCCGACGCACTGGTGAATATGGGCCCCGTTTCAGTCGGCAACCAGGTCAATATCCCCGTGGTGTCCATGCGATACAGCAACTGCCTGACGCTGCGCCAGTTCCTGGGCCAGGGAGTGGAAGTGGCCTTCCAGTTGCCCGACGACAGCGGCCCGGCACGCCTGGACGGCAGCCTGGACAATGTGGTCGTCGCTCACGAATATACCCATGGCATCTCCAACCGGCTGGTGGGCGGCCCGTCCTCCGTCAGCTGCCTGTCCAACGACGAACAGATGGGGGAGGGCTGGAGCGATTTCCTGTCGATGGCCATTACCGTCAAGCCCGGGGATACCGGCGCAAGGCCCCGCACCTACGCCAACTATGTGCTGCGGCAGGGCGCCGATGGCGCCGGCCTGCGGCGGCAGCCGTACTCTACCGACATGGGGCTGAACAATCAGGACTACGAAGATATCGTCGGCACTGCTATCTATCAGGATCTGGGAGAGGTGTGGGCCGTGATGCTCTGGGACCTCTACTGGAAACTGGCAGAGGCCTACGGATGGGATGAGGACCCCATTTACGGCAATGGCGGCAATAACCTGGCCATCCAACTCGTGATGGACGCCATGAAGCTGCAGGCCTGCGAGCCCGGCTTCACCGACGGCCGCGACGCCCTGCTGGCCGCCGATGCGATGAACAACGGCGGCGCCAACGCCTGCTACATCTGGGAAGTGTTTGCCCGCCGCGGGCTGGGCTATTCCGCCGATCAGGGCAGCCGCTTCGACCGCAACGACGGCCTGGCGGCCTTCGATATGCTGCCGGAATGCGTGAAGGAACTGAAGATCAGCAAAATGGCGGGCCCACTGGTGGATGCCGGAGCGGAAATCCATATAATGCTGGCCGTAACCAACCACAAGGAAGAGGCTGTCAGCGGAGTGGTGGCCCGCGATGAACTCCCGGCGGGAACGGCATACGTGGCAGGCTCCGCCGCCGGCGCTCCTTTTGAGGTGGCCGGCGGGGAAATCCTGTTCAATATTGGCGATATGGCCCCGGGGGAAAGCCTGGCGCTCAGCTACCGCCTGTCCACCGATATGGGCGCCCCCTCTGTCCGGCAGTTCCTCGACGATATGGAGTCCGGCGCCGACAACTGGCTGAGGGACAACCTGAATGGCCTTGACCTATGGAGCTATTCCGATAACGACGCCTACAGCGGCGGCCACAGCTGGTTCGTCCGCAACACGGCCGGCGCCAATGACCAGGCGCTGCAATTAAAGGATGCCGTTACCGTGACAGGCGCCCGGCCGGCCCTGCGGTTTTATCACCGCTATGAAACGGAGGCGGGCCTGGACGGCGGCTTTGTCGAAGTGTCCACTGATGGCGGCCTTTCCTGGGGGCAGGTACAGGAACTGGTCGCCCGGGGGCCTTATCCCCGGCCGATGGCTGCGTCGACCCTGTCCATTCCCGGCCTTAGGGCTTATTCCGGCAGCTCGGCGGGCGGCTGGCTCGATACTTATGTGGATCTCAGCTCCTATCTGGGAGAGGAATTGCTCGTCCGCTTCCGCTTTGGCAGCAGCGTTTCCGGCGCGCCCAATGCCTTCAACCCCGGCTGGTACGTCGATGATGTCGAGTTCCTGGATATGGTGCATTACAATGGGGAAGCTTGTGTATCTTCATCCGGCGGCGATCTGGCCTGCACCCGGGCGCCCTTCCTGGGCACGGTGGTGGAATCAGCAGTGGTGAGCGGTAACCAGGGCGAGGAACCTGCCTTGGCCCTGGAGTTGTTCCCCAATCCCGTCCGGAACATTTTGAATATCATGCTGCAGCTGGAAGCCCCGGCGCGCCTTTCCGTCAGCCTGGCCGGCATGGACGGCCGCATGGCGCTGGAGCGGAAAATGGAAGCGGCCGGCGGTTATCAGTTATTGCCGCTGGATGTTTCGGGGCTGCCTCCGGGTTTTTACGTGGTAAAGGTGAGCACGGGAGGGATGGTATGGACAGGGAAGGTGGTGGTGAAGGGGTGAGGTTATGGGTTTCTGGGTTTCCAATTCCCGGGGTATAAAAAATGAAGTGCATGAGTAGAACAACCTTGCTGGAGCTGGTCTTCTGGATATTCACCGCACTGGCCGCCCTTGTGGTGATGCTTCCTATTATCACAGAGGTGGAGGGCTACCCTTTCTGGTTTATCAACATAATATATATAGTGACGGCCATTACGGCTACGCGTTATATCTTCCTGCTGCAGCATACCTTTCTGGCCCGCCGGCAGCCGCTCAAGGTGGCGCTGGTCTTTTTGTGTATTCCTTTCGTGTTCTATCTCATTCAGGAACTGAATCACTTTCAAACCTTCATCGACGAAGAGGGGCTGGACGCCCTTGTCGGCAGCCTGCCTTACCGCCGCCGTAACAACATGGCCGATTACATCCGCAGCGAGATGCTGTTCTTCAGCGTCGGCAGCATCATCAGCTCTGTGATCCTGCCCTTCCGCCTGCTGTCCTCTTACTGGCGCACCCGGAACCGGGGGACGGTGTAGGGGTGAGATTTGGGCCCGTATTTACTACTGCTTTGTTAACTTAAAAGGAACGCGGGCCTCC
>CAZAXA010000054.1:0-19385 GCA_964488965.1 uncultured Phaeodactylibacter sp. | reverse complement strand
TACTTCGGGAAAGTATCGAGGTTGCGGTGCCCGGCCCCGTCGATGGTAATGAAGGCCTCCGGGCCATTCAGAAGCGGGCGGAGGCGTTGGGAGAGCCTGTATTCCACCACCCTGTCGCGGGCGCCGGCGAAGACAACGGCGGGGCAGTTCAGCCGCTTCAGGTAGCGGTCGTTGGGGAACCACAGGCGGAAGAGGGCATCCGGGATGGGCAGGCGGACGAGCGCCCGCACCACATTGGGAATATTGTCGAATGGCGTCTCCAGGATGAGCAGGCGCGGCCGGCAACGGGTTGCGAGCCAGGAAGCCACTCCGGAACCCAGAGAACGGCCGTAGAGCACTATATCGCGCTCCGCATAACGGGCCAGCAGCCAGCGGTAAGCGGCCTCGCCATCGGCATAAAGGCCCTGTTCGGACGGGCGGCCGCTGCTCTTGCCAAATCCCCGGTAATCGATGGCCATAAAATCATACCCCAGGCGGGTGAAGGCTCCCTGATGCTGCGCCCAGCGCCGAAGGTCGCCCCGGTTGCCGTGCAGATACAACACTACGCCCCGGCGCTGCAGCCCGGTGGAGGCCCGGAACAGGAGAGCATTCAGGCGCGCCCCGTCGCCGGTTTCCAGCCAAACCTCTTCCCATCCGGAGGCATTGAAAAAAAAACGATAACCCTCCGGTAACTGAAAAGGCTGGAAAACAAAACGCTCCTGAAAGAGATAGACCAGCAGCAGTACCAGGCCGTAAAGCGCAAAGCCTCCGATAAGGATATATAAAAGCAGTTCCATTCGCGGTCAGTAGTATCAGAATATGGCTTTTAGCAGCGCCCCGGGCAAATAATTGAACTAAAATTGCGTAATAAGACAAACAAACGTCCGAACATAATGGCGGAAATAATTATTTTCTTTTTTAAACGGATCGCTAAACAGGACTTTATGCTCAAACCTCAACTTGTTTTCAGTATCGGCATACCGGCCCCAAAATACGCGAAGCTATGAAATACATCAAAATACTCCCCCTTCTTCTTATGCCTTTGCCGGCGCATACACAGAAGGTCACCATTTCGGACCCCGTCGTCCTGCGCAGTGATATTGCTTATGAACTCATCGGCGACCTGGGAGGCAATACGCTGGTATTCCGGGATAAAGGTACTTCCTTCGAGGTTGTGGCCTTCGACCGGCAGATGAAAGAAAGCTGGGCCAAAACAGTGGAACTGGACGAGCGCCAGCCCAAGGTGATCGGCATAGTTGCCGGCAAGGCGGATTTTACCATCGTCTACCAGTTCCGGCAACGATCCAACATCCTCCTTAAGGCACAGAAGTACGGGCCCGGCGCCAACCTGATCGACTCGGTGACCCTGGCCAATCTCGGATACCTGTTTTACAACCCCGGCTTTGAGTTCGTCCGTTCTGAAGACCGCAGTAAAGCCCTGGTCTACTTCCTGGAAAAACAGGAATTGATCAAAGCCTACTCCATCGACCTGGAAAACCTTCACTTGAAATGGCAGGCCGTTCTGAAGCCTGAAGATTTTAGTTATTACCAGAATTTCCTGGAGGTGCTGGCCGATAACAACGGGAATATGACGCTGGTGCTGGAGAAAAACAATTTCCGCGCTAAACGGGACGAGCACTTTTTTGAGGTACACACCTATTATGGCATGTCGGCAAAACTGATGAAATATGAAATCCCCATGCCCGAAAAGCTGACCTATGACGCTTCTTTCACCTACGACCACCTCAACGACAGGCTGATCGCGGCAGGCCTGTACTCCGATAAGAACCTGGGCAGGGCCGATGGTTATTTCTACCTGAGCATTCCACCTCAGAAACCCGAGGAGCACCAGCTCAGCCTTCACGAATTCGAAGAAGAGTTCATCAGCAACCTGCTGGGCAAGGAGGCCGATAAGGCCAAGGGTATAGCCGAGGCCAGCATCCAGGAGGTCGTGCTTCGCCAGGACGGAGGCGTCCTCCTCATCGGGGAGCGCAACCGGGCCTTCGAGCGCCGCGCCGCCGGCATGAACCGGACCTTCTACGATGTCAACGGCCGCTTCGCCGTCGATTACTACTACGATGAGGTTTTTGTCATTTCCATCCACCCCGGCGGAGAGACACACTGGAAGACCGTCCTGCATAAGAAGCAATATTCACAGGATGACGATGGCATCTATTCCTCCTACTTCCTGTTCAAAACCCCCGGCAGCCTTCGCTTCCTGTTCAACGATGAGATCAAGTACGAGAATACGGTGAGCGAATACGTGCTCCGGGGCAACGGGGCCTTCGAACGCAACAGCCTGCTGAGTACTGCCAACCTGAAACTGCGGCTCCGCTTCCGCGATGCCATACAGGTGAATGCCAGCGAACTGATCATTCCGAGCGAACGGCGCAACCGCCTCCGGCTGGTCCGGCTGGAGTATAATTAGGCTGAGGTTGAGGCTGAGGTTGAGGCTGAGGTTGAACTCAGGCCCTATGCTCAATCTTAACCTCAACCTTAACCTTAACCTTAACCTCAACCTTAACCTTAACCTTAACCTCACCCTCAACCTCACCAAAAATTCCTATCCTCCCCTTCAAGTCGTATCTTCGCGCCGGAATTAAACCAAACTCCTGAAAATGAACCTTCAACAGATCATAGAAGAGGCCTGGGAAGAACGCGGCAGGCTTTCCGAAAAGCCGGTGCAGGAAGCCGTTTTTCACGTTATGGGCCAGCTCGACCGCGGAGAGCTGCGCGTAGCGGAACCCACCGCCGATGGCGGCTGGAAAGTCAACGAATGGGTAAAGAAAGCCGTAGTGCTCTATTTTCCGCTGCAGCAGATGGAAACCATCGAAGTGGGCCCCTTTGAGTTCCACGATAAAATCCCGCTGAAAAAGAACTACGCCGGGCTGGGCGTCCGGGTAGTGCCTCACGCCATCGCCCGCTACGGCGCCTACCTGGAAAAAGGCGTCATCATGATGCCCAGTTATGTCAACCTGGGCGCCTGGGTCGGCAGCGGCACTATGGTCGACACCTGGGCGACCGTCGGATCCTGCGCTCAGATCGGCCGCAATGTCCACATCAGCGGCGGCGTAGGCATCGGGGGCGTACTGGAGCCCCCGCAGGCCGCCCCTACCATCATCGAAGACGACTGCTTCATCGGCTCGCGCTGCATCGTCGTAGAAGGGGTGCGGGTCGAAAAGGAGGCCGTCCTGGGCGCCAACGTCGTCCTCACTCAATCCACCCGCATCATCGACGTGGCCGGGCCGGAACCGGTGATCTACAAAGGGCGGGTGCCGGCGCGCTCCGTCGTGATACCCGGCGCCTATTCCAGGCAGTTCCCCGCCGGAACCTATCAGGTATCCTGCGCGTTGATCATCGGGCAGCGCCAGGAAAGCACCGATAAGAAGGTTTCGCTCAATGAGGCGCTGAGGGAGTATAGCGTTGCAGTATAAAGAATGTGTATAAGTGCACTGGCGTATAAGTGTATCCGTTCTTCCTGAATGTATGCCTGGCTAAGCAGACGAATGCACCAATGCATTTATACACGAATACACGAATCTTCTCCATGTCCTGGCTTAAAAAATTATTCGGAAAACAGCAAAAAACAGAACCGGAACCAATGAAATACCTGATCGTTGGACTGGGCAATATAGGCGCCGAGTATGAAAATACCCGCCACAACATCGGATTTGAAGCGGTGAATACCCTCGCCGGGGAATTCGAACAGGAATGGAAAACCGGCAACCTGGGCGAGGTGGCCTCTTTCCGGCACAAGGGCCGCACCTTCGTATTGCTCAAGCCATCCACCTATATGAACCGCAGCGGCAAAGCTGTCCGGTACTGGCTGCAAAAGGAAAAGGTAGACAAAAGCAGCCTGCTCGTCATCGTTGATGACCTCAATCTGCCTTTCGGCAAACTACGGCTGCGTGGCCAAGGCAGCGATGGCGGCCACAACGGCCTCAGGGATATCAGCCAGATGACCGGCGGCAACAATTACGCCCGCCTGCGGATCGGCATTGGCGACGAGTTCAGCCGGGGCAAACAGGTGGATTATGTGCTGGGAGAATGGTCAGCCGAAGAGGCCGGCCAGCTTCCCGAAGTGCTCAGGAAAGCCGCCGATGCCGCCAAGGCTTTCGGGGCCATCGGCCTGCAACATGCTATGAACCATTATAATGGTTGACGCTCTGGTGGTTATTTCCTATTTTCGTCAAAAAATCTCCTATGCAAAAATCCAGACGTACCTTCCTGAGGGAATCGGGCCTCATCATTGCCGGGTTCTCTCTCTACGGGATTTCCGCATGCCAAAATGAAGGTGGGCGGCAATACGACCCCGGGAATGTGGATATTCCCCCCGGGCTCTTTTTTAAAATCTCTCTGGCACAGTGGTCTCTGCACCGGGCCCTGCAAAAAGGCAAGATGGATAATCTGGATTTTGCCGCCAGGGCCAAAAATGAGTTCGGCATCGATGCGGTGGAATATGTCAACCAGTTCTTTAAAGATAAGGCCAAGGATAAAGCCTACCTGGCAGAGATGAAAAAGCGGGCCGACGATAATGGCGTCCGGAGCCTGCTCATCATGGTCGATGGCGAAGGCGACCTGGGCAATACCGACGACAAGGCGCGGGACGAGGCCATCTACAACCACTACAAATGGCTGGATGCCGGCAAATTCCTCGGCTGTCATTCCATTCGCGTCAATGCCGCCGGCCAGGGCAAGGCCGACGACGTAGCCCAGGCCGCGCTGCGGAGCCTGCAAAAACTGGGGGAATACGCTGCTCAGCTGGAAATGAACGTCATAGTGGAAAACCACGGCGGCTACTCTTCCGACGGCAAATGGCTCTCCTTCATCATGAGCGCCCTGAACATGCCTAATGTCGGAACCCTGCCCGACTTTGGCAATTTCTGCGTGGAAAGGGATGAAGCGGGGAATTGCGCCAACGAATATGACCGTTATGAAGGCACCCGGCAACTGATGCCCTATGCCAAAGGAGTGAGCGCCAAGTCCCATGAGTTCAACGAACAGGGGCAGGAAACCGGAACCGACTATGCCCGCATGCTGAAGATCGTCAAAGAGGCCGGCTACACCGGCTATATCGGCATCGAATACGAAGGCGAAGGGAGCGAAGAGGCCGGCATCCGGGCTACGAAACACCTGCTGGTACAGGAAGGAATGAAACTCTCTTAATAAACAGAAACGCCGGCCGGATTGAAAACAAGAAACCTGCACCTCGCCTCTTTTGTCATTAATTCAGTAGCCTGCCCCTTCCGATGCCAGGCATCCTTTCTGGTTTTGATCACCGGGCTGGCCTTGTCGGCGGGCGGATGCAAGAATGATGTCGAAGAGGTCAACGCCCTGGTTTCCAGATTTGACACCCAGGTGGAAAGGGCCGAGGACGTGGAAATCCTTTACAGCGATTCTGCCCAGGTACGGGTGCGGATCACCGGGCCCACCATGTTGCAGTACCTCGACCGCCGGGAGCCCCGGCAGGAGTTCCCCGACGGGGTAAGCGTCAACTTTTTCGGGCCGGGAGGCTCGGTGACCAGCCAGCTCGATGCACATTACGGCCTGCGGCTGGAAAACAAGAATGAGGTGATCGTCCGCGATAGCGTCGTCTGGCAAAGCGTGGAAGGGGAAAAGATCGAGACCGAAGAGCTTATCTGGGACGAAAGAAGCCGGAAGATTTATACCAAAAAGTTCGTCGTGATCACCCGCCCGGATGAGATCATCTATGGCTATGGCTTCGAAGCTGATCAGGACTTTACTTACTCCCGGATCAACGCCATCGAGGGCCGCCTCCGGGTCAATGAGCTGGAAAAGGAACTGGAATAATGCTGATTGCGCTTATCATATGCTTCCTGATGCTCTCCGCCTTGTTTTCGGGCTCTGAGATCGCCTATATTTCGGCCAATAAACTGCGGGTGGAACTCAAAAAGAAAAAAGGCACACAGCGCGGAAGGATACTGGCTGGTTTCTATGAAGACCCCGCCGGCTTCCTCGGCACTATGCTGGTAGGAAACAATATCGCTCTGGTCATCTTTACCACCCTCATGACCCGGCTCATCGAACCTTACCTCCTGCAGTTTCCTGTTTTTCAGGCCCCGCTTCTCCTGCTCCTGGTGGAAACTATCGCGGCCACCCTGGTCGTGCTCCTTTTCGGCGAATTCCTGCCCAAAACCTTGTTCCGGCTCTATGCCGACGAAGCCTTGTATCTGTTCGCCTACCCCTTGAAATTGCTGCAATGGCTGCTGCTCCTGCCCTCCTGGATAATGACCCGGATTTCCAACCTGCTGCTGCGCGCCCTGCGCACGCCGATCGAGGAGGTGGAAAGCGCCTTCACCCGCCTCGACCTGGAGAATTTCATCAACGACGCTCAGACCGACCGGGAAGAAGATATCGACCGGGAACTCTTCGGCAAAGCCCTCAATCTGCGCGATGTGCGCGTGCGGGAATGCATGGTGCCCCGCCCTGAGATCGAGAACATCGACATCAGCGCTTCGATCGAAGACCTGGAGCAAATCTTCCGGGAAACCAAACTGTCCCGCATCATCGTTACCAAAGACGATATCGACAACGTGCTGGGCTATGTCCACCACCAGCAATTGCTGCAACAGCCCAAATCCATCAGCAAACTGATCCTCGACCTGCCCTATATCCCCGAGGCCATGCGCGTGACGGACCTGCTCAACCAGTTTATCCGGGAACGCATCAATATAGCCATCGTAGTGGACGAATACGGCGGAGTCTCCGGCCTGATCACCCTGGAGGACATCCTGGAGGAGATTTTCGGAGAGATCGAGGACGAGCACGACCAGGAGGAGTACGTGGAAAGAGTCATCCGGCCGGAAAAGGAGTACATCTTCTCCGGGCGCCTGGAAATTGATTACCTCAACGAAAAATATGCGCTGGGCCTGCCGGAGGGCGACTATCACACCCTTTCCGGTTATCTGGTCATGACGCACGGGGCCATTCCCAACAGGGGAGAGGTACTGGAACTGAACGGCTATCAGTTCCTGCTGGAAATGGTTGGTGAAACCAAGATCGAAACAGTGCGGATGATCAGGATAGAGGAAGAACCTGCCTGAAATTTTTGAAGAGCCGGAAGCATTCACCGAATACCCCGATCACTTTGAGAGCCTGTTTTTTTTCATAACCTTTGTTCCATCACACAATAACCAACAACACCCCCTACGGATGCGCCGCCACCCATACCTCCCCATCCTCGAATATTTCCTTTTTCCAGATGGGCACGGCCTGCTTCAGGGTGTCGATAGCATACTGGCAGGCCTCGAAGGACGCCTGCCGGTGTGGGGTGGAAACGGCGATGATCACGGCGGCCTCCCCGGGTTGCAAGGCCCCTACGCGGTGGTGGAAGGCCACTTTCTCGGCGGGCCAGCGGGCTTTCACCTGCTCGGCGATCTTGCGCATTTCCGAGATGGCCATGGGCTCGTAAGCTTCGAACTCCAGGCGCAGTACCGTTTTCCCTTTGGTATGGTTGCGGACGGCGCCGATGAACACATTGACGCCGCCGGCGCTTTTACTGGCAACGAAGTCTATACATTGTTGAGGTTGAAGCGGCGTCGGCAGCAATTGTATATCGATCATGAGCTGGATAATTTTGAAACCCGATTTTCGCTGTTTTAACAAACTCCGGAACAGATTAGCAAGATAGGAAGGATTATGCTTTGAACCACCCCGTTTTTTTCGGAGTTTAGGAGCTGTAACGGAAAAGCATATGTCAAATCCATGAGGCGTTTTGCCATTTCCGATGTCCACGGCTGTGCCCGTACCTTCGGGGCTTTGCCGGATCAGATCGGCTTCGGCAGCCGGGATGAGTTCTTCCTGCTCGGCGATTACGTGGGCCGCGGGCCGGACAGCAAGGGCGTCCCCGGCCTGATCCTTCACCTGAAAAAGGAAGGTTTCTGGATAACCGCCGGCTTTACTTCCAGAAAAATATAGAAACCAATGGATAAAGAAATCCTGGAATTCCTGAAAACACAGGCCCGGGCAGCCGGCCGCATAATGATGGAGCGCCTGGACGGCGATTACCGGGTTTATACCAAGCCGGACCGTTCCCGGGTCACCGATGTGGACCTCGCCGTTTCGGAGATGATACAGGAGGCCGCCGCCAGGCAATTTCCCGGTATCGGCCTGTACAGTGAGGAATCGCCCGGCAAAGACATATTGCCCGGCAGGCCGTACTTCATCGTGGATGAACTGGACGGCACCAGCCAGTATATCGACCAGAAAACCGGCTTTTCCCATCAGGCGGCCTACTACGAACCCCGTAGAGGCATTATCGCCGGCCTGCTGTACTTTCCCTGGAATGACGCCATGCTGTATGCCGTGAAAGGAGAAGGGGCTTACCTGGAACAGGGAGGCGAAACCCGCCGCCTGCCGCCGCCTGCCCCCAAGCCATTCCGGGAACTCACTTATTTTCATCCTGTGCGATACCGCGGCGAAAAGTATTTCGAGCTGTTCCGGAAGCTGGGGGTAAGCGACGGCCGCATCATCCGCACCGACGCCCGCCGCACCCTGCTGATGGCCCTCGGGCAACTGGACGTCAATCTGTTCCTCAAGCCTCGTATCTCCATCTGGGACCTGGCAGGCGAAAAGGTAGTCGTCGAGGAACTGGGATTTAGCCACAGTTACCTCGACGGCAGCCCGGTCACCTTCGGCAATGAGCCGCCCCGCGCCAACCGCGGCTACCTGATGTGCCCCTCTGAATGGAAAGACAGATTTATTGAAGAATTGCCGGGCCTGCTTCCCCGGGAGTACAAAAAATAGAAATGGACCATTACTACGCGAAGCTGCTGCTCTTCGGAGAATACACCATCATCAGAGGGTCGCATGCGCTGGCTATGCCCCTGCGCCGCTACAGCGGGCACTGGCAGTTCGCCCCCGACGGCATACCCCTGGCCTGTAACCTGGAGGAATATGTGCAATACCTGAGACGGCTGCAGGATAAAGGCGAACTGCTTACGGATATGGATCTGAAGCGCTTTGAGCGGGAGGTCAACCGGGGCTTGTATTTTGAATCCGATATCCCTGTGGGATATGGCGCGGGCAGCTCGGGGGCGCTTTGCGCGGCCGTTTACAGCCGTTTTGCCATCAACCCTTTCCAAAGGAGAGATACGCCTCATTATGTGCGGCTGAAACAGCAGCTTGCTCAACTGGAAGGCTATTTCCACGGCTCCAGTTCCGGCCTTGACCCCTTCATCTGCTATCTCAACCATGCCGTGCTGTTCTATCCCGACGGACAGGCGCGCCAGGTGGAAGTGCCGGAGCCAGGCGACAGCGATGGCGTATTCTTCCTGGTGGATACCGGCATCAGCCGCCGGACCGGCCCCCTGGTGGGGGCTTTTCTGCTCAAATTTGAGGACGATGCTTTTGCCGAAGCCGTACAGCGGGAACTGGCGCCGGCCACGGAAAACGCGATCCGTTATTATCTGGGGGGCCGGCGCAAAGTTATGATTCCGGAAATCCGGCGCATCTCCGCCTTTCAGTACGCCAATTTCAGGGAGATGATACCTGCCTCTTTTCGGGGTCTTTGGGAAGAGGGCCTGAATTCCGGAATATTTCAGCTAAAGTTGTGCGGGGCGGGCGGCGGCGGTTTTCTGATGGGGTATACTGAAGACGTAGCGGCGGCCAGAGCCAGGATCAACTCCCGGCGGTTTCTCGTTCTGGAAAAAATTTAGGGAGCTTCCCGTACTGAAGAGAAGCTCCCCCTTTTTCATACTAATCCAGTTTCTGTAAAAGTGAGCGTAAGTATAGTTTTAAACATATTGAAAAGGCCTTACGGCAAGGTTGTATTCAAAAAAAATTGAACGCCACTAGAAATGCATGGCAAAAAGGCGCCGCAAAAAGGCGGCATTTAGTGGCAGGCCGGGTGAGTGAAATTGGATAAAATCGCTTTGATGCCTTCGATCTGTCTGGTCAAAGTTAAGGATTTTCACTTCATATCCAAGTGTTTTGGCCGATCATTTTTACAGCGGCAAAGCCCCGGCAAAATCCCGGCAAGCCGGTGATCCGGGGAGAAGCCGGTGCGTTTCCGGCAGTTTGATATCGTAAATCGCAGCTGTTTTTTTGGCAAGGCATTTCGCTAATACCCAAAGGATCAGTGAGTAATCATTATATTTGTAGCCTAAAGAGCCAGTAGAGTCACAAGCACCCAATCGATAATTTTGGAAAATCCAGCAATCATTTCAATCCAGGGCGCCTTTAGCAAGGAAGAAGTACTTGGCGATTATTTCATCTGTGCCCTCAGCCGGGAAGTAAGCATACTGATCCGCAGGGAGGCGCTGTCCGGCAAGGCTAAGTTCGGCGTTTCTGACGACGGCAAGGAGCTTTTCCAAGTGGCCATGGCCAAGGCCTTCCGAAAGGGGGACTTCCGTGCCGATTATTACCGGGGCCATACGCTGCTGCTGGCCTTAGGGCTGGCCAATGCCGAACAGCTGCTTGCCCAGCTTTACACCGACGCCGATAATGACCCTTTCTCCGGCGGGCGGCAGATGAACAACCACCACGCTACGCCGCTGCTGGGCAAAGAAGGGCAATGGCTGGCCAGCCGGGAGCATTACAACCTTTCTTCCGATATTTCCACCACCGCCGGGCAGATGGCCCGGGGTATCGGCCTGGCCATGGCTTCCAAGAAGTACCGCCAATGCCCTGAACTCGGCGATACGCCTTTTTCCGATAAGGGCAACGAGGTCGTTTTTACCAATATTGGCGATGCCAGTACTTCGGAAGGCGCCTTCTGGGAAGTGATGAACGCAGCGGCAGTACAGCAGGTCCCGATGCTGGCCACTGTAGTGGACGACGGCTATGGCATATCCGTTCCCCGCCATCTCCAAACTGCCAAAGACAGCATTTCCCTGGCCATGGAGGGCCTTCGGGCAGAAGAAGGGGCCAAAGGCATAGCCATTTACCGCGTCAACGGCTGGGATTACCCGGCCCTTTGCGCCACCTACCGGGAAGCGGCAGCCAAAGCCCGCCGCCATCACATGCCTGTGCTGGTTCATGTCGATGAGCTGACCCAGCCTCAGGGCCATTCTACTTCCGGTTCCCACGAACGCTACAAATCCAGGGAACGGCTGGAGTGGGAAAAAACCTACGACTGCAACCTCCGCTTCCGGCAGTGGATACTGGATAACGGGCTCGGCACGGAAGAAGAACTCAAAAAACTGGAAGTAAAGGCCAGCAAGCAGGCCAGGGCCGCCCGCGGCCGCGCCTGGAAAATGTATTACCAGCCCATTCGGGAAGCCTGGAAGGATATGCAGGCCGCCTTCCGGCAGCTCGCCGCCCAGTCCCGGCAAAAGGAAAGGACAGAACGCTTATGCCAGGAACTGGAGCAGCTGTACAACCCCGTCCGGGCCGATATCGTCCGCTGTACCCGCCGCATGCTATACGCCACCCGGAGCGAAGACAACCCCGCCCGGCGTAAACTGAAACACTTTCTCTCCTCCGTGCAGAATACTATGCAGGAACGTTATCATACTCACCTGTACAGCGAAACGGCCCGCTCCGCACTGAAAGTGCCGGTTGTGCCCCCCCTCTATTCGGAGAGAAGCCCCCTGAAGAATGGCTACGAGATACTGAACGCCTTTTTCGATAAGGCGCTGGAAAAACACCCTCAGGTATTTGCTTTCGGCGAAGACCTGGGCAAGATTGGAGATGTGAACCAGGGCTTTTCCGGCCTGCAGGAAAAGTACGGCGAGGCCAGAGTCTTCGATACCGGCATCCGGGAGTGGACCATCGCGGGCTACGCCATCGGCATGGCCATGCGCGGCCTGCGGCCCATCGCCGAGATACAGTACCTCGATTACCTGATCTACGCCCTTTCTCCGCTCTCCGACGACCTGGCCACCCTCCGCTACCGCAGCAGGGGCATTCAGGCGGCGCCGGCCATCATCCGCACCCGCGGCCACCGGCTGGAGGGCATCTGGCACTCCGGCTCTCCGATGAGTGTGCTGCTGGGCTCTCTGCGGGGGCTGCACATCCTGGTTCCCCGCAATATGGTACAGGCCGCCGGCATGTACCATACCCTGCTGCAGTCGGACGACCCGGCCCTGCTCATCGAATGCCTCAACGGATACCGCCTGAAAGAACGGTTGCCTGACAATATCGGAGAATATGGCATACCACTTGGTATGCCCGAGGTTCTGCAGAAAGGCGAAGACCTGACCCTGGTGACCTACGGCTCCTGCGTTCGCATCGCTCAGGAGGCTATCCGCCTGCTGGAGGAAGACGGCATATCGGTAGAACTCATTGACGTACAGACCCTTCTGCCTTTCGACCTGGAATGCCGGATACTCGCCTCCCTTAAAAAGACCAACCGCGTCCTGTTCCTCGATGAAGACGTGCCGGGCGGCGCCACAGCCTATATGATGCAGCAGACGCTGGATATACAGGGCGGCTACCGCTGGCTCGACTCCCCGCCGGCGGCCATCAGCGCCCAGCCGCACCGCCCGCCCTATGGCACGGATGGCGATTATTTTTCCAAGCCGAATGCGGAAGATGTGTACGAGCGGGTTTTTGAGATGGTGAGGGAGGCGGAGCCGGGAAGGTGGGGGGGTAGTAAGGCTTTGTAACGGGCAATGTTGTGAAAATTTTGTAACCCCTGCTTTTATCTGTACTATGGACGGCACGACGTTGAAGGCGGCACGAGCGAAACGAATGGCGAAGTAGGCCGGAAATCGGAAGGACTGGCGCCAAATGTCTATTTTGTGCACTCTTCCGGCTTATGGCCTGTCCAAAGTCCAGCAGATTTATACAGGCGGGGAAGCCTGGGCTGAGGCCGGAAAGGGGCATTGTTTCCAATCCTCGAAAATTCATGCCCGTTCGGGGCCTCTGATACTTCCCAATAATTCCCCCCACTTTCTAAGCCGGAAATCCCCACCTTTACCCCAAAAGCATAATATGAAAGCATACGTTACCGCACTATTCCTGTTGCTGCCCCTGTTTTTAACCAGCGCCCTGCTCCACGGCCAGGTATTTCAGCCCTTCGAAGCCGTCCTTCAGAAAAAGCTGGAAGCCATCGTCAAAACCAACTCCCTGCCCGGCGCCACCGCCGCCATCGTATTGCCCGATGGCCAACTGATCAGCCTGGCGGCAGGCTACGCCGACCGGGAGGCAGATATAAGGATGAAGCCCGGCGCGCAAATGTTCTCCGGCAGCGTGGGCAAGACTTTCGTAGCCGCCCTCGTGCTGAAGCAGGTGGAAACGGGACAGTTGCGGCTGGATGAAAAGCTGGCGGCCTACTTTGGAGAAGAAAGATGGTACCGGCAGTTGCCCAACGCCTCGGAAATAACCGTGCGTATGCTCCTGCAACACACCAGCGGCCTGCCCCGCTACGTATTCCAGCCGGCATTCATACAGGCATTAAAGGAGCAACCGGACAGAAGCTGGAAGCCGGAAGAATTGCTTGGCTTCGTGGCCAATATGGAACCGCAGCATCCTCCCGGGAAGGGCTGGGCATATTCCGACACCAACTACCTGCTGCTCGGCTTGCTGCTGGAAAAGATCAGTGGCAAAGCGTATTATTCCCTGTTGGAGGAGCAGATTCTCAAACCGTTGGGCCTGCAGCATACTTACCCCTCCACCCAGGCGGAACTGCCAGGCCTGACGCAGGGCTATATCGGCAGCCAGAACATTCTGAGCCTGCCGCGCAATAAGACCGTGGAAAACGGCCGCTATGCCATCAATCCACAGTTTGAATGGACGGGCGGCGGGTTGGTCACCAATGCCGAAGACCTGGCGCGGTGGATGTTCAGCCTGCAAAAAGGAAAGGTGGTCAGCGGCCGGATGCTGCAGGAAATGCGCCTGCCCGCCGCCTTCGGGACCGGCCTGCCGGCGGAGAGCGGCTACGGGCTCGGCTGCTTCGCCTGGAAGGCCGGCAAGGGGTTGCACTACGGCCACGAGGGCGTCATGCCGGGACATGTCACGACGGTAGAATACGCCGACGACGAAGGCCTGGCCATATCTATACAGGTGAATACGGACGAGGGCTTCACCCGAAAGCTGCACGGATTCGTACTCGAACTGAAAGAGGCCGTAAAAGCACAACTGGAAGGCATGGAAAGAGCGGCCATCATGGATAATTTCCACAGACAGGTGATCTGCTGGAACAAAGGGGATATCGACTGCTACATGAAGGCCTACTACCCTTCCGACAGCATCCGGACGATCTCCCGGCAGGGCGTCACCTTCGGCTACGAGGCCATCCTCCGGCAGTACAAGGACAACTGGCCGCCGGAACAGATGGGCCAGCTTCACTTTGACCAGATGCTGCTGGAGCGGGTCTCCGAAGATACCTACTCCGTCATCGGCCGCTTCAACCTGCAGTTCCCGGAGCGGGAAGAACCGGCACAGGGATGGTTCTCCGTCCTGATGAAACGCATTGAGGGAGCGTGGTATATGGTGAGCGATCATTCGGGATAGGGGAAGGGTAGTTTCTGGTTTCTGGGGTTTCTGGGTTTATGGGTTTATGGTTGCCTTAACGGAGCAGCTCATGGCAGGCCAGAAACCAGAAACCAAAAACCAGGAACCAGACAGCGTCAGGGTTGGCCTTTGAGGATGAGGTTATCGATGAGCCTCACCTCTCCGGCCCAGGCGGCGGCGCAGGCTACGATGCAATCCGCCTCCTTGTAATCCCGGACGGGCTGCAGGCTGTGGCCATCGACGAGTTCGAAATACTCCGGCCGTATACCGGGAGACTGTATTTGTTGCCGGGCCATTTCTTCCACTTCACGGGGCGGATGGCCACGTATCCAGTCCGATGCCTGCTTCAGGGCCTGGTAAATGACGGCTGCCTTTTCACGCATTTCCGGGCTCAGGCGTTGATTGCGGGAACTCATAGCCAGGCCATTTTTCTCCCTGACGACCGGGCACATGACGACTTCCGCAGGAAGGGACAGCGCGCTGGCCATGTGGCGAACGATGCGGTATTGCTGGTAATCTTTTTGCCCCATGAACAATTTGTGAGGTTCTACGATATCCAGCAGGCGTTTTACGACCTGGGCCACCCCTTCAAAGTGGCCGGGGCGGAAGCGGCCTTCCATGGGCAGGGCCAGGGCGCCGAAATCTACATGCACGGCAGTATCCAGGCCTTTGGGGTAGACTTCTTCTGCCGAAGGCATAAAGACGGCATGGCAACCCGCTTTGCTGAGCATCGCCAGGTCTTCGGCCGGCATCCGGGGGTATTTTTCCAGGTCGGAAGCTTCGTTAAACTGGGTAGGGTTGACAAAAATGCTGCAGACGGTGCACTGCGTAGTTTCCAGCGACTGGCGTACCAGCGAGAGGTGCCCCTCATGCAGGGCGCCCATAGTAGGAACAAAGCCGATGAGCCGGTTTTTTTTCCGATAGGAGTCCAAAAATTGCCTGAGGCCGCTGACTTTTTTAAAAAGATACATCTGAACGGGCTGATTTTTTGGATCTGTCGCCAGGTTATTTTCACCATTCCATAAGCCTTCACTTTTCGCCCCTCCCGGTGCTCGCTGCACAAAGTTTTTCCCCCGCAGCCGCCTTTAAACAACCAACGTGCTAATATAGGCGTTTTTGTTAACAGAGTATTAAGTTGGGCGCAAATACACGAAAATCAGTGGATTTTTGCTAAATTTGCAGTCTCGTTCCTTGTACCTTTGGAAAAAAAGTTTTTCCTTAAATACTTTTTGTCTATGAGTAAAAAGAAAGTGCTGATCGTAACGCAGGAAATGCATCCTTATACCGCTCTCTCCGAAATATCCAATATGGCCCGAAAGCTTCCGCAACATATTCAGGAAAAAGGCATGGAAATCCGTGTGCTGATGCCGCGTTTCGGCACCATCAATGAGCGCAGGCACCGCCTGCATGAAGTGGTGCGCTTATCCGGGATGAACATCATCGTCGATGACGACGATTTTCCGCTGATCATAAAGGTAGCTTCCCTGCCGGAAGCACGCATGCAGGTGTACTTCCTCGATAATGAAGACTTCTTCAAGCGCAAGCGCATTTTCACCAATGACGAGGGGGCTCCGTTCGATGACAACCCCGACCGCATGGTTTTCTTCTGCAAAGGCGTTATCGAAACGGTCAGGAAATTCGGCTGGCCGCCGGATATCGTCCATTGCCATGGCTGGATGACGAGCCTCATCCCGCTATACCTGAAAACGGCGTATCGGAACGAACCCTTGTTTCAACACTCCAAGGTCATCTATTCCATTTATGACAGTACCCTGGAAAAATCCTTCAACGACAATACTTTTGTGACAAAGGCTTCCATCAATAACCTGAATGAAGATGACCTGAAGGCCTATCAGAACGGCGCCGGGATTACGCTTCACAAAGGCGCCATCCACTATGCGGATGCTTTGGTGCTCGGCAGCGAAAAACTGAACGAGTCCGTTATTAACGAGCTGAACGGTGTAGACAAGCCCATTATGGAATACCTGGGCGATGACGAAAACCTGGATGCTTTTCTGGAGTTCTACAACTCTCTGACTGCTGAGGAAGTCGAAGAGGGTAATTGATATCAGTCAACTGCCGGCATTAAAAGCCACTTGCCGGCCTTGCCTTACCACACTCCTTCTGCTGAACGCCCGGTGTGGTAAGGCATCTCCTCCAGCCATTAGTTTGAAAAGCGAAACGTGCCGGATTTCTGTTCCACCCTTCTTAACGAGGCCCGGCCACAGAAAGCAAAAAATTTATACAAAGAGCTAATGGCAAAACCAATTTAACTTTATGAAACCAGTTCATTTAATTGCTGCCCTGGCCTTAATGGCATCCTCGTTTTCCTGCTCCGACCCCACTCTCGTCGGCGCCGGATTGCTGGATGAAGACAGGGCGGATGTGGGCTTTTCCGATACGCTCTCTATCGTAGCCACCACTATCAGGTATGATTCGATACGGACTTACACGCCCTTCACATCGAGCCAGCTGGAATCCTACCTGTTCGGAAACCTCAATGACCCCGTCTTCGGCCGCTCCAGTGCCGGCATCTATGCCCAGGTGTATCCGGAAAGCAACACCCCCCGGTTCGGAGAAGAAGCCATCGTGGATTCGGTCATTCTGGTGCTGCCTTATGATTCCGCCTCTTTTTACGGTAAAACCATAGGAGAGGAATTCGGGATGGAAGTGTACCAATTGGCGGAGGTATTGCAGGAGGACGAAGAATACTATTCCAACCGGGAAGTTGCCGTGGAGCCTATGCCTATCGGCAGCGCTCAGGTGATGGTGAGCATGGACAGCCTGGCCTTTACTGATTATGATGGTACCGATACGGTCGAAGCCGGATTCCCGCATTACCGGCTCCGCCTCGATGATGCGGCCGGCAACTATCTCATCGGGCTGGATTCTGCCGTGTACGCCGGCGACAGCCTCTTCTTCGAGGCTTTTAAAGGCCTTCATCTGCGCCCTTCCTCCGAGAATGAAGGCATGCTGAGCTTCAGCCTGCTTTCCCCCAATGCGGGTATATATCTCTACTACCGGGATTCCCTGAATGGAAAGCCCAGGCGTTTCCTGTATGACTTCGACATCCAGCCGACGGTCCGGTTCACTCATTTCCAGCACAACTACGACGGGGCCCCGGTAGCGCCTTTTCTGAATAACAGCAGCCTGGGCGACAGCCTCCTCTTTGTGCAGGGTATGTCGGGCCTGGAAGTCAAACTGGAAATCCCCAACGCCGAAAGCCTCAGGGGACTGGTGGTCAATAAGGCAGAACTGGAAATCTACGTGGCCGATATTGAGGGGGCTGACGGCGCCTTCAGCCCTGTCAGCCAACTGATACTCACCGCCCCCAACAGCGATGGCGTCCTGGTGGCGGTGCAGGACGTGGAGATCATCCTTGCCCAACGCCGGAGCTTGCCGCAATTGTTCGGAGGAACGCCGGAGCCGGGCGCCAACGGGGGCCCAATGGCCTATAAAATGAATATCTCAGCCCATTTCCAGGACGTTCTCGATGGCGCCCGGGACAATGTCTTGTACATCACTCCCTTCGGAAAGGCGGAGGCGGCTTCCCGCACTATTCTGTACGGGCCGAAAAACCCCCTGTACGGGGCCAGGCTGAAATTGGCGTTTACCAAAATATGATCCCGGGGCCTGTGCCTGAAGCGCCGTCTGTATTGGCACATGCTCTTTTCTAAATGTTACTCCACCTGAAAACTTTAAAAAACTATGTGCGGAATCATTGCATACGTCGGCCCCAGGCAGGTTTACCCCATCCTGATCAAAGGGTTGAAACGCCTGGAATACCGGGGTTATGACAGTGCCGGAATAGCCATCCTGAATGAAAAGGCCCGGATATTCAAAAAGAAAGGAAAAGTGACGGAACTGGAAGCTCATGCCAGCGGCCATTCCAAAAACAGCACTATCGGCATCGGCCATACCCGCTGGGCTACCCACGGCGCCCCTGATGATATCAACGCCCACCCGCACCGTTCCGGCAACGGAAGGCTCATGCTCGTCCATAACGGGATCATCGAGAACTATGCCCTGTTGAAGGCCGCCCTGGAAAAGGAAGGGCATATTTTCGAAAGTGAAACCGACACCGAAGTGCTGGTCCACCTCATTGAAGAGATACAAAAACGGGAAAAGCTGGCGCTTGAAGAGGCCGTCCGCATTGCGCTCACCCGGGTGGTAGGAGCCTACGCTATCGTAGTGATGGATGAAGGCGACCCCGACAAACTGGTGGCTGCCCGCAAGGCGAGCCCTTTAGTGATCGGCATCGGCGATAAAGAATTTTTCATCGCCTCCGACGCCACTCCGATCGTGGAGCATACCAAAAAAGTGGTCTATCTCAATGACGAAGAGATCGCAGTGGTCAGCCGCTCCGGCAGAATGCAGGTCAAAACCATTGACAACGAAGTACAGACGCCCTTCATTCACGAACTCGACATGAAGATCGAGATGCTGGAAAAAGGCGGTTTCGACTACTTCATGCTCAAGGAAATCCACGAGCAGCCGGCCACTATCGCCGATTGTATGAGGGGGCGGGTCAATGCAGAAACCGGCTTCGTTCGCCTCGGGGGCATGGAAGAGCATATCAACCGCATCGCCCAGGCCAAACGCTTCATCGTGGCTGCCTGCGGCACTTCATGGCATGCCGGCCTCATCGGGGAGTATCTTTTTGAAGACCTGGCCCGCATTCCCGTTGAAGTGGAATACGCTTCGGAACTGCGCTACCGCAATCCCATCATCACGGAAGAAGATGTGGTTATCGCCATTTCTCAATCCGGTGAAACTGCGGATACGCTGGCCGCCCTGGAACTGGCCAGGGATAAAGGAGCGCTGATCTTCGGCATCGTCAATGCCGTGGGGTCTTCCATTGCCCGGATAACGGATGCCGGCGCCTACATTCACGCCGGCCCCGAGATCGGGGTTGCCTCCACCAAAGCATTCACCGGCCAGGTATGCCTGCTGACGATGATGGCCCTGGTCCTCGCCGAGAAGCGGGG
>CAZAXA010000053.1:18362-19437 GCA_964488965.1 uncultured Phaeodactylibacter sp. | reverse complement strand
GGCGGCGCATTATTTCATCAGTGGCTACGCTCGTGTTCCTGCGCCTCCTGGGTTTTTCCTCAGATAGGGGCGGGCGTTAAGCCAGGGCGCGGCGGGAAGCCGCACCCTGGCGGGGGCCCAGGGCTTTATGCTCAAACCTCGCGGCCTTTTACCAATTATTCCCGTCCAGCAGCTTGCCCAGGCCGCCGAGGGCGCTGCCTTCGCCCTTGCTCTTCCCGCCGTACTGGCGGGAGGCGGCGACCACGCGGTCGGCCAGGCGGCTGAAGGGCAGCGATTGTATCCACACTCTGCCGGGGCCCTGCAGGCGGGCGTAGAAGAGGCCTTCGCCTCCGAACAGCATATTGCGGACCCCGGGGATCATTTCGATATCGTAATCCACATCGCGGGTGAAGCCGACCAGGCAGCCGGTGTCAACCCTCAGGGTTTCACCGATAGCCAGTTCTTTTTCTACGATGCTACCGCCTGCATGCAGGAAAGCCAGGCCATTGCCTTCCAGCTTCTGCATGATGAAGCCTTCGCCGCCAAAGAAACCGCGGCCGAGACGCCGGGAAAACTCAATGCCGACGGAGACGCCTTTGGCAGCGCACAGGAAGGCATCCTTTTGGCAGATGATCTTTCCTTCCAGCCCGGCAAGGCCGAGCGGGATAATACGGCCCGGATAGGGAGCGGCAAAGGAAACCCGCTTTTTGCCCGTGCCGCCATGTGTAAAAGCCGTCATGAAAAGGCTCTCGCCGGTGAGCAGACGCTTCCCGGCTGAGAAGACTTTGCCCCACAGTCCGGCATTTTCTTCCTCATGGCTGCCGTCGCCAAAGATGGTCGCCATCTCGATGCCATCGTCCATCATCATAAAGCTGCCGGCTTCGGCAATTACGGTTTCATAAGGGTCCAGTTCAATTTCGACGAACTGCATCTCTTCGCCGTAGATCTGGTAATCGATTTCGTGCGCATTCATGAAACGAGTTTTTTTGCTTCCCTGGCAATTTTTAGGGAAAAGAAAAATCTCAGGGAATGAGTTTTCAAATGTCAGGAGCAATGATCCGGATTGGCGGTTCATTTGTCCACTAAAATAGAGCGT
>CAZAXA010000053.1:0-18262 GCA_964488965.1 uncultured Phaeodactylibacter sp. | reverse complement strand
ATGTCAGGAGCAATGATCCGGATTGGCGGTTCATTTGTCCACTAAAATAGAGCGTAGCAGGGATTTTTTCTACGAAACGCAGTAAATACCTCCGCATCTTTCCAAGGAAAAAATGGTAGTTTCGTTCCCGGAAAAAAAATGTCCTGTTTATTATTTCTACTTTGTCACTTTGACGGGAGCGTGGGCCCCGACAAAAATCGGGGCAGGCTCTCCAGGCCCGCAAACATGAATAAATTTGCTTCAAAATGCCATAAAATCATGCTTTTGAAGGGGGCGGCGGGCCAGAGGCCGCGCTCCAGGCCATCCGGAAATTTAAAGTAGTATTATTGTCCTGGTTCGTTTTCAGCCCAAAGGGCGGCCTCCAAACAGATCTAAAATAACAACCAATTGCAGCCATGCCTTATCAAGCCACCCTGGCCTACGCCCGGGAACAAGACCGCAAGGATCCTTTAGGCGCTTACCGTGGCCGGTTTTACCTTCCTCAGCACAAGGGGAAGGAGGCGCTCTATTTCACCGGCAACTCCCTCGGCCTGCAGCCAAAGAGCGCCGAGGACGCCCTGTTGCGGGAACTGGAACAATGGAAAACCTATGGCGTGGAAGGCCATTTCCGCGGGGAGATGCCCTGGATGGAATACCATAAATTCCTCCTGCCTCAGACTGCCCATGTGGTGGGAGCACAGGAGGAGGAAGTCATTGTGATGAACACGCTGACCACCAACCTGCACCTGATGATGGTCAGTTTTTACCGCCCTGCTTCAGGCAGGTATAAGATCATTATGGAAGCGGGGGCTTTCCCCTCCGACCAGTACGCCGTGGAGAGCCAGGCGCGCTGGCACGGCTTTGCGCCGGAGCAGGCCATCGTAGAGGTGGCGCCCCGCCAGGGCGAGGAATGCCTGCGTACCGAAGATATCGTCAGCACTATTGAACGGCACGGTAAGGAAACGGCGCTCGTCCTGTTCGGCGGGGTGAATTATTTTACCGGCCAGTACTTCGACCTGCCGGCTATTACACGGGCTGCCCACCGGGCCGGCGCCTATGCGGGCTTCGACCTGGCGCATGCCGCCGGCAATGTGCTGCTTCACCTGCACGACTGGAATGTTGACTTTGCCGTGTGGTGCAGTTATAAATATCTCAATTCCGGGCCGGGCGGCCCCGGCGGCGCCTTCGTTCACGAGCGCCACGGCAACGGCCCCGCCCTACCCCGTTTTGCCGGCTGGTGGGGGCACGACGAGCGGGAGCGCTTCCTCATGCGCAAGGGGTTCCACCCCATGCGGGGCGCTGC
The DNA here is from genome assembly GCA_964488965.1 of uncultured Phaeodactylibacter sp. Taxonomy (GTDB): domain Bacteria; phylum Bacteroidota; class Bacteroidia; order Chitinophagales; family Saprospiraceae; genus JACJXW01. Next base: position 16,980 of record CAZAXA010000053.1, on the reverse strand, counting down.
CGGCTGGCAGTTGAGCAATGCCCAGGTTTTCAGCTTTGCCGTCCACAAGGCCAGCCTGGACATCTTCCGGGAGGCAGGCATGCCCGCCCTGCGCGCCAGGAGCGAAAAACTGACCGGCTACCTGGAGTTTCTCCTGCAGGAGATCAACCGGGAAGAAGAACGCTTCCAGATCATTACGCCGGCGGCCCCGCAGCACCGCGGTTGCCAGTTGTCCATTTATACGCCGCGCAACGGCAGAAGGCTGTACAATTATCTTGAGGAGAACGGCGTCATCAGCGACTGGCGGGAGGACAACCTGCATGGCGGGGCGGCGGCGGGAGAGGCCGGCGTGATCCGCGTGGCGCCGGCGCCCCTGTACAACAGCTTCCAGGATGTTTTCGAGTTTGCCCGCTTGCTGAAGGATTACAAAAACTAACGCTTCTTTTTATGAGAATATCCTTGTCCTCTCTTTGCCTGTTTCTGGCCATGGCCGCCTGCCGGCCATCGGAACGGGACGCCCCATCCCCATTTCCGGAAGACAGCCTGGCCGCCCAGCTCGGCGTCGTCGTCCGGCCCGGGGAAAACCGGGAATATTCCTATACGGATAAGCAGGACGCCTACTACTATGGGCGCACCCATGCCGAGGTGAATGACGATTGGTTTTCCGGTTGGAACGTACGCACCCGCCGCATTTTCCGTGATTACAAGCTGCTGCTGGATGGGCGGCCGCTGAGCCGTTCTGCAGCCACGGCCACGGTATATCCCCACCTTCTGCGCCGGCAATACGCAGGCGCAGTGGAAGAACTGTCTCTTTTCGACGGGCGGCGCGTTTTGTCGGTACGCCTGCAGGCCGGGGAAGCCCGGACGATGGCCCTTTCCCTGATCGGAGAATCCATCCGGTTCGATAAATATGAAGATGCCGTCGCCTTTTTCCGCCACAGCGAATACCCGGATATGCTCCTGGGCATTACCCCCCGCAATTCCGCCCATACGGAAATGGCGGATGAGGACGGCCTCTCCTTTCTGCAGGCCGATGCCACTGCCGGGGGGTTCTTCATTGCCCTCGACAGCTCAGAGGCTGCCGTGGCCGGCCTCCTTGCCGAAGCTCAGCAACAACATGAGGCCTGGGCGGCAGAACGCGCCCGGCGTATGGAGCGCCTGATCACGGAACTCAACTATTTCGAAGCCGGCGATACCCAGCTTACCCGCGCCATTCGCTGGAATATGCTCACCCTCGACCAGCTCGTCACCCGGCAGACAGGCTATGGCATCTATGCCGGCCTGCCCTGGTTTAATGACTACTGGGGCAGAGACCTGTTCATCTCCCTGCCCGGCGCCTGCCTGGCGACGGGCCAGTTTGAAGTGGCGCGTAATATCCTGACCGACTTTGCCCGCTATCAGAACAGCGACGAAAACTCTCCCAACTACGGCCGGGTACCCAACCGCCTGCGGCCCGAAGATATCATCTACAACACTACCGACGGTTCCCCCCGCTTTGTGATCGCCCTTAAGAAGTACGTGGAATATTCGGGCGACACCGCTATTGTCCGGGAGTTGTACCCCCGGGTGCGCGCCGCCACGGAGGGGGTGTTGAAATACTGGGTAGATGAGAAAGGCTACCTCACCCACGATGCTGCCGATACCTGGATGGATGCCCGCATCGACAAGCCCGGCGCCCCTACCGGGGAGAAGCTGCCCTGGTCGCCCCGCGGCAACCGCGCCAACGACATCCAGGCGCTCTGGTATGAGCAACTGCAGGCCAGCATTTCCTTTGCCAACCAGTTGGGCCATGAAGAAGACGCCCGGCGCTGGATCGATGTAAGTAAAAAGTTACGGGTCAATTTCCGGAAGGATTTTATGGTGGAAGGGCGGCCCCTTATGGCCGACCGGCTGAAAGAAGACGGCCAGCCGGACCTTTCCCTGCGGCCCAACCAGCTCTTTGCCCTCGGCCTGGTTTGGAACGACAGCCTGCGCTTCGCCATCACCCGTCAGGTATGGGAAGGGCTCGTTTACCCCTGGGGGGTAGCTTCCCTCAGCCAGGAGCATCCCGAATTTCATCCGTATCATGAAAACCCGGAATACTATCACAAGGACGCGGCCTACCACAATGGCGCAGTATGGTTGTGGAACAACGGCATAGCCATGCAGCGCATGCTGGAAGCCGGCCAGACGGAAACGGCCTATGCCCTCTTCGATAATATGAGCCGTATGACGCTGGAGAAGGGCGCCGTGGGCAGCCTGAGTGAAAATACGGATGCTTTGCCCCGCCCGGGAGCAGACTGGTCGCGGCTTTCCGGGGCTTTCCTGCAGGCCTGGTCGAATGCGGAATACCTGCGGGTTTGGTATGAATACTTTATGGGTATCCGGCCCGACGCTGCCGGCCGGGCCATTACCATTCAACCCATGATCCCGGAAGGAATTGTGGCTTTCCGGGTGCGGGAGCGCGTCTTCAACGGCTTTCTGGAAGGGCAGTACCAAAAAGTGGAAGGGCGCCGTTCATTCCGGTACACCTTCCATGGGCTGGAGGCAGTGATCCTCCTGCAGGTGGACGCCTTCGCCACCCGGCCCCTGCGGGTAAAGGACGGCGACACGCTCAAAGTACATCCGGATGAAGAGCAACCCTTTGTTGAATACAACGGCAAAGAACGCCTGCCGCTGGAACCGGACCCGAAGCGCCTGGCCGAAAAAGAACTGGCGGATCGGATATTCGAAGGCGTGCGGTTTGCCCAGCCCCGGCTTCAGCCTGGCCTCGGCGCCCTCTCGGGCAAAGACTGGCTGAAGCATAAGCGGGAACGGGAGGCGGGGCGGCGCTGAGGGCGAGCTTTGAATTCCTTGTCCGTTATTTTGTGATGTCTAAGAGTTTGTTTGGAGGCCCCAACCCGGTCTTACGGCTTTACGGTGTTGCGGTGTTGCGGCCGAAATACCTCAACACCTCAACACCGAAATACCAAGCAACAGAAAGTTGGCGTCTACATTCCCGGCAGCAACATCACCGCATTCTGCATCATGCGGCTGGGGCCGCGCCAGAACATGCGGTACTGGGTGTTGTCCAGCAGATAAACGATCCTGCCTTTTTCCAGCGGCTGGACAGCGGCGAAGACATTGCCGGCCAGCAGCTTGCGGCTGGCTTCGGAGGCGTAGCCCGCCGTGAGCAGTTCATTGGCGTTATTGTCGTAATACCCTACGGCCTCCAGTTTAGGGTTGGCCCTGATGGCGTTGCTGCCAAACTTTATGCTGTACACTTGCTTCTCCAGGGCAAAGGCCAGAGGATTGGAATTGTCGATGTGGGCCAGCAGGGCAGAACCGGGAATGTCCTTCTTGCCCTCGTAATCCTCGCGATCTTCGTAGCGGACGAAGGCCCCTTCCTTTGTCGTATCTTTGGGCGCTTCCACCAGCTCCACTTCTACGATCTTCGATTTGTTTTTGGTGAAAAACTCAGCGGCGGATTCCGTGGCGACGAGGGTGCCGCCGGCTTCCAGCCAGTCCTTGAGCGCTTTCTGATATTCGGGCGTGAAGAGCTTTTCCAGGTGTTTGCCGCCATCGGCCATTATGAGCACGTCGTAGTCGTTCAGGTCGGCATAGCCATAGCGGCTGCCGAATTTGGGCATGGCCGTCTGTTGGAGGATAGAAGTGCGGATCCGCTCTACCGGCAACTCCGTCTCCTGGTCGAAGAGGAAATAAATCTGGCCAGTGGTATAGGTAGAGAAGGGCTCTTCCACCAGCAGCGCCACTTTGGGTTGGCGGAGGGCGCGGCTATCCCTCGAGCCCAATCCTCCACTACTGTGGCCAGCTTTTCGCGGTTCCTGCCCAGGAGGACAATGAGCGAGCCCTGCCCGAAGGAGCGCTCTCCATTGGTGAAGGCCTTGCGAACGGAGCGCAGCCGGTAGCCCTTTTCCCATAGTTTGGCCAGGGCCCGGGGCGCGTAGCGCTGTTTCCATTCGATAGCGTATGCGTACTGCGCTCCACCGCTTTGCGGATGGTGGCCATGCAGGTGATGTAATGGTCGAAGATGCGCTGCCGGAAGGTCAGCACGTATTGGTCATCCGTTTCGACGGCTACGCCGCCGGCAATGCCGCCCTTTTCGGTGAGCATGCCCACGGCGCCCATCACGCTGGGGTAGCTGGAGCCGTAGCCGGGGTAGAAAAAGTCGTAACCCTCGCGGGTGAAGTAGGAGATTTTGTTCTGGTCGAAAGCGGCGGCGTTGGCCCGCCCTATGGTGTCGGTGAGCGGCTCGTAGGCATCGGGCAGCAGCTTGTTCCGGGGCATAGTGCCGGGCATGGTAAAATAGTTGTTGTTGTAGCCCATTTCGTGGTAATCGGCATGCAGATGAGGCATCCAGCGCTGGTACTCGCGGGTATGGCCGCGCGATTCGGGGTGTACGCCCCACACCCAGTCGCGGTTGATGTCGAACCAGTAGTGATTGGTGCGGCCATTGGGCCAGGGAGCATAGTGCTCCAGGTCGCGCGGTTCTTTGCCGGTGACGTGGCGGCGTACGCCTTTGTACCAGTACACGTAGCGGTCGCGCCCGTCCGGGTTGATGCAGGGGTAAAGGATGATGACGCTCTGCTCCAGCAGTTTTTCAGTAGCCTGATCAGTTGCCGCCGCCAGCCGGTAGGCCAGTTGCATGGCCGCCTCGGTAGAGGAGGCTTCATTGCCGTGGATGTTGTAACTGAAGGAGACAAACACCGGAAGGGCCTGTATCAGTTCCTCCGCCTCCTGACTGCTCAGGCTTGCCGGGCCAGCAAGGCGCAGGTTCTGCTGCCGCAGTTCTTCCAGACGGCCCTGGTTGGAGGCGGAAGTGATGGCCAGGCGATATAACTTACGGCCTTCGTAGGTCTCGCCATAGACGCCAATGGCCACCCGGCCAGAGGTTTCCGCCAGTTTTTTCAGGTAGGCCTCTACGTGGGCGTACAAGGTGAAGTCTTCGCCCAGATGGTAGCCCAGGAAGGCCGCCGGGGAGGGGATGGCCTTATCAGAAATGCAAAAGCCATTTATGGCCTGCTTCGCCTTTTGGCCTATCAGATAGGGTCAACTGTATCGCTCATTGAATTAGGCCGGCAACTGGAAATGAGTAAAGATAAGGTAAGCCGCTATATCGGCCTTTTGGAAAAGGCCTTTGTCCTGTTCCGCTTATCGGGTTTCAGCCGGAACTTGCGCAAAGAGGTAGTTAAAATGGACAAGGTCTTCTTCTACGACCTGGGCATTCGAAATGCTGTGATCGAAAACTTCAACGAATTGGATCATCGTTCCGATCTTGGCCAAATCTGGGAAAACTTTTTGATCATTGAACGGCTTAAGGCCATGGCTTACAAAAAGCAATTTGCCAGCCGCTATTTCTGGAGGACGTACACCGGGGCAGAACTTGACTATGTGGAAGAGGGCGGCGGCCAACTGAATGGCTACGAGTTCAAGTGGGGCAAAAAGGAAGCCAAAGCTCCTAAAACCTGGCTGGAAGCTTATCCTCAGGCCAGTTTCCAATCTGTCAACAGGGAAAATTACCTCGAATTCCTGTTGGGGCCGGAATAGAGGAGAAGAGGGCCTGACAAGCTTTCAGCAGAGGAGCTTGCCTGAAAACTTGTCAGGCCACCCCATAAGGATATCTTTAATTCTCTGACGTTCCCTCTCCGGCCGCCGCATCCGCATCAATCCACGGCGCCAGTGCCGACGGGTAGAAATCGACTCCCATCGCCTCGAAGCGCGCCTTGTGGCGGCCCAGCCGCACTTTGTACTCCTCCCAATTCCTGTCGGAGGCAGGCGTCCAGCCGATCTCGGCATGCCCTGCCAGGCGGGGGAAAGCCATGTACTCTATCTCATCCATTTTGGTGATGGTCTCCGACCACAGAGGGGATTCGACGCCGAGGATGTTGTCTTTGGAAATGCCCGGCACGAAGGTGGCCGGATCCCAGATGTAGGCGCTGTCCACCTCGATGTAGGCAGCCCAGTGCAGGCCCAGCCGCGTCGTGGAGTCATATTGCATATCGAGGTAGGTCTTTGTCGCCGGCGACATAATGATCCTTACTCCCTGGGCGACGGCTGCCTTTGCATGACCGGCATTTGACCAGAACTGGGCGACGGAAGAAGGCTTCAGGCTGGCCAGAGTGATCTCATCCCATCCTATCATCTGTTTGCCGTGAGAAAGAACGATATCCTGTACCCGGTTGACAAAATAAATATAGTCCGGTTTTTCCGTCACATGGGACTCGTCGCCCCCGATGTGAATATAGGGGCCGGGAGTGAGGGCCGCCAGTTCCCGTACCACATCGTCCACGAACTGGTAAGTGATATCCTTATCCGTACACAAAGTGCTGAAACCCACTTCGGTGCCGGTGTACAGTTCCGGCGCTTTGCCGTCGCAGTTAAGTTCCGGATAGGAAGCCAGGGCGGCGTTGGTATGGCCCGGCATATCGATCTCGGGAATGATGGTGATGTAGCGCTCCTGGGCGTATTGCACGATATCTGCATATTGCGCCTGGGTGTAGTATCCGCCTTCGCCGCCTCCCACCTGGGTGCTGCCGCCGTAGGCGGCCAGTTTTGGCCAGGATTTGATCTCGATGCGCCAGCCCTGGTCGTCGCTGAGGTGCAGGTGCAGGACGTTCAGTTTGTAAAAAGCGATCAGGTCGATGAAGCGCTTCACGTCTTCCACGCCAAAGAAATGGCGGGAGACGTCGAGCATGGCCCCGCGGTATGTATAGGCGGGATAATCGCGGATGGTTCCCGTCGCTATTTCCCAGGGGCCCGGCTGGGGCGCTTTAGTTTCGATCGTTGCCGGCAGCAGTTGCCGGATCGTCTGCAGCCCCCGGAAGAGCCCCGCCGGCGTATTGGCGCTCAGTTTCAGCCGTTCTTCGGTGATCTCCAGTTCGTAGCCTTCTTCTCCCAGTTCTGTATCATCGCCGGAGATAGCCAGGAAGATGTTGCCGGGGGAAGGGGCCGCATCGGCGGCGCTCACCGGCAGGGCGAAACCAGTGGCGGGTTTCAACAAATCCGCGAGGTGCTGGCCGATGCGCATCAGCTCGTTGGGGGCTTCGGCAGGGCTCAGCACGTAGATGCCTGTTTGTTCCGTCAGCCGGAAGGAACTGCCGGCAGCGGTGAGGGAAGCCGGCCGGGGAATGAGGTATTCTTTGGAGAGGTCTTTGGGGGTTGGAGGTTCCTGTGTAGTACAGGAAGGGGCCGCCATCAGGAAGAAGAGGGCGAGCAGGGCCGAAGCCGGAAGTATGGCTGAGTAGAAGCGTTTGGTTAAGCGCATTTTGCAGTTCTTTTGATTGAGGGATAATATTATTCTTAAGCGATCTTTGGAAGTATTCGCCAAGCTGTAAAAATATTCCATTTGCAGGAGAAATCTATTATTTCCTTATTTTGCTTTTCGAATCAAAGCTCTGTATAATGAAAACCAGCCTTACTCTCCTTTTGGCCTTTGGCCTGCTTCTTTCCTGCGATCAGGCTGCGCCTCCCGCTGAAGAGGCGGCGGCCTCCCCTGAAGAAACCGGCCCCGATATTGAGAAGCGCCTTGAAGAGATGGGCATTACCCTGCCGGAAGCGGCCAGCCCGGCGGCTAATTATGTCAACGCCGTGCGCAGCGGCAACCTGCTCTTCCTGGCCGGCAAAGGGCCCGGCAAGCCGGAAGGTGGTTACATCACCGGCAAACTGGGGGATAACCTCACTGTTGAGGAAGGTTATGCCGCAGCCCGCCTCACCGGCATCAATCAACTGGCCGTGCTGAAGGCCGAGCTGGGCGGCCTCAACCGGGTGAAACGCATTCTCAAAGTAACCGGCATGGTGAACGCCACGCCCGATTTTACCAACCACCCGGAGGTGGTCAACGGATTCTCCGACCTGATGGTGGAGGTGTTCGGGGAGAAAGGCAAGCATGCCCGGGCGGCGGTGGGCATGGCCTCCCTGCCCAGAGGCATTGCGGTGGAGGTAGAGATGGTGGTGGAAGTGGAGTAGGCAGGCGGCTCCCCCCATCAGCTTTCCGTTTGTTTTTTTTCTCAACTTTGTCTGAATATTTTCGAGAGGCGGGCTGCCAAAAGAAGCCCGGGTTGCCCTAAACCGCTTTTTAAAACAAAAATCCAACTATGCAGCATTCCCTTATTCCCATCGCTTTTCCCAGGAAAAACCCTATCCCGGAAGGCAAGGCACTGTTGGCCGCCGATGTCGGAGGCACTAAAACGGATATGGCCCTCTTTGTCCTGGAGAACGGCTATCCTGCCTTAAAAGAAGAACATCGCTATGCTTCGGCCAACTGGGATTCGCTGGTGGATATGGCCCGTGATTTCTGCCGGTCGGCCAGGCTGCCGCAGCGGATGAGCATATCCTTTGCCGGGCCGGTGAAACAGGGTAAGGCGCAGGGTACCAACCTGCCCTGGGACATTGACAGCCATGCCCTGTGCCAGGTTTTGGATATGGACACCGTTTATCTGATCAACGACCTGGAAGCCAACTGCTACGGGCTGGCGGCCCTGCAGGAGAAAGACTTCGAAGTCATTCATCCGGGAGAGGCCGTGGAGCCGGGGAATGCCGGCGTTATTTCTCCCGGGACAGGCCTGGGGGAAGGCGGCCTGTTCTGGGACGGCGAGGCTTACCGGCCGTTTGCCAGCGAGGGGGGGCACGCCCATTTTGCTCCCCGCGAAGAGCGCGATTGGCGCCTGTTCAGCTATCTTGCCGAACAGTACGGCCATGTCAGCTGGGAAAGGGTGGTCTCGGGCATGGGCATCACCAACATCTTCCGCTATTTGCGGGATGTTGAGCACATGGAAGTGCCCGCAACCCTGGAGCATATTGAGGCGCCTGCCATCAGCCGGGCGGCGGCGGCAGGCAACCCGATCAGCCAGCAGGCCCTCGACCTCTTTTTCCGGTATCTGGCCTGGGAGGCGGCGAATCTCGTCATGAAATTCAAGGCTACCGGCGGCATTTACATCGGAGGGGGCATCGTCCCGAAGATTTGGAACGAAGCATACCGCAACATTTTCAATGAGCAGTTTTTCGTCGTAGGACGCCTGGCTTCACTGGTAAAAGCGGCGCCGGTTACCCTGATCCTGAACCAGAAGACGGCCCTGCTGGGAGCGGGCTGGTATGGAGCGTTCGGGTAATAGCTGTCAAAAACCACTTCCATTGCGGAAATACAACGCTAACATACTGGAGCGCAGGTTATCTCGCAGCGCCTGTTTGTTCCGGCATTGCCTCGCCATACCGGCCTTGTTGCTGGCCTTTTATCCCTTTATCTTTCCGGTAACCGGAAACAGCCAAGCCCCCCAGGCTCCGATCGCATTCGACCATCTGACCCCGGAAAATGGCCTTTCCCACAGCACCGTTTACACCATTTTACAGGACCGGAGCGGGTTGGTTTGGATCGGCACCCGGTACGGGCTCAACCGCTATGATGGTTATGAATGTAAGGTTTTTCTGCCCGTCGAAGGCGACGGCAACAGCCTGAAAGGGCCGACCGTGTTATGCATGATGGAGGACAGGGCGGGTAAGATATGGGTGGGCCACCGGGAGTCGGGCATCAGCGTCTGGGACGGGAATAAGGGGGCTTTCGAGCGTTTCCCTGCCGGCCCGGATCCGGAGATCGACTGGGAGAGGGCCACCATCAGGCGTTTTTTTGAGGACAGCCGGGGCTGGCTGTGGGTAGGCACTTTCGGCAGCGGGGCTTTTGTCTTCGATGAGAACCGCAGGAAGATACAGCATTTGTGTATTCAGTGCGGGCCTCCGTCCCGGGCATTGAGCAACAACTTTGTCTTTGATTTTCTGGAAGACAGGCAGGGGAAGGTCTGGATCGCTACCGACGGGCGGGGCATCAACGCTTATGATCCCGTTTCCCGAACCAACGCCGTGATCAACAGCGACGACCCCCTGAACCTCAACAGCTTTGAAAAATCCCTGTGCCTGGATAAGGAAGGGAATTTATGGATCGGCACTGCCGGCAGCGGCTTGTACAAATACGATCAGGCCAGCAGGCGGTTTGAACATTACTTCAGCGGAAAGGGTAGCCCGCATCATACCCTTTCCCATAACATCATCACTGACCTGGCGCCCGGCCCTCAGGGCAACCTCTGGATAGCTACCGACGGCGGCGGCCTCAATATCCTGGATCCTTACAGCGGGAATTTTCAGCACGTGACGGCTTCGGCAAGTTTTCCGCAGGCGCTCAACAGCAATGCCCTCTATCATTTGATGTTCGATGCCATCGGCAACCTGTGGGTGGGCACCTTCAACGGAGGCGTCAATATCCATAAGGCCTTTTCGCCCCCTTTCCTGATCTACGAGAACCAGAACGGTTATGGTGGAAGAGGGCTCAGGTCGGTACTGGCGCTGAGGGAAGACGACGGCGGCGGGCTTTGGATCGGTACCGACGGCGGAGGCTTGTTTTACGCTGAAGCCCGTGACAATGGTATTGGAGCGTTGCGGCCTGCTACAGCTTCGGGCAAGCGATTCCCCAAGCAGGTGGTGACCTGCCTGGAGGCCGCCGGCACTGCCGGCCTGTGGGTAGGCACTTATGCCGACGGGCTTTGCTTTTTCGACAGCAGGAATGGCGCCATGCGCAATTATCGCTATGAGGCAGAGAACTCCGGCTCCCTTTCTCATAATAATGTCTGGGATATCGAGCTGGACAAAAAAGGAGGGTTGTGGATCGGCACCCTTGGGGGAGGGCTGAACTACCTGCCTCCCGGGGCCGATACTTTCAGGAGATTCCCTGCCGATCCGGGGAACCCCGGCAGCATTTCCAGCGTACAGATCGTCGATATCCTGCTGGACGAAGAGCGGGGATATCTTTGGGCGGCCAGCGAAGACCGGGGCCTGAACCGCCTGCAGTTGTCTGCCGGGCAGGTCCGCCGATACACTCGGGAAGGGCCCGGCGATGCAGCCCGCCTGAGCGGCAACAACCTGCAGTGCCTTTTTCAGAGCAGGGATGGCAGGCTTTGGATCGGTACGGAATTCAACGGCCTGAACTGCCTCTCGCCCGATACCGGTGAAATTTTGCATTTCGGCACAAAAGATGGCCTGCCTTCCAATATGGTCAACAGTATAGAAGAAGACGAGCAGGGGTTCCTGTGGATCAGCACCCCTAAAGGCATCGTGCGCTGGAACCCTCAAAGCCGGGAATTTACAGATTTTGGCGCGGACGACAACCTGCGCAACAACCAGTACAACCCCCGGGCCTCCCTTCGCCTGAAGAACGGCCAACTGGTTTTTGGAGGCACCAATGGCTTTTCCATTGTCGCGCCGGCCAGGATCAACCCCAACCCGCACCCTCCCAGGGCCATTTTTACAGACCTGAAGCTCTCCGGGCAGTCCGTGCCCATCGGTCAATGGAACGGCCGCATTGTCCTGAACGGCAACCTCAACGACCCGGGAACCGCCGTCCGGCTTTCCTACGCAGACCGGGGGATTATTTTTGAATTTACAGGGACGGATTATACCAAGCCGGCAAAGAACAAATACGCTTATCAACTGGAGGGCTTCGATCAGCAGTGGAACTACGTGCAGGCCGGCCAGCACCGGGCCGTGTACTCCAGCCTGAAGGGGGGGGCCTACAGCCTGAAGATCAGGGCTTCCAACAGCGACAACGTCTGGGGGGAGGTACAAACGCTGGCCATTGAGGTATCGCCTCCGTTCTGGGAAACCTGGTGGTTTTACCTGCTGTGTTTACTGGCTATACTGGCAGTCGCTTACCTCATCACCAGTTACCTGCTGGAGCACCAGAGGGCCGTCTTCCAGGAGCGGTCCTTCCGGGCAGAACAGGAAATCCTTAGGCTGAAGAACGAAAACCTCATGAAGGAAGTAGAAGCGAAGCAGGCCCGGCTCAGCGCTTCCGTGCTGCAGAGCGCCCACAAAAACCGGTTTCTGGAAGGCCTGAAAGGCCGGATACTGAAAATCGATCTTCCCGGCGGCGAAAGGCAGCGCCCGGAACTGCGCCGGCTGATCCGCGCCATCAACAACGAACTGGCCCAGGAAGACTACTGGGAACAGTTTCAACTGGCCTTCGGCCAGATGCATCAGGAGTTCGTACACGAACTCCAGCAAAAACACCCCCATATCTCCGTCAATGACACCCGCCTGTGCTATTTCATCCGGATGGGCTTTTCCAACGCCGAGATCGCCTCCATCCTCAACATCACCGTGAACGGCGTGGAGCAGAGCAAGTACCGGCTGAAGAAGAAAATGGAACTGGACAAAGACGCTTCCCTCAACGAATATATCCGAAAACTTTAAGGCGCCCTTCCATCACCCCTTCACTGTATCACCCCTTCGGATAGGCTCTATAAGGTTTCTCCCTACTTTCTGAGTTTATGCCCGAGAAGCGGGAATATAAATTCCTGCGTGCTACGCGGGAATCTATATTCCCGCTTCTCTGTCCAGGATGCAGAACCTCAATTTGTGAGGAGAATCACTCTAAGTTCAAACCTGCCAACCCGGGAATAATTTCCAACCTGGCGAGTGTTTGTCAGGTGTCATTTCTGTGTTTTTTCCCTCTTAAAGGCTTTCTTTGTAAGGCTTAAACTTGCTTGCCTTTCAGTATAAAATTGCGCTGGATCATTCATGGTAAAAATGAATGTTCGCCTTTACGCCTTTTTTTTATCATCATCCCTGATTTCGACACCTCTCACCCCCGCCCCTGCTTTTCCGCCATCCTTTTGAGGGATGTCAGGGAAGAATAAGGGGCGAGCTATATATGCAGGAATACCCCCATCCGGGAGAAATGATGATCCTAAACAACACATTCTTTCACAACTGTAAAAAACAAAAAGCATGAAAAATCTGATACGGAATTCCTGGCTGTTATTGCTGGCAGCCTATTTCGGTTCCTTCGTTTCCTGTAACAAGGACGAAGTCGTGGAGGTGATATCGGGCTTTTCCTATACCATTGACCAGAATGACTTCAGGAAAGTAAGCTTTACCAACGCCTCTCAGAACTATTCCAAGCTCTCCTGGGATTTCGGCGACAACTCAGCGGAGTCCGAAGAAGAGAACCCTGTGCATACTTATCCGGGCGCGGGCGCCTATACCGTCACATTGACCGCCACGCACCCCAACGGGAAAGATACGGATGTTTCCAGCCAAACGATCACGATCACCGACCCGGATGCCGAGCTGACCAAGCTGGTGGGCGCCGATTCCAAAACCTGGAAGCTGCTGCGGGTAGTGAGCCCGGGCCGCTGGCCGCTGGAAGTGGGCCCCATTGACCGCTCTCAGGTTTGGTGGGCACAGGGCCGGGACAATGACGAGATCGCCCTTCGCCCCTGCATTATGAATGATGAATACACTTTTGGCCGCGACGGAAGTTACACCTACGATTCCAATGGCGACTTCTGGGCTGAAGGCGGCGTTTTCGATCCGGCCAACCTTTGCCAAACGACAGAACCGGCCAACCTGACCGGGCCCGACGGCATCGACCTTTCCGCTTTTGGCGACGGTACTCATGCCTTTACTCTGGCGAGTGGAAAACTGACCCTCACCGGCCTGGGCGCCTTCATCGGCCTGCCCAAGATCGGCACTGATACAGAGGTGAGCACGCCTCAGACGTCCGTCACTCTGGATGTCATCAAGTTATCCGATGGCGATGTAGATACCCTGATCCTGGAGTCAAAGTGGAAATTTGCCAACAACACCACCGGGCAGCCCGATGCATACTGGAAGATCACTCTGGTGCACTACGACAATCCGGCAAATGAACCCCCGATCCCGGCTGCGAAGCCTCAGGCGGGCTTTACCGTTGAGATCGACGGGCTTACCGCCACATTCACCAATACTTCCAATCTCGCCGACAGTTACAGCTGGGACTTTGGCGACGGCAACACCTCCACTCAGGAGAACCCAACCCATACTTACGCCAGCGCCGGCATATACACGGTAGTGCTGACCGCCACCAACAGTGCCGGCAGCAGCACGGCAGAACAAGAACTGACCGTCACTTCCGGCGCCATGACGGAGGCCGACCTCATCGGCGGCGCATGGAAAATCCGCAATGCCGAAAACTCCATCTTCGTCGGCCCGGCCCTTGGCAGCAGCGCCTGGTGGGGTGTGCCGGCCAACTTCCTGGACGGCTCCTCGACGGGAGCGGACGACTGGTCCTGCATCACCAACGACGAGTTCATCTTCAGTGCCGGCGGCGTCTATGAATACAAGACCAACGGCGACGCCCGCAACGACGGCTACATGGGCAGCCCCAACGGCTGCTGGTCGGATGCCGAAGTGGCCGCCAGCGGCAATGGCGCCGCCTTTGGCTCGGGAGTTCACTCCTGGTCCTTCACGACGGCCGCTGCCTCGCCCTCCGGCAGGCCCATCATTACGGTTACCAACGGCGCTGCCGGCGCGGCATTCGTCGGCTTCTACAAGGGCTACTACGGCGGCGAGAACATCAATAGCGCCAACCCGCCCAACGGAGGCTTATCCTCCAACCAGTACGAAGTGATGAGCTACCTCGACGACGGCACGACGGAAACCCTGACCATTTCAGTAGATATTTCCGGCGACCACAGCGGCTCCGCCGCCTGGACGATGGTGCTGGTGCGTTAGGCAGTTGAAAAGGCTATAGTTTAATGGAACGCGGATAACGCGGATACAACGGATTTTCGCTGATGCCCCTTCACTAAAGGGGGATAATCCATCAAATCTGCATTAATCCGCGTTCCTGAAAACACTATGGGCCTCATTCCGTCAAAAACAAACAAAAAACAATGGCCAGGTTAATATTTTTTGCGATCAGCTACCTCATCGTGGCCGCCTGCCCGGCGCAGGTCTCCGGCAGGGTGTCCGACGCTTCGGGCGAGCCCCTCATAGGAGCTACGGTCTCCCTGAAGGGAACCACCCAGGGAACGATCACCGACCTGGACGGCAATTACACCATAGAGGTGGACGAAGGCGTTCTGGTTTTTTCCTATACCGGTTATGAACCCCGGGAGATTCCCATTGACGGCAAGAGCAGGATCGACGTAGTGCTGCAGACGGCCAGCTACATTCTGAACGACGTGGTCGTCATTGGCTACGGCACTCAGAAGAAAGAAGACCTCACCACGGCCGTGGTGGTCATCGATGAAAAGGCCATCAGAAACCGGCCCATGGTATCCGCTGCCGAAGCCCTGCAGGGGAAGGCGGCGGGCGTACAGGTGGTGCAACCCTCCGGCAAGCCGGGCGGCGACATCGCGGTGCGGGTGCGCGGCGCCACTTCCGTGCTGGCCGGCAACGAGCCGCTCTACGTCGTGGATGGAGTACCCACCACCGACATACGGGGGCTTAACCCCGCCGACATCGCTACCATGACCGTACTGAAAGACGCCTCTTCGGCCGCCATCTACGGCGCCAGGGCCGCCAACGGCGTGGTCATCATCACTACCAGGCGGGGGGAGGAAAATACCTCCGTCATTACCTTCAACGCTTACGCCGGGGTTTCGGACCTTCGCAAAACGGTTGAGACCCTCAGCACCAAACAATACCGCAACCTGATCGAGGAGATCATCCCGGGGGCGCTCGACCCGGCGGCCACCGGTTATACCGACTGGAGCGAAGAGGTCTTTGGCTATGGAACCAACCAGAGTTACCAACTGGCATTTTCAGGAGGCACGGAGAAAACCCGCTACCTGCTTTCTGCCAACTACCTCAACCAGGAGGGCATTGTGGAACCTGCCCGCTTTGGCCGCTATTCGGTGCGCCTGAACCTCGATAACCAGGCCGCCGGTTGGCTGAGGGTTGGCGCCAATATGAACGTACTGCGTTCCAGCACCAAAGATACGCCCGACAATGCCAGCAGCGGCCGGGGGGGCGTCATTATGAGCGCCCTGAATACGCCGCCATTCCTCAGCATTTACAAAAAAGACGGCAGCGGGCAGTTCGACCCCAACCCCTTCCAGCCGTCCTGGGAAAACCCCGTAGCTTATATGTTCGGCCCTGACCAGGAAGCCATCGACACCCGCTTTTTCGGAAACTTCAACGCCGAGGCCACCCTGTTTAAAGGCTTTGCGCTGAAGACCAACCTCGGGGCCGATATCAACGCGCATCAGTGGGAATACTATCTCGACCCCTTCCGCACCAATTACGGCCGCGACCAGAACGGCCTGGGGCAGGCCGACCGCTCCAACAACGCCATCTGGCTGTGGGAAAACACGGCCAGCTACGCCCTTGACTTCGGCGAGAACAGAATGTCGTTCCTGGCTGGCAGCAGTATCCAGCAATCGCGCTGGGGCAATTCTTACATCTATGGCAACGACTTCCCCGCCGATGTGTCCGTAAAAACCCTGAATGCGGCGAACAGCGTCTCGGCCAGCACCGATGTGCAGGAATGGTCGCTTGTTTCCTTCTTCGGCCGCATCACCTATGACTACAAGAGCAAGTACCTGCTGACCGCTTCGGCCCGGCGGGACGGCTCCTCCAAGCTGGCGCACCACTGGGGCGCCATGCCTTCCTTCTCGCTCGGCTGGCGTATATCGGCAGAACCCTTCATGCAAAATATAGATGCCATTTACGATATGAAGCTTCGCCTGGGCTGGGGCAGAAACGGCAACCAGGAAGGCATCTCCAATTACGCCCGCTACGGGCTGATATCCTATTACCGTCGGGCAGCCGCCAACCCGCTTTCCGGCCCGGCGGCCGTGCAGGTGACTTACGGCAACCCCGACCTGCGCTGGGAAACCACCGCCCAGTCCAACATCGGCCTCGACCTGTCCCTCTGGCAGGGGCGGGTCAATTTCACCGCCGACGCCTACTACAAGAAAACGGACGACGTGCTGCTGAACGTGCAGCTTTCCAACTCCCTGCCCATCACTTCCATACAGACGAATGCCGGGAAGATCGAGAACCGGGGCCTCGAATTTAACCTTTCTACCGTGAACGCCACCGGCGCCCTGCGCTGGAATACCGATTTCAATATATCCTTCAATAAGAATAAAGTGCTGGAACTGCAGTACACCGACGTGTACTATTTCGGCAGGGTGTACAGCAACAACCAGGATGTGGCCATCGTGCGCGAAGGGCTCCCGCTGGGCGTGTTCTACGGCTATATTTCAGAAG
>CAZAXA010000052.1:0-19769 GCA_964488965.1 uncultured Phaeodactylibacter sp. | reverse complement strand
CCTCACTAAAAAGTACGAATTATGAAATTGTTACACTTTCTGACCCTGGCATGCCTGATCCCCTGTGTGGCATGTAATCATTCTCCGGATGAGGATACCGAAAACAAGCAATTGATTCAGGCAATCATACAGGACGAAGATTTCGCCGCGGTAGTGGATAACCAAACCCTGAATAAGGGCAGATATGAATCTTCACGGATGGCCATAAATTTCTGGCTGGACACGAGTGTCGCCGATATAGGGAGTTTAGCGCGGGATGAGTACCTGTCTTTGAGAGAACGCCAACGGCAGAAAGCTGCCGCCTTTGGCGAGAAATTACAGAAACGGCAGGCCCTGATCGAAGAAAGGCTTGAAAAGATGGAATCCCGGCAGGAGGAAATCAATGATGCGGCCTGGCAGCAGATTAAAACAGAAGCAGACGAACAGCTTGGCATACCGGCCGGATTTGTTGATCGCTATAAAATCTACATCGAAGGGTTTAAGAAACAGGCCAGCAGGGAAAACGATATTCACCAAAGGCTCTTTGAAAAGCATCCGGAGTTAAGAGAGGAAGGATTTTTGAAACAATGTATCTCCGCTTACCTGCGGCTTCAAGGGGCAAGTTGATGGAATTGATTTTTTGAATATTTAAAAAAGATATCATGAAAAAAGTATGCTTACTTATAATGATTGCGGTGGCAACAATTTCAGCCAACCAGGCTAATGCGCAGATTGGGGACATAATCGCGGAAATTATGGATGACTTTGTAGATGGCGCGGATGCATTTGCCTGTGGCATTGCCTGTGCAGATGAAAAGAATACCTGCTATATAGATGTAATGTATGAATGGACCAACTGTTATTGGTGGTGCAGAGACAGATTCGAAGACGAATTGCCATACGTCACCTACTATTACGAGGCCTGTGAGTCCTGGTGTGAGTATAGTTATGAAATGGGGGTAGATGCATGTTACTTTTACTATGACCTCTGCCTGGATAGGTGCTGATCTTATATCAGGGGTGGTTTTATAACCATAGATTTTCAGATGGATAGCTCTGGGATACAGGCGTGTCCCGGAGCTTCCATAAATGGATGATGGCGCTGGCCGAAAGTTAGGAGCATAAGCCGCTGCCAGCTCAGTATAACCAAAGCAAGCCCCTGTGCGCAAAAGCGCGCAGGGGCTTCGTCGTTTTATACAACTGCGGCAGGGCAACAAATGTCACGTTTACGTATAAATTTGCTTTTACGTAAAAAAGCAGTTTCTCCCCCTGCCAAAGTTGTTCAGAGTGCCGGAACAATACAACCTGGCGGACGATCCGCCCGGATCCCCCTGAAAATGCTCCGAAACAATGATGGGTTATTTGCGTATTATTATCATAAGTAACCCACGATTCATATGGACAAAAACTTTGGATTAAGTCCCGATGACTTCGAGAGGCTGGTCCATGGCCTGAAGAAAAATGAAACCGATTTTTTTAAGATGGTCTTTTTAAAGCATTTCAGGGAATGCATGGCCTTTCTTCAAAAACGGAGCGGAGCTTCCAGTGATGACGCTTATGACGCTACAATGGATGCTTTGATCCAGTTTCGCCGGTTACTTGTGGAAGGAAAGTTGAAGTATGGGAATTTAAGCTATCTGTTCACCAAAATGGCTTCCCAGATTTACTTCAAGAATAAAAAAAAGTTCCAGATGCAGGGAATAGGCGCAGGCGATATGGAAATGCCTGAGTTCGGCTCTGACGACGATCAGGAAAATATCGCTTTGCTGAACGCCGCCTGGGCCGAATTGGGCCCCAACTGCCAGGAGTTATTGAATTTACATTATTACGGACAAATGAAGTTGGCCGAAATAGCGGCGTACAAAGAAAAAACGCCAGAAGCTGTTCGAAAACAGAAAGAAAGGTGTATTGAACAGATAAGAAACATTCTTCTTCAAAAAGAAAAACTTACTCAATGAGCAAAAAACTCAGAAAAATAACGGACGGCCACCTGAGTGAGGATGAAACAGACGCTATCCTCAGCAATGCCATTCAGGCAAAGTTCGATGCAGAGCTGAGAATGGATCTGGAAGAAAGCCTGAAGCAGGATTACAACCTCGCCAGAGGAAACCACAGGGGCGGGCTCAGGGAAAGGAAAGTCAGGAGGCGCCTTTTTCTTCTGAGCGCCATAGCCGCAAGCCTGGCGCTTTTGATCCTTGCCCTGAATGTTTTCCATCCTCCACCGGGTAATGTTCAGGAATTGGCCTCTGATTATTTAGCGGCATCAGAGATTTACCACAGCGGCGCCTCTAAGGGAAATACCGATAACGAGGAAGCCCGGGCGCAGGCCATTCGCTCCTTTAATGCGGGTGAATATGTACAGGCGGAACAGTACTTCTCGAGCATTGGGGAAAAAACGGAAGAAGATATTTTCTATAGCGGTATTGCTTCCCTGCACATAAAAAAGTATGAAGAGGCTATTGCCCAATTGGAAAGCCTGACAGGATCGGGATCCCGATTCCAGGAAGAAGCAGAATGGTATCTGGCTATCGCCTGCATCCTCTACGGAGACCTGGAAACTGCCAGGGGCCTGCTCTCAAAAATGGCGCCGTCGGGCTGGAATCATGATAAAGCCCGGAAATTACTGGATGCCCTGGAATAAAATTAGTCAACCCCCATTGTCATTTGAGCATTTTTCCATAAATTTATTGTCTGAATTCAAGCACTTCCCCCTTACTTCCTTCAAGCCGACTCACTACCTTACTCCCCATTTGTGACTATTTAGTTTTTGGCAAAATAGATCAAATAACCAAACAGATGAACAACCGTTTTTTTCTATTGCTCGCGTTTAGCCTTCTGTGGGTACGGCCGGATCTTTTGGGCCAGGGACCGAACGTTCCCCCGGCCCCGGAACCCCATCCCAGGCAATATTTTGTAAAGCTTTGCCATGGCGTCAGTAATAACGAAGTAACGGCCTTAATGGCGGAGTTGAACTCTGTAGAGCTCTGGAAAAATGACAGGATCGGCCTGCGCCTTTGGGCAGTTAAAGACCTTCCTTATTCCTGTTCGGATGGAAACATCACGGATATTAACGAACATTTGGTCCGTTCAAAACAAAAGACCAATATTGATGATGCCATTCTGAATATGATCTTTAACCTGGAAGGAGCTGATTATGACGATGAAGATAGCTATTTTGACGACTTGCATTTACAGGGAACGCTTGGTTCTACCCCTGTCAGGATCGCTATACTGGATTCCGGAATCTCCAGCCAGGCCATTGCCGCAAATCCCCATTATTCCGGGCCGGTTGCCTACACGGGCTACGATTATGTAGACGATGACCCTGTGCCGGATGACCTGAACGGCCATGGCACGCATATAGCCGGCCTCATTTATGGCATTGTCAGCAAATCAGGCGCTCCTTCCAATATTTCTTTCGATATCAGGAAAACACATGATGAAAATGGGTTAGGCGATATCTCACATCTCGTTTCCGCGATTGTCGATGCGGTTGATGCCGGCGCAAATATCATCAATATGAGCTTTAGCTATTATGAAATAATCGACAGCGAGGAATTGAACCCCATGCAGTTGGCTATTGAATACGCAGAGCAAAAAGGGGTGCTGGTGGTAGCCTCGGCCGGCAATAAGTACCGGAATAATGACGCTTCCGGGGCCGTGCCTGTCCCGGCTAGCCTGTCCAATGAAAATATTATTTCCGTGGCGTCCAACCGGAGTGATGAAACGCTGAGCTCCTTTAGTAATTACGGGTTTAACTCTGTGGATGTCAGTATTTTAGGGGAGGGAATTCCGGGCCCGGGTTTAAACGGGAACCGGGTATATGCTTCCGGCACATCGCTCTCCACCGCCATTGTGAGCGCATTATCTGCGATACTGGGAACGCGCCAGGATCAGTTCAATGGCTGTGAAGTTAAATGCATTTTGATCAATACCTCAAAAACAGTCTCCGCGATGCAGGGGCTCAACCGGGCTAATGGCGTTATCGACTTTGAAGATGCGCTGCAATCTCCCCCCTTCTTCTGCCAGCAGGATTGTCCGTACATTGACCCGAATGCCGAAATGATCTGTGGGGCCAATTGCCCGCCGGAGACGACGGATATGGATATCTGTGTGGCCGCCGGGGTGACGGTCGTCGACAAGTTGCTGGTTTACGATTTTGAAAAGGATGCGGTCACCTTTACGCCCAACGCAGTATATGGCCCTTTCAAGGGTACAGTGGCCATCAACCAGGATGGATCTTTTGCCTATACCTCCCTAAACGGCGAGCGGGACCTGTTTGTCTATCAGGTTTGTGACGACAAGCAGGAAGTTTGTTCAGACGGATGCAACCAGGGGGTGGTGTATATCAACTCAGCCGGCTGCAGGCCGCCTTCCAATGACGGAAATTACATTCATTCGGGGCAGGATTGTACAGCGGCAACAGCCGATGAACCCAAATTGCTGACGTTCCGCTATACCGGGCAGGATTGCAGCGCCACGGATCATGCACAGGGCCCCGGCAGGGTTCAGTGCTCAGGTAATCCCGGATTTGCTCCAGTCGTTTATATTACGGCAATAGGCGATAATAATAAATATTATCTTATCAACCGGCAGGTAGCTTTAAACGGAACTTTTTCCATTGATGCGGCCAGTGTCGGCGACCGCAAGCTAAAGCCCGATACGGAAATCTTTTTGAAGAATGCAGCGGGGCAGATATTGCAGGTGGTTGAATTGCACACTTCCGGCTCCCAGCCGCTGAGGGTGGAAGACCAGTTTGGCAGCCTGGTTCTGGACGGCTATTTGTCGGAAAATGATTTTACCTGCGGAAACCCCGATCTGGAAGGCCGGGATATCTATAATTGTGTGGCTGAAACGGGTGAGGAACCCAAATTTTTGACGTTTCGTTACACCGGCGAAGGTTGCGGCGCCTCGAATCATTCTCAGGGCTCCGGCCAGGTGATTTGCTCCGGAAACCCCGGTTTCGCCCCGGCCGTGTATATAACGGCAGTGGGTGATGATAATAAATATTACCTTATCAACCGGGAGGTAGCTTTAGGCGGAACCTTTTCCGCCGACGCCGCCAGTGTGGGTGAAGATAAATTGAAATCTTCAATGACAGTATACCTGAAGAATGCCGGAGGGCAAATATTGCAAACAGTAAAGCTGAATACTTCCGGTTCTCAACCCCTGGGCGTGGACGACCAGTTTGCCAGCCTTGTGCTGGAAGGCTATTTGTCGAAAGGCGGCGCCACCTGTGGAAATCCCCGCCTGGAAGACCGGGATATACTGGATTGCGAGAGGGAAACCGGCGAGGCGCCACGTTTGTTGACCTTCCGGTATAACGGCCTTGGTTGCGGCGCTATGGATCATCATCAGGACCCCGGAAAGGTTCAGTGCTCAGGAGACCCCGGATCTGCCCCCGTCGTTTATGTTACGGCAACAGGCGATGACAATAGATATTACCTCATCAACCGGGAGGTATCATTAGACGGGACTTTTTCCGTCGACGCCGCCAGGGTGGGAGACGGTAAATTGAAGAATACGACAAGGGTCTATCTAAAGGATGCCGGGGGGCAGGTATTGCAAACCGTAGAATTGCATACTTCCGGTTCACAACCCCTGGGCCCCGGCGACCGGTATGCCGGCCTTGACCTGGTTGGTTATCTGGGAGAGCATGGAGGTGTCTGCGGAAAACCGAGAATTCCGACGACTGACGGCGATTGCTGCGATCATACGGGCAAGAATCCCCAGATATTGAGCCTGCAGTACACCGGCGACGGTTGCAATGCCACCAGCCACAATCAGAATCCCGGCAAAGTGTGGTGCTCGGGAAACCCGGATTACGCTCCCTTCGTCTATATCACAGGAGAGTCTGTGGACGGAAATAAAAAGAAAGCGCTATTCAGAGGCCTGCCGGTACCCTTAAACGGGATTTTTGATGTAGATGCGGCGAGTATCGGAGAGAATAAATTTAAAAAAGACCTTGCCTTTTATATAGAGGATGCTGAGGGTAATTTGTTGCAGGAAATAGAATTCCGCGCTTCCTGTTCGGAGCCATTGGGCGAAGGCAATCAGTTCGGAGCATTGCAATTGAAAGGTTATCTTGCGGAAAATGGAGAAATTTGCGGAGACCCGCCCGTGAGCCAGGACTGCAATCCGACATCTCTCTGCACAGTGGCCGGAAACCGCTCCGCTATCGGACTGATGTATCTCGGAGCTACAGAAACTACTGTGGCCGCCTACTCCAAATCCATTGGCCAGGAGTTTATAGGGAGTTACCAGCAGGTAGGCCCCGGCGATTTTATCGTCTTTTCGTCTTTGTATCGAAATAAAAGCAGCCTGGGCCATTTCTTCTTACAATGGTCGGGAACGCAGTCAGTCCAGATACCGGTTGCAACCTCGGTGGACATCCTTGGAAATGTTTACGGCGATTTCAAGGTCGTGCAGCAACTGGACCAGGAAGGCAATGACTGCAGGATTGCCTATTCGGGTTGCAGTGAAATAAACCGCCAATGCGGAGGATCTGCCTTTGCCCTTCGCCAACAGGAAACGCCCTATCCGGTTGGAGCGGCGGCCCTGGACGATCTCAGCGTACAACCTTTCCCGGAAAAAGATGTAAATTTATATCCAAATCCGGCCCGCCAGGCGGTGTATCTCGGCCTTGAAGGTTATTCCGGCGAGACGGTCGACATAGAGCTTTACAATTCCGTCTCCCGTCAAATAAAGAGGATCAGGGTTGTCGAAGCTGCCGGCGCCCCACTGGAGATTAACCTCGCGGGAATACCCAATGGCGTCTACTACATCATTATTCATACCGGAGATGGCCGGCCAATTTCGAAAAAACTGGTTATTGCCCGTAATTAACCCATTTTCATAACACCAAAACACCAAAACACCAGGCTTAGAAAGCCGGGGCTGCCTGTCGGCCTTGGGCCGAGAACGTCCAAATCCGGCTGCGGCCACATACAATTATGTCAAATGCTTTATATATAGCTCTGGCCTTATTTTGCCTTGCTCTGAACCTGAATTCAGCAGATGCGCGCAACCCGTATTTCGAACACTTATTTGCCAGGATAAGCGGCTACCTGGAAGAAGGGGAATATGAGAAGGCATTGGAGGCCCTCCCACGTTTCTCGGGTGAAAAAAAATTCCAGGCGCTGAGCTGCTATCAAAAAGGAAGGATACTGCACAAGATCGGAGTGGCCTATTACCTCCTTGACCGGGAAAAGGACGCCATCCAGTGTTTCCGGGATTCGGTGCTGGCCATTTGGCGGAATTGCCCGGAAGTCCCCGGCCCTGAAAGAGCCAATACCATTTACAATATTGGAATCTGTTATCAGTACCTCGGAGATTTCCAGCAGGCCAAACGCCATCTCGACGAGGCCCTGCTTATCTTCGAAAATGCTCCGGATTATGCCTCTTTCGACCTCGCCAGGAAATATCAGGGAGTAGCCAATTTTTACAGGGATAACTTCGACTTTTTTCGCGCCGAACTCTATTATGAAAACGCCCTTAGTATTTTCCGGGAAACAGAGGGCGCCGAATCGCAGAGATTCGATATTCTGAACAGCTTTCTCATCCTGTGCATCGACCGTAAGATGTATGAAAAGGCAGAGATGTACTTTGAGGAAGCAATGACCTTATACAGGAAATTTCCCGGATCCATCGACAATTACAAGCTGTCTATCCTATACCAGAATGCGGGTATTTTATATCTGGAACAGGGCGAGTTAAAAAAGGCGATGGAAAATACCCGGCCCGGCCTGAAACTGATCGATCCGTCAGTTGCCCCGGATTTGTATTCCAATGCTATTGAAAAAATAGCGGTGATCAACAGGAGGCAAAAGCAATTTTCCCAGGCTATTGAAGGGTTGAATGAAGTGATCCGGCTGAGAAAGGCAAATTTGAATAATGCAGAAGACTATCAGCAGCTGGCTTATGCTTACGAGAACATCTTTGAAGTTTACAAGGACAAGGGTGATCTTGGGCGAGCGGAAGCCTTTCTGCAGAAGGCTTTTGAAACTTTACTGCCCGAGGCGGTTTTTGATGTCAATGGCGCGCCCATTGTCGGGCGCTCAGTAGCATATAACGACCTTGGATTCGTACGCTTACTGTCCCTCAAGGCACAGCTTTTGCGCAGGGAATTTGAAGTTGCCCAAGACCCCCTTATTCTCGAAAGGGCCCTCGGCCTTCACGCCAGGATAGATTCGGTCATTAGTAAGAACATCCTTCTGTTCCAGTTCCAGAAATCCAAATTGAATTTTTTGGAATTGGTGCAAGCTTATTATGGCGAAGCGATAAAAGATGCCTTAAAATTGTATGGCCTCAGCGGAGACCAGAGGTATCTGCGTTCGGCCTATTTTTTTTCATCCAAAACCAAAGCCATCATCCTTCGAAATGAGCTGAATGAGGCCAATGCTTTTGAGTCCATCGCTTCTCCGGAGATAATTGAAAAGGAAAAGGCCCTGGTTCAGAAGATGTTCACCATACAGGAACAACTTTCCGGCAGCGAAACAGAAAAAGGCCCTATTCTGAGAAAGTACGTGGAAGCTCAGAGAGAAATGGACAGGTTCCTCCTCAATATCGAACGGGAGGAGCCGGGATATTTTCGGAACAAGTATGCCTTCATTTCCCCTCCGGGCCTGGATGAGATTCAGCAATTATTGCCTAAAGGCCTGGCCATCATTGAGTATTTCTACCGAACAGATACGATCTATAGTTTTTGGATAACACGCGGCCATCTGTTTCAGATTTCTATCGCCAATGACGAAGAATTGAAAGAGGCCATTGGAGAGTATGTAGATCAATGTCATAACCCCAATTTCCCTCTTTCCGTTGAGACGGGCCGTTTCCTGTTTGAAAAATTGATGGCCCAAGGCCTTAGCCACAAAGCACTACGTGGCGTAAGCCGCCTGTGTATTATTCCGGACGACCTGTTGCATACCGTTCCATTCGAAGCCCTGAACAGCGCTGCCGAAGGGAAAGGCCAGTTTCTTATTGAAGATTACAGTATTGCCTACTCTTATTCTGCAGGCCTGCTTTTCAGGGAAAAAAGCGGGCCTTATGATATTCCCTACCTGGGAGTCAGTACTCAATATACCCCTGATCTTTCGAAAAAATTAAAAAACAGGAGGTTGTTATTCGGACAGGAAAATCTTTCTCAGCTGGTTTTGGGCAGGCAGGAAATTGACCGGGGTACAGCTATCTTTACCGGCAGGAACCTTCTGGATCAACAGGCTACGCTTGAGAATTTTTACGCTTATGCTTCCGCAGCCCGGATCATTCATTTATCCTTACACGGGCTTGTAGATTTTGACGACCCTCTCCGGTCCAGCATTCTGTTCGATGATCGCCGGGAAGAGTTCGTCCTGTCAGCTTTCGACCTTTATTCCCTCAAGATAAATGCAGACCTGGTCGTACTCAGCGCCTGCCATTCGGCCGATGGAAAGATCTACAGAGGCGAAGGCGTACAGGGAATGAGCAAGGCCTTTATGTTAAGCGGCGCCAAAACCATCCTTTCCAGCTTATGGAGCGCCTCTGAAGCCAGTTCTTTGCATCTTATGACTGCTTTCCTTCAGAATATTCACAATGGACAACCAAACGACCTGGCGCTGCACCGGGCAAAACTGGATTATCTGGCAAATGCGCGCCCAAGCCAGCAGCATCCTTTCTATTGGGCAAATTTTATCATCATCGGAGAATTGAATACCCGCCAAACTCCTTCTTTCCCCGCCACGGGGGTCATCTTCACGATAGCAGCCCTTATAATTGGTTTGATTTTTTTACTTGCCAGGGCAAGGTTCGGCCATTAAACCCTGTTGATAAAGACGCCCGCTGTGGCCTCAAGGGCAGGCGTACGCAGCTCCAGGTATGAACATTATTTTTTTCAAACCTCACGCCAGGTAAGCAAAGATTGCCGGATTGGCCCCTTCCCGCGAAAAAACAATTTAAAAAAATCTCCTTTCCTGTCACGTTTCCTTTCGGGCAAGGCTTATACAGATGAAGCGCAAAAGCACATCTTTTTTACGCATTACTAATAAAACAAACACAGCCATGAACAAAGCACAACTTACCCACAAAAGAGGAAACTCCATTATTGTCACGGAAGATATTGTCCTGCGCTCATAGGGCAAAGAGAACGCCTGAACAGGCTCTAATGCATAATGCATAAAACCTGTTGCAATAAAGTATATTGGGAATTGCCGGTAATTGCACAACCATTTCTTCCTGAAAACTGTCCTGAAAAGTGTATCATACACTTTTTCGAAAGGATAATACCATGCTCGACGCAGCAAAGATCAGGCGGCAGTTTCCCATCTTCTCCCACTACCCCCGGCTGGCCTATCTGGATAATGCCGCCACCACCCAGAAGCCGCGCTCCGTCATCGACGCCATCGCCGGCTTCTACGAGAAAGGCAACGCCAATATCCACCGCGGCGTCTACGGGCTGGCCGTACAGGCTACGCAGCAGTACGAAGCCGTACGGCAGAAGGTGGCCGGCCTGATCAACGCCCCGAAGCCGGAAACCATCGTTTACACTACAGGTACGACCGCCGGCATCAACCTGGCGGCGCAGTCCTTCCTGGAGCCGCGCCTGAGGGCCGGCGACGAAGTGGTCATCTCCTACATGGAGCACCACGCCAACCTCATCCCCTGGCAGATGGCCTGTAAGCGTACAGGAGCGAAGCTGAGGGTAATTCCCATGAGCAGGGCCGGCGTACTGGATATGGCCGCCTACAAAGAGATGCTCTCTCCCCGCACCCGTATGGTAGCTCTGGTACACGTTTCCAATACCCTGGGAACCATCAACCCCGTTGAGGAGATGATCGCCCTGGCCCATCGGCAGGGCGCGCCGGTGCTCGTGGACGGGGCGCAGAGCGTCGCCCATTTTCCTGTAGATGTGCAGGCATGGGATGTCGACTTCCTCGCCTTCTCCGGCCATAAAATGTTCGGCCCGACGGGCGTGGGCATCCTGTACGGCAGGGAAGAATGCCTGGCAGCCATGCCGCCCTGCCAGTTCGGGGGGGGTATGATCCGGGATGTAACCTTTGAGGAAACGGCCTTCGCCGAAGCTCCCCGGCGGTTCGAGGCAGGCACTATGCCCATCGCCGGTGTCATCGGCCTGGGGGCGGCCGTCGATTTTCTGCAGAGCCTGGATAAAACCGCCGTGCAACGGCGCCTTAAAGTGCTGGCCCTCGCCGCCCGCGAGGAACTCAGCCGTATCGACGGCCTGAGGATGATCGGAAACGCAGGCAATTCTACCGCCATCGTCTCCTTTGTTTTGGACAATGTCCATCCGCATGACCTGGCCACCTTCCTGGCAGAAGATCAGATCGCCGTCCGCGCGGGCCACCACTGCACCCAGCCGGTCATGGACTTCTTCGGGATAACCGGCGCCACCCGGGCCTCTTTTTCCATTTATAATGAACTGCCGGAAATCGAACGCCTGGCCGAAAGCCTGAAAGCCATCCAAAAATTTTTCTCATGAACGAGCGCCTGAAGCAACTGTATCAGTCCGTCATCCTGAAACACAGCAAAGAGCCGGTTCATTATGAAAAGAACGAAACGGCCAGTTGCGTTCTGGACGCCTACAACCCCCTTTGCGGCGACCGCTACCAACTGTTCTTCGACATCCGGGACGGAATGGTTGAGCATATGAGCTTTTACGGCTATGGCTGCGCCGTTTCCAAAGCCTCCACTTCCGTACTGGTAAAGCGCCTGCGGGGGCGGCCGGTAGAAGAGGCCCTGCAGTTATGTCGCGAATTTCACGCCCTGCTGCGGGAAGAAGGCGCCTCGCCGGCCGCGGATAATGAAGAATTCGCCGCCTTCGCCGCCGCCCGCTCCTTCCCCGGGCGCATGAAGTGCGCCACGTTGAGCTGGGACGAGATGGAGCTGTTTTTAGAGGAATACCGCGCCCGGGGATAAGGGCCTGCCTCCCCGTGGATCGGCGCTGATGGGCCCGTAAAATCCTCATTTGGGGAAAACTCTCTGAATTTTAGCGTATCTTTCCAGTATCCTTCCTTTTGGATCACAACAACAACAATGGAAAAGAAATGAAAAAACTGGAATTGAAACAGGAAGTTTTTGACCTCTATGACAGCTATGCCCATAACAGGATCGACCGCCGGGAGTTCGTGGAACGGCTCAGCGCCTATGCGGTAGGAGGGCTCACCGTCCCGGCCATCCTCGATTATTTGTTGCCTAAATATTCTGAGAAACAACAGGTCAAAGCCGGCGACCCCAGGCTGAAGTCGGAGTACGTAGAGTACGAATCGCCCAAAGGCGGCGGTAAAATCCGGGGGTTGCTTTCCCGCCCGGCCGATAATCAGGGAAAATTGCCCGGGATCGTGGTCGTACATGAGAACAGAGGGCTTAACCCCTACATCGAGGACGTAGCCCGCCGGGCGGCGCTCGAAGGTTTTATATCCCTGGCGCCGGATGCATTGACCCCTCTTGGCGGCTATCCCGGTAATGACGACGACGGCAGGGCATTGCAACAGCAAAGAGACAGGAATGAGATGCTGGAGGATTTTATCGCCGCCTTCGAATACCTCAAAGGCCATGCCGAATGCACCGGAAAAGCCGGAGTAGTAGGCTTCTGCTTTGGCGGCTGGATCTCCAATATGATGGCCGTGAGAGTCCCGGATCTCGCGGCGGCCGTTCCTTTTTACGGCGGGCAGCCGGCGGCGGAAGAAGTGCCCAACATCAAGGCGCCCCTCCTCCTGCATTTCGCGGCATTCGACAAAAGGGTCAATGAAGGCTGGCCGGCCCATGCGGCCGCTTTGCAGGAAAACAATAAAGAATACAGCGCCCACCTGTATCCTGACGTCAACCACGGCTTCCATAACGATACCACGCCGCGTTATGATAAAGCGGCCGCTGAGCTTGCCTGGAAAAGAACGATCGACTTTTTCAGGGCGAAATTGCAATAGCAGGCAGCCAGCTTTGAGAAACTTCCGGCTGGCCCTCGGGTTAAAAGTTTCTTAAAGCTGCGGCCGGCAGATTGCTCCAACGCTCCATTAAAAGGCTTTCCGAAGTACCCTCACCGATACACCTGTTAAAAAGCGTTAAAAAGTCTTAAAATTTGGCCAGTATTGGATCTCATTGCACATCTTTGCCGCCAAGCCTGAAACAAAACAGTACCCGGCCCCGGTATAACAACTCACGCTATCGTCCCTATCTACCCTCATTTTGACATTTTTTTGGTTAGTCATGGCCCGTAAATCCACAATTTGTTAATGTAATTGTCTAAAAATTAAATTAAAATTTTGTAGTTCTCCCTCTGGCGATTATTTTTGACGGGCCACTTAAGAAGAGAAAAGAAAAACAGCAAGCTAAGCAGAGAGGGAGAGAGAGAAGCTAAGTATTCAGCAACTATCGGTTTTCTCCGGTTCACGATGAAAACATGTTTTGGGAGAAATCCCGTTCAATGCTGCTTATTTAGTTTATTTGGCAAAGATTAAATGCTCATGGGAAAAGAGAAGTTTATTTACAATACCCACACGCTTCGGTATGAAAAGGTAGAGCAATCCATAGCTCAGAAAATCACCCGAATCCTGGGTTTCGCCTGCGCGGCTGTATTTACTGCATTTATATTCACGCTTTTTGCACACAAGTGGATTCCCTCGCCTCAGGAAAAAATCCTGAAGAACGAGATTAAAGTAATGGAAGCCCAGTTTGCCGAAGTCAGCGGCGAGCTGGAGCAGCTTCGCGACGTCCTGAACCAGCTTCAGGAGCGCGACGCCTTTGCCCACCGCCTGATCTTCGGTATGGATCCCATAGATGAAGGCGTATGGGAAGGCGGCGTCGGCGGCCACGACCAATATGCCTCCCTTCGCCAGTACGGCAGCGGGGAATTGCTGGCCTCGGTACGCCAGAACGTCGACAAACTGAGGCGCCAGATGGACCTGCAGTCCCGTTCTCTGGACACCATCACCGTGCTGGCCAGGGAAAAAGAAAAGATGCTGGCCGCCATTCCTTCCATCAAGCCGGTGAGTTCCGACCGCCTGTCCCGCAATGTTAAGTTGCTCTCCGGCTTCGGCATGCGTATCCACCCCATCTTCAAAGTGCCCAAGATGCATTACGGTATCGACTTTACCGCGCCCCGCGGAACGCCCATTCAGGCTACCGGGGCCGGAAGGGTGGTCAAGGCCGGCAGAGTGAGCGGCTACGGCAACCAGGTGGTCATCGACCATGGTTTCGGATACCGGACTTCCTACGCGCATATGAAAACCATTACCGTACGAGAGGGCCAGGAAGTGAAGCGGGGCCAGAAGCTGGGCGAAGTAGGCAGCACGGGTACCTCCACTGCGCCGCACTGCCACTATGAAGTGATCTTCAAAGGGCAAAAGGTGAACCCCATCCATTACTGTATGGACGGCCTTTCTACCGAAGAATATCAGGAACTGGTGCGCGCTGCGGAAATGTCTAATCAGTCCTTCGACTAAAAGTTATATACAGCCATATGCTGAAAAAAGCACTTTTCGGAAAAGGCTTCCGTGTCGGAAGTCTTTTCTGCATTATTGCCCTGTCGGCCTCCTTCCTGAGCTGTGGTGAGAAAGCCGCCGCCGACGCTTCAAAAATGGCGCTGGCCGCTACGCTCCGCCCTGCCGATGCTGTAAACGAGCCTGCCGACACCTTGCCTGTTGTGGTAACTCCCGGCCCGGAGCGCTTCACCATCATCGGGGTGGGCGATATGATGCTGGGCACCAATTATCCTTCAGCTTCCTATCTGCCGCCCAACGGCGGCCGCGATCTGCTGGCCGAGGTGCGGGAAATCCTGTCTTCGGCAGACATCACCTTCGGCAACCTGGAGGGAACCATCCTGGACCAGGGCGGGACCCCCAAGCGCTGCAACAACCCCAGCGCCTGTTATGTGTTCCGTTCTCCGGAAAGTTATGTACAGCATTTCGTGGATGCCGGCTTCGACTTCCTCAGCATTGCCAACAACCATACCGGCGACTTCGGCGCAGTGGGCCGGGAACGGACCAAAGCGGCGCTCAAAGAAGCGGGCATCGCCTTTGCCGGCCTTGCCGGCAGCGATGAGTACGCGATCGTAGAACGCAACGGCGTCAAATACGGCATGTGCGCCTTTGCTCCCAACCGGGGTACATGCAGCATCCACGACCTGGCCGGGGCCCGGCAGATCGTAGGCAAGCTGGCAGAGAGCTGCGATATCGTCATCGTCTCCTTCCATGGCGGGGCCGAGGGCGCCAGCCACCAGAACGTACCCCGGCGTCCGGAAACCTATTTTGGAGAAAACCGGGGCGATGTCTACAAATTTTCCCATGCCGTCGTCGACGCCGGCGCGGATATCGTCTTCGGCCATGGGCCCCATGTTACCCGCGCCATGGAACTGTACAAAAACCGCCTGATCTGCTACAGCCTGGGCAATTTCTGCACCTACGGCCGCTTCAGCCTCAATGGCCCGGCGGGTATCGCTCCGATCGTATCCGTGGCCGTCGACCGGGACGGCGCCTTCCTGGAAGGGCAACTGACGCCCATCTACCAGCAGAAGAGCCACGGGCCCCGGATCGACGGCCAGCGGCGCGCCATCAACACCCTGATCGGGCTGACCCGGGCCGATTTCCCGGAAACAGAGCTGCTGATCACCAAAGAGGGGAAGCTGACAACCAAAGAGTAATGCTGGATTTCCTTCAATTGCTGCTATGACGGAAAACACCGCCGGTCCGCCCCGCTACTGCCCTAATTGCCATTATCCGCTGCCGCGCTACGGCCAGTACTGCTCCAATTGCAGCCAGAAGCACACCACCGGAAAGGTTCGGGTTTGGGAACTGCTGCGCGAATTCATGGAGTCCATACTGAACATCGATTCCAAGATTTTCCGAACGCTGGGGGCCTTATTCATTCCCGGCAAGCTCACCATAGAATATTTTAAGGGGCGCCACAAGCGCTACATTATGCCGATGCGCCTGTTCTTTGTAACGGCGGTGGCCCACTTTGCCGTGTTGGGGTATGTCGGGTTTGAAAAGGCCGAGCAGCAGGCCATGGAGTCCAATGAAAGGCAACTCCGCACTGCCCACCTCGCTGATTTCAGGAATGAGCTGGACAGTGTTCGCCAGAAAGTGGAAGCGAAGTTCCCGGAGCAGGAAGTGGTGCGCGCGGCTCTGGATTCCCTGGAAACGATGATGAAAGACAGCCGTTCGGATTCCACTACCCTGTTCTATATTTACTACAATAAACCGGCGCTTGCCTTTAAATCGGCCGAGGTGCGCATCCCTACCCGGGACGTGATGGAAATGCCGCTGGACAGCCTGGTAGAAACCTACGGCGGGGAAACGGTGATGAGTAAACTGCAGATCCGGCAGGTTGCCAAGCTCAACCGGCGGGGAGGGAGTTTCACCCGCTTCGCGCTCGGCCAGCTCATCTGGATGGTCGTGCTGATGATGCCTTTCCTGGCCCTTCTGCTCAAACTCCTGTACATCCGGCGCCGGCGCTACTACGTTGAACATCTCGTTTTTTCCTTCCATTATCATGCTTTTTCCTTCCTGGCCGCCTCCGCCGCTTTACTGGCCATGGAGTTTGAGCTGGGCCGGTATGCGGGCTTTTTGCGGGAGGAAATCTTTTTTCCTTTGATATTCGCCCTGATCCTCATCTACCTCTTTGTAGCGCTTCGGCGCTTCTACCGGCAACACTGGTTCAAGACCTTTATCAAATACTGCATCATCAACTTCTCTTATCTTTTGATATTTACCGTATTTTTGCTGCTCACACTGGTAGCCAGCGCGCTGCTTTTTTAAAGGAATGATGGCCCGTCCTCATACTTCGGCCGGGTGAAAATGATGAAATGAATGGGCCGGGGCAATCAATCATTCATTGATCAGAAGACATGCCATACGATAAATACGAGACGGTCATAGGGCTGGAAATACACCTTCAGTTGTCTACCCGGAGCAAGGCGTTCTGCGGAGACGACGCCAGCTTCGGCGGGGAGCCGAACACTTACGTCAGCCCCATTTCTCTTGGCCATCCCGGCGCCTTGCCGCGCCTCAACGCAAAACAGGTGGAATATGCCGTGCGGCTGGGGTTGGCCCTGGGCAGCGAGATCAACCTGTACAATGCTTTCGACCGGAAGAACTACTTCTACGCCGACCTGCCGAAGGGTTACCAGATAACACAGGACCGGGCGCCCATCTGCCGGGGCGGTTCGCTGTCCATCAGGATAGGAGAGGAGGAGAAAGTGGTGCGCATCCACCACATCCACATGGAGGAAGACGCGGGCAAGTCCATCCACGACGGCGAAGGGCCCTTTTCCCTGATCGACCTCAACCGGGCCGGCGTCCCCCTTCTGGAGATCGTCTCGGAGCCGGACCTCCGCTCTGCCGAAGAGGTGGACGCCTACATGTCGGCCATGCGGCAGTTGGCGCGCTATCTGGGCATATCGGACGGCAATATGGAGCAGGGTTCCATGCGCTGCGACTGTAACGTGTCGGTGCGCCTTCGCGGAAGTGAAAAGCTGGGCGAGCGCTGCGAGATCAAGAACCTCAACTCCATGCGTTACGCCCGCCGCGCCATCGATTACGAAGTAAAACGGCAGGCCGGCCTGATCGAGGCCGGCGGCAGGGTGGAACAACAGACCCTGAACTTTGACCCGTCCACCGGAGCGACTACTCCGCTACGCGATAAGGAAGACGCTCATGACTACCGCTACTTTCCCGAACCCGACCTGCCGCCCGTGGCGCTCACGCCCGAATATGTGGAGGGCATCCGCCGGTCGCTGCCCGAACTGCCGTGGGAACTGTACCGGCGTTTCCAGGAGGACTATGGCCTGCCCGCCTACGACGCCAGGCTGCTCACTCAGGAACAGCCGACGGCCTTATTCTTTCTGGGCCTTTGTGAGCATACCCCCAACTTCAAGGCCGCTTCCAACCTCATCATCAATAAGGTGGCCCCCTGGTGCAATGAAAGCGGGGCCGGCATCGTCGATTTTCCCGTCAGCTATCCGCAACTGGCCGCCTTCATCCGGATGATCGATGAAGGCCAGGCGGCCAGCGCCGCCGCTTACCAGCACATCTTCCCCGTACTGGCCGAAAACCCCGGCCGGCCTCCTCTGGAAATCGCCCGTTCTCTCAACCTCATACAGTCCTCCGACGAAGGCCTGCTGGAAAAGCTGGCCGACGAGGCCCTGGCCAATAACCCCGAAGAAGTGGAGCGCTACCGCAAAGGCAAGAAAGGCCTGATGGGCTTCTTTATGGGAGAGGTGATGAAGGCTTCCGAAGGAAAGGCCGACCCCAAGGTGGTTAGCGCGTTGCTGAGGAAGAAACTGGGGTAGGAGTTGGGGGCTTATGGCTTCCGGAGGCCATTACTTTTATAATCATTATTTTTGTAATCAATGAGCCGGGCACTTGACCCTTCAGGGGGAAAGGCTTACCTTGGAAGGAATGACTGGTTAAACCTGCACTTAGCCATGAAGGAATTACCGATTTTTGATGAAGACAAGGACAAGCTGAAGCGTTATTACAGCATTGGCGAGGTGGCCAGGATGTTCGGCGTATCCAAATCCCTGGTTCGTTTCTGGGAGAACGAGTTCGATTTCCTCAGGCCTTACAAGAACAGCAAGGGGGATCGCCGTTTTACCGTACACAATATCGGGCAGCTCAACCTGATCTACGAGTTGGTCAAGGAGCGGGGCTTCACCATCGATGGGGCGCGGCGGGAAATTCAGCGCCTGCATGAGCGGGAGAAGGAGAAGGCGGAGATGCTCGCCCGGCTGGAGCGGGTGAGGGAGGGCTTGAATCGGCTGAAGGAGGAGGAGGAGTAGGGGCGGAGCGGAGAATTAGCCTGGCGGCAAATTAGCAGGCGCCGAAAATTCTCGTATCTTTCGATGGAAAGAGCGAACCACCAAACCAGTCGAGCAACATGGCAACCGAAACACCAGCTTTAACAAAGAAGCCCGCCCTCTCCTTCTGGCAAATCTGGAATATGAGCTTCGGCTTCCTGGGCATACAGTTCGGCTTCGGCCTGCAGAATGCCAATACCAGCCGCATCTTTGAAACTCTGGGCGCCGATATAGAACAGATTCCCATCCTGTGGATCGCGGCGCCGCTGACGGGGCTCATCGTTCAGCCTATCATCGGATATTTCAGCGACCGCACCTGGCATCCCCGGCTGGGGCGCCGCCGGCCTTATTTCCTGGTGGGCGCCATCCTGGCCTCGATCGCCCTTTGCCTGATGCCCAATTCCCCGGCGCTTTGGGTGGCGGCCGGCATGCTGTGGATCATGGATGCCTCCATCAACGTCAGTATGGAGCCTTTCCGCGCTTTCGTGGGCGACAACCTGCCCTCCGAACAGCGCACCATGGGCTTTGCCATGCAGAGCTTCTTCATCGGAGTGGGAGCTGTGGTGGCCTCCGCCCTGCCCTGGATGATGACCAACTGGCTGGGCATCAGCAATGTCGCTCCGGAAGGGGAAATTTCCGATTCGGTGAAGTGGTCCTTCTACCTGGGCGCCATGGTGTTCTTCCTGACCGTATTGTGGACGGTGATCCGTTCCAGAGAGTACCCGCCGGAAGTATTACACGGGTTTGAGGACAATGTGCCGGATCATATCGAAGTGGAAGAGATGAGCCGGGAAGCTTACGAAAGCGGCGGGAAACGCCTGAAACTGACCGGAGGCCTCACCGCTCTGGTTGGGGCGGCGGCCATCTTCGCCCTGTTCCGGGCAAACCTGAACAAGGAATTGTATGTGCTGGCCTTCGCCATTCTGGCGGTAGGCGCGCTTTGGTTCATCTCCGGATTTATGAAGCAGCAGGGGCGGTATAAGAACGGCTTTGTGGCCATCATGAGCGA
>CAZAXA010000051.1:0-19878 GCA_964488965.1 uncultured Phaeodactylibacter sp. | reverse complement strand
CCAGCACCTGTCCGCCGAATACGCGCTGGCTGCCCACGCTGCGGCTCTGCCCGCGGAATATGTTCTCCTCGATGGCCTCCAGGTTGAGCAGGCCGAGTAATTCCTGGATGTTTTTCATGCCGGGAAGTTATGGTACTATGAGTATTAACAAGAATTTTCCCGAAAGGCATTACCGGAAGTCCTGAAAAAATCAATATTTTGGATCGCTGCGAGATAAAACTTTCTGTACCACAGCATGGCGAAACAAAACAAGAGAAAGAAGATCAGGCCGGTTGCCGCCACTCCCAAAGCGGCCATTCCTCCCAAGGGCTTTCCCGCCTGGTTCAGCAACAGGAAATGGGTGGCATGGGGGCTTTTCACCCTCAGCTTCCTGCTCTATGCCAATACCCTTTCTCATGATTACGCCCTGGATGACGCTATAGTCATCTACGACAATATGTTCGTGGAGAAAGGCGTCGCGGGCATTCCCGGCATCCTGTCCAAGGATACCTTTTACGGCTTTTTCAAAGAAGAGGGCAAGGCCAACCTGGTGGCCGGCGGGCGCTACCGGCCGCTGACGCTGGTGCTCTTTGCCATGGAAGTACAGCTCTTCGGAAAGTCTCCGCTGGCAGGCCATCTCGTCAATGGGCTGCTCTATGGCCTGACGACGGTAGTGCTGTACCTGCTGCTGCTGAAGCTCTTCCGCCCTTCGCAGGGGCAGGCGCGGGCCTTCTTCATCGCCATGGCGGCCAGCCTTTTGTTCGCCGTTCATCCCATCCATACCGAAGTGGTGGCCAATATCAAGGGGCGCGACGAGATCGTGGCCCTGCTGGGCAGCCTGGCAGCCCTGTACTATTCTTTCCGGGCCTACCTGGAGAATAAGCCGAAGCTGAACCTGCTCGCCGGGCTGGCTTTCTTCCTGGGGCTGATGTCCAAGGAAAATGCCATTACCTTCCTGGCAGTAGCGCCGCTGGCCTATTATTTCTTTACCAGGGCCAGCCCCGGGGTTATCGTACGGCAGGCAGCTCCCTTTGTGGTTGCCGCCTTCGTTTTTCTGGCCATACGCTTTTCTGTGCTTGGCTTTGGCATAGGCGGGCCAACGATGGAGATGATGAACAACCCCTTCGTCAAACTGGAAGGCAACCAATACCTGCCCTTTACCGCACAGGAGCGCCTGTCCACCGTCTTTTACACCCTGGGCAAATACGTCCAGCTCCTGGCCTTTCCCCATATCCTCACCCACGATTACTACCCCCGCCATATCGGGGTGATGAACTTCGGCGACTGGGGCGCTCTGGTAAGTGTCGTCTTGTATCTCGGCATCCTGATATATGCGCTGCGGCAGTTGCCAAAGAAGGACCCCGTGAGCTTTGCCTTGTTGTACTATCTGGCTACGCTGTCCATAGTATCCAACCTGCTCTTTCCGGTCGGCACTCATATGGCGGAGCGCCTGATGTTCATGCCCTCAGTGGGCTTTTGCCTGCTGCTGGCCATCCTGGGCTACCGCTGGGTAAGCAACAGGGCCGGCGAGGGGAAGGAGCCTGCCTTCCGCCATTTCTCCACCGTGCTGGCAGTACTGGCCGTCGCCTCCCTGGCCTATGCCGCCCGGACGGTAGCGCGCAACCCTGCCTGGAAAGACAACTATACGCTCTTTACCACTGATATCGCCTACTCTCCCAACAGCGCCAAGCTGCGCAATGCCGTGGGTGGGGAACTGGTGGCCCAGTCCGTCAACGTTCAGGACCCCCAGCAGAAAAACGCCATGCTCACCCAGGCCGCAGAGCACCTGCAGCAAGCCCTGCGCATTCACCCCAATTACAAAAACGCCTATCTGTTGCTGGGCAATGCTTACAATTACCTGCGGCAGTACGATCAGTCCATACAAGCTTACCAGCAGGCGCTGGCCATCGACCCCGGCTACGCCGAGGCCCGGCGCAACCTGGGCATTACCTACAAGGATGCCGGCAAGTATTTCGGAGAAGAGCAAAACGAGCTTGACAAGGCCATCGCATACCTGAATAAAGCCTATGAAATCCTGCCCAAAGAATATGAAGTGCTCCGCCTGCTGGGCGTCGCCCATGGCATCAAAGGCAACCCGATGGAAGCCATGGAGTTTTTTACCCTGGCCAGCCAGATTAACCCCGGCAATGCCCGCGCCTGGTACGACCTGGGCACTGCACATTACAACCTCGGCAATGAAGATCTGGGCGCCCAATACCGCCAGAAGGCCATCGAGATGGACCCCAGCCTGAGGGTGAAACTGAATGGAGGGGAAGGGCAGTAACGGAAAATTATTTCCTTTTCCTCCCTTGGTTTTAGGCTGA
Source organism: uncultured Phaeodactylibacter sp. (assembly GCA_964488965.1). Classification (GTDB taxonomy): domain Bacteria; phylum Bacteroidota; class Bacteroidia; order Chitinophagales; family Saprospiraceae; genus JACJXW01. The sequence goes on along the minus strand of CAZAXA010000051.1, from coordinate 17,575 downwards.
ATTGTTATATTGTTTTGCTGTTATGCTTTGACGCCAAATCATGTAACGGCAGCATACATTCAACCGTATACCCTAAGGCGCCTGGTAGAAATACATGGATATAAGAAGTTAAATAATACCCAGACCCCAAAACACTCAAACAGCATGACCATGAGAGAAAGACGACTTATCCTGCCGGCAATACTGGCTATTTTTGCTATGGCATCGGCCTTTTACATCCCCTCCGGGCGCCAGTCGGAGGCCGGGGAGCAACATTGGGCGGACTCTGTCTACAACACCATGAGCGAAGACGAGCGGCTGGGCCAGCTCTTCATGCTGCGCGCCCATTCCAACCTGGGCCAGGATCATGTCGACAAGATCAAACGCCTCATCCGGGAGTACCGGGTGGGCGGGCTTTGTTTCTTTCAGGGAACGCCGGAAAAGCAGATCGAACTCATCAATGAATATCAGGCTCTGGCAGGGCCGGCGCCACTGCTTATCGCCAGCGATGCGGAATGGGGCCTGGGTATGCGCATGAAGGAGAGCGCCATCAGCTTTCCGCAGCAACTGATGCTGGGCGCCATACAGGATAATGCCCTGATCTACAAGATGGGCAAGGAGATCGCCCGTCAGCTGCGGGCGGTAGGCGTACAGTTCAATTTCGCGCCGGTAGCGGATGTCAATAACAACCCCGCCAACCCGGTCATCAATACCCGTTCGTTCGGTGAAGACCGCTATAATGTGGCGGTGAAGAGTTACACCTACGCCCGCGGCCTGCAGGACAACGGCGTGCTTGCCTGCGCCAAGCATTTTCCCGGCCATGGCGATACTGATGTCGATTCCCACCACGACCTGCCGGTGATCCGGCATAGCCTCAGCCGCCTGGACAGCATCGAGCTCTTCCCTTTCCGCGTGATGGCGCAGTATGGAGTGGGCTGCGTGATGGTAGGCCACCTGAACGTCCCGGCCCTGGATGAACGGCCCAACCGCCCCACTACCCTGTCCTACAACGCCGTCACCCGCCTGCTGCGGGAAGGCATCGGCTTTGAAGGCCTCATCGTGACCGACGCCCTGGACATGAAAGGCGTCACCAGGCATTTCGACAGCGGCGTGGTGGAAGCCGAAGCCCTCCTGGCCGGCAACGATATGCTGCTGCTGCCGGAAGACCTGGGCGCCGCCTTTGCCGAGATAAAAAAGTACGTCCGGGAAGGAAAGCTGAGCTGGGAGCGCATCGGGCGCAGCGTGAAGAAAATACTGGCCAACAAATACCGGCTGGGGCTCGCCACCTTTGAACCCCTGAAGGCCGACAACATCCGCCAGACACTCCATTCCGGGCAGGCCATTCAACTGAAACGGGAGCTCATCGCCAACGCCCTCACCCTGGTGCGCAACCCGGAAGGGCTGATCCCTTTTCAGGAACTCGATAAGCTGAAGCTGGCCAGCCTCAGCATCGGCGCCGGCCCGGCCAACTCTTTCCAGCAACGCCTGCTCTCCTATCAACGCATGCCCGCCCTGCAGGCCGGCAAAGAAATCTCCGCCGCCCAAAGCCAGGAACTGCTGCAAAAGCTAAGCGGCTACGACGCTGTAATTGTCGGCCTCCACGATATGAACAACAGCGCCCGAAGCAATTTTGGCCTGACCCAGAGTACGCTTAGCTTCCTGCGCGCCCTCGGCCAGAAAACCAGGGTAGTCCTGGTAGTTTTCGGCAACCCTTACAGCCTCCGGAATTTCGGCGATACAGGCTGGCTGCTGGCAGCCTATGAGGAGGACTCGGACACGCAGGACCTGGCAGCCCAGGCGCTCTTTGGCGCTATTGCCCTACGCGGGCGCCTGCCGGTGACGGCCTCGCCAGATTACCCTTTCGGCGCCGGTATCCTCACCCGCAGGCTGCAGCGCTTCGGTTATGCGCCGCCTGAAAGTTCGGGCCTTGAAAGCAGCACCCTGGCCAAAATAGAAACCATCGCCGAAAATGCCATCGCCGCCAAAGCAACGCCCGGCTGCGCCGTGCTGGTCGCCAGAAAAGGGCAGATCGTCTACGAAAAGGCCTTCGGGCGCCACACCTACCAGGGTGAGAGGGCCGTCCAAACGGACGACCTCTACGACCTGGCCTCGCTGACCAAGATCACTTCGTCCACGCTGGCGGTGATGAAGCTCTACGAAGAAGGCAGGGTCAGCCTGGACAGCCCCATCGTCCGATACCTGCCGGAACTGGAAGGCACCAACAAGGCCGGGCTGGTGCTTCGCGACATCATGGCCCACCGGGCCGGGCTGGCCAACTGGATTCCCTTTTACAAGCAGACCATGACCAGATACCGGCGGCGCGTCCGCCAGCGGCCGGAATTTTATCATCGAACGCCCGACGCCACTTTTTCCATTGCCGTGGCCAATAACCTTTTCCTGCGCAAGGACTTCGCTGACAGCATCTGGCAACAAATCTTCCGATCCCCCCTGAATCCCAACCGCCCTTATGAATACAGCGACCTGGGATTCTATCTGATCGCCCGCATGGTGGAAAGGCTGAGCGGCCAGCCGCTGGATGAGTACGTCAGCACTCATTTCTACCAGCCGCTGGGGTTGAGCCATATCAGCTATAATCCCTGGAAGCACTATCCTAAAGAACGCATCATCCCCACCGAGCGGGACAATTACTTCCGCCTGCAGTCCGTTCACGGCTATGTACACGATATGGGCGCGGCCATGCTGGGCGGCGTCAGCGGCCATGCCGGCCTTTTTGCCAATGCTCATGATGTGGCCGTCATCATGCAGATGCTGCTCAATGAAGGCGTCTACGGCAGCCATCAGTTCCTGCAGCCGGAAACCATAAAGGCCTTCACCACCCGCCACCCTCTGGAGACCCGCCGGGGCATCGGCTTCGACATGCGGCAACGCGATCCCGCCCGGTGGCTCAACCTGCCGGCAGAGGCGTCTGACAGCGCCTTCGGCCATACCGGCTTCACCGGCACCTGCGCCTGGGCCGACCCGGAAAAGGAACTGGTCTATGTCTTCCTCTCCAACCGCACCTACCCTTCCATGAACAACTACAAGCTGAATCAGATGAAGACGCGGCGCCGTATCCTCTCCACCATTTATGAGGCTATGGAAAACTTCCCGGCCGATGAGGCGCCCCCCGATGGCGCCGTCGGGGAAGTACGCTAAGAGATATGCAGCATAACCAATTTGTAGTACGTACCTTTGCCCTATGATCTCCCTGGGAAAATTATTCAAAAAATACACGGGCTTCCTGCGCGGCCTGAAACTGGCCTACGTGCTCAATAACCTGCTGAACCGGAAGGCCCTGCGGCACAACCGCGCCCTGTATAAAAAGTATGGCCTGCGCAAGAGCATCTACGCGCCGGTCGGCAGCGGCGACTTCCCCATCCACCACCCCGATATTCCCTGGCTGGACCAGGCAGGAGCCTTGCAGGCCCTGCAGCAGCATCCCGCATTTTCAAGCTTTTCCAAAGAACTGCAACAACAACTGCTCCACTTCGTGGAGGAGGGCTACCTCGTCCTGAAAGGTTTCTTTTCCAGGGAACAGGTGGATAGCCTCAACGAAGACATCGAACGGCTGCTCCGCAGTAAAACCCTCGACTTCAACTATACCGGCCGCAAGATCATGGAATCCTGCAAAGTTTCCGGGGTGGCGGACCGGGAGTTTTTCCGCAATCCGGAACTGCTCCGGCTGCTGGCCTTCATCATGGGCAGGCCGGTGATCCCCTTCCACACCATCAACTTCATCGAGGGCAGCGAGCAGCGCGCCCATTCCGACTCCATCCATATGACCACCGAGCCGCAGGGCTACCTCATCGCCGCCTGGACGGCGCTCGAGAAGGTGGGGCGGCACAACGGCACGCTCTTCTTCTACCCAAAGAGCCATCGCCTGCCCTACGTTACGACCCGGGATTATCCCTCCGGCAATACCGCCTGGACAATAGGCCCCTACAGCAATCAGCGCTACGAAGACCATATTGAACGACTCCTGGCACAGCGCCGGCTCGAAAGGCGCTACTTCGAGGGCGAGGCCGGCGATGTTTTCATCTGGCACGCCAACCTCATCCACGGCGGCAGCCCCATCGAACAGGCCGGCGCTACGCGGCGCAGCATGGTGGCCCATTACTTCTGCGAAGGGGTGATCTGCTACCACGAAATCTCCCAGCGGCCGGCATTGATGGAATTTTACCCGGCGGAGCCATAGCGAAGATTTATCCGGCAAACCAGACGGACGGGGATGGAATGAGGGAATGGCAAAGAGACTGTTTAAACAAATCACACCGGGGTTTGGCAATAAAGAAGAAGCTTGGTTATTTTACGAACAACAAACAACAGACAACAAACAACACCCCACCCCATGCCCATCCTCCGCAAACTCTACTACCTCCTCCCCCCTGCCTGGCGCTTCCTGGCGCGGCGCCTCTATTACCTGCCGGCCGACCTGTACGAAGGCCTCAGCGGGCAGCGCGATGCCATGACGCCGCCCCGTGGGCTGATCTACACCGGCTCGGGCGATTTCCGCGCGCAGGGAGAGAAGATGCGCGGATGCCTGGCAGAATTGGCAGGCCTGCAGCCTCGCCACCGCGTGCTCGACGTAGGCAGCGGCATCGGCCGCATTGCTGTGCCTCTGACGGAGTACCTCAGCGAAGAGGGTAGCTACGAAGGCTTTGATGTGGTGGAGGCCGGCGTACGCTGGTGTGAAAAAACGATCACGCGCCGCTTTCCCAATTTCCGCTTCAAATATGTCGATCTGGGTAACAGCCTGTACCGCTCCGGCGGCGATAATGCCGCGGCTTTTCGCTTTCCCTATCCGGATGAAGATTTTGACCTGGTGATCCTCACTTCCGTTTTCACGCACATGCTGCCCGGCGAAGTGGCCAACTATCTTCGGGAGATCCGGCGGGTGCTGCGGCCGGGAGGCCGTTGCTTCGCCACTTTTTTCCTGTGGAATGAAGCTTCAGCCGCCCTCTCCTCAAATAACCCCCACTTCCGTTTCCCCCACGATCACGGCCACTACCGGCTGATGGATGAAAAGGTGCAGGCGGCCAATGTGGCCTACGAGGAAAATTACCTCCGGCGGGAAATGATCGAAGCGGCAGGCCTGGAGGCGGAACAGGCTCACTATGGCTACTGGGTAGGACGGAAGAAGGAGGAGTGTAAGGATTTTCAGGATATCCTGGTGCTTCGGAAAAAAGTAAACATTTAGGCGCCTACCTTTTCACCATCTTCCTGCTGCTCACCCTCTCGCCATCCGTAAGCTGCACCGTGTACAGGCCCGCCGGCAAACTGCCGACATCCAGCCCCTGTACCATTTCACCGGCGGCAACCTCCATACGGCGCTCCAGCAGGCCCTGCCCCTGCAGGTTCACAATACGGAGCTGGTATTCGCCTGCCTGGCGGCTTTGGAAACGCAAATTCAGTTGAGCTTCCACCGGATTGGGGAAAATGCGGAAGGCCTCGAACAGCTCGTTGTCTTCTGCGCTGCTTACCACGCCTTCCGTGAGCGTCACCGGGTTGGTGAGGAAGGTGGAGCCGTCGCCGCCGGAACCCGCCAGGCCATTGGCGGCCACCACGGCAGCGTAGAAGCGCACATCGCCCGTGCCGGTTTCCGGCGCTTCCCAGTCTACCTCGAAGGTGTTGCTGTTGCTGCGCATGCTGTGCTCGGCATATTGGCGGCCGTTGAGCGGGGTGATCTTGATGCCGGGAGGTGGGTTCATAAATGCGCCGGCCTGTACATTTCCGGCGCCGGCGAGGGCTACCGCCTGAAAACCGTAGCCGGCAGGATTGCCCGTAGCGCTGACCTGTACCCGTAATTTGTACGTTTTCCCCGGTTCGTATTCACTTACCGCCGCATCCCCGTCGAGAATCTGCAGGGCGAAAGTGGGGGAAAAGGCGCCGCTGTTGTGGCAGGTTTGACAGGGGCCGGGGCTAAGCGGCCCACCCGTGCGGTCGAGGCCCTGTACAGAGGCCGGGCCGGTAGAATTGTTCATCCAGAGCAGCGCGAAGGCCGCCAGGGCAAAGGAAGTGTAAATGATCCTGAATTTCATAAATGCTCAATTAGGTGTGTGATATTATCGGGTGCAGAGCTTCTTTGAAAATAAAGGGTTCGGCCGGGTTAAACCCGGGCAAATCAACAAAATACCCAAACAGGACAGAAAAAAGCCCTGAAAGTTTAATGGAGCAGGAGAAAAAAAGGTAAAGGGTCAGGCAAAACTGTTTTCCGGCACCCGGCCTTTGGCGCCTCTGAAGTAGGAAGTGATAAACTCGAAATCGGCATCCTTGTCGCCGGTCGGGAAAAATGGCCGGCTGAATCCGATGATCTTATTGCCCCAGTCGAACTTCACCATGATGATGGGCACTTTGGCGCCAAGGGCGATGTAGTAGAAGCCGGTCTTGAGTTTGTCCACCTTTTTGCGGGTGCCCTCCGGCGCGATGGTGATGGCGAATTCCTCCTTGCTGTTGAAGAGATCCACTACTGCATCCACAAAATTGTTGCTCTTGCTGCGGTCTACCGGGTATCCGCCCAGCCAGCGCATGATGGCGCCCACCACCGGATTTTTGAAGAGGGAATCCTTTCCGACATATTTGGTGTTGAGTTGCATCGCACTGCGCACCATAAGGCCGATGGGAAAGTCCCAGTTGGAGGTGTGCGGCACTACAATGATCACATATTTCTTCGGCAGCTCTTCGTATTCGGTGATGATCTTCCAGCCAAAGAACCGGAGCAGGAACTTACTGATTGCCCTGAACATGCTTTTACGGTGTTGTTTTGTAACACAAAATACGACATTCTTTCCACAGCCTCGTCCTCGTTACCTCAAATTGCAACCTCCGTCCTATGCTTTACGTATATTCATTATGTTGAGCCGTCCTCTTGCACGGGCTGCAAAAATATTATTACTTTGTATCACTTGAAGGAAAACGGGCTTCTAAACAAATTTGAAAATCAATAGATTAGAACCCTGACAACCCAAAAATCAACAACTACATTGAAGAAAACTGCCTCCTTCATATTAATCCTTTTACTTTTTAACCCACTGTGGGCACAAAAAAAGTCAGCCGTCCCCTCCGGAGAGGCCCCTCCGGCAGAGCTTCATTATTCGATGGAGGGCGGTTTCTATCCGGATGAAGTTGTCGTTTCCCTGTCGTCGCCCGGTGCAACCATTTATTATACCATCGACGGCAGCACGCCTTCTCCCAGATCCTCCAGGTACCAGCGGCCGTTAAGGCTAAGAGAGACGACGGTGCTCCGTGCTGTAGCCTGTCATGCCGACGGGCGCCAAAGCGCCGTTATGGGCCATTCCTATCTGATCGGCGAACCGTCCACCAGCCTGGCCGTCGTTTCCATCGGCATATCCCCGGCAGTACTCTTCCACCCCCGCTCCGGCCTTTTTATGCTGGGCAGCAATGCCGTGGATTCCCTGTGGAAGAAACCCGGCGCCAACTTCTGGAGCCGTAGCGAATTCCCTGCCAGTGTAGAGATTTTCGAACCCGACGGGCGCTGCGTTTACCGCAGCCAGTCCGGCTTCCGGCTCTTCGGGGGCATGAGCCGCCTTTTCCCTCAAAAATCAGTGGCCATTGTAGCTCGCAGCCGCTACGGGGACGACCGGATACGGCATCCTGTTTTCGGGAAAAAAGGGCTGAGCAAGTTCAAGTTCCTGGTGCTGCGCAACTCGGGCAGCGATTTCGGTAAAACGCACTTCCGGGATGCGCTGATGACCGGGCTGGTGGATGACTGGGATATTGACAAACAGGATTACCGCCCGGCCCACGTCTACATCAACGGCCAGTACTGGGGCATTTACAACATCCGGGAAAAGGTCAACCGCTTCTTCATCGCCGGGCGCCATGATGCTGTAGATAAGGATAGCATCGACCTGGTCGAACACCGCTATACGCTCCGGCAGGGCAGCCTGCGGCACTATCTGGCCTTGCTGAAGTTCCTCGAAACGCACAGCCTGGCCGACCCGGCTAATTATGCCTATGTGCAAAGCCAGATAGATGTCGAGAACTTCATGGACTATCAGATCGCTCAGATTTACTTCGACAACCGGGACGCCGGCGGCAATATCAAATACTGGCGGCCTCAGCAAGCCGGCGGGCGCTGGCGCTGGATATTGTACGACACCGACTGGGGCTTCGGCCTGCACGACAGGGACGCCTACAGGTTCAACAGCCTGGCCTTCCATACAGACCCCAACGGCCCTGCCTGGCCCAACCCGCCCTGGAGCACTTTTCTTCTGCGAAAGCTGCTGGAAAACGAAGCGTTTAAAACGGCTTTCGTCAACCGCTTTGCCGGCTACCTCAGCACTTCTTTCAGCGAAATCAGGGTGCTGAACCGGATCGATTCGATCTATCAGGCCTTACTGCCGGAGATGCCCCGCCATCTGAAACGCTGGAACCTCAGCCGCAGCAAATGGGAAGAAGAAGTGGCCACCCTGCGAGAGTTCGCCCAGGAGCGCCCGGCCTACGTCCGCATGCACCTGATGGGGCGCTTCAATACAGGCCCTCAACGCAAGCTGGTGGTCAGCGCCTCCCCCGGCGGCCGCCTCATCATCAATGATCAGGTGTCGGTCAGCAACGATACGCTGGAACTGGTGTACTTCGAAAATTATCCGGTGCGGATCAAAGTCGTAGCGCACCATGGCTACCAGTTTTCCAGTTGGGAAGGCATCGAAGCCGGTGAAACCGTCCGCGAATTTACCTTTAGCCTCAACCGGGGAACTACCCGCCTGCACGCCCGCTTCGACGAATTTATCCACCCGATGGAGGGTAAAGTGGTGATCAACGAGATCGGCCCCAAAAAGGGCAAGGCCGGCGAATGGATAGAAATCTTCAACGGCTCCTCCAACCGCGTCCCTCTTAAAGGCTGGACCCTGAGCGATATGAAGCACAACGAGTTTGTCTTCCCCGAAGCTTATATCAAACCCAACGACTACATCGTCCTTGTCCAGGATTCAGCGAAATTTGCCCAGGCCTGCCCCGGCGCCTATAACGTGGTCAGCGGATTGAACTTTGGCCTCAGCAAACGCAGGGAGTCCCTGGCGCTATACTCCATCCTGGGCGCTATGGTCGACAGCATCTCCTACGAAGTGCCTCCTGTAGACACTGCCTTCACCATTAGCCTGCTGCTGCCCCAGCTCGACAACAGCGATGCCGAAAACTGGGAACTGCGCCTGGGCGAAGGTTCCCCCAATGCGGCCAATCCCTACTATGTGGAAAGCCGCGTCCGCCATGCCCAGGCCCAATGGATACAGATGGGCCTCGCCGCCGGCGTGCTCCTGCTCAGCATTATCCTGTTGGCATTGAGGCAGAGAGGGATATTGTGAGGCTTTTATTCGTGTATTGGTGCATTCGCGAGGCTGCTCCGGAAAGTCCGCTGAAGGGGGAGCGATCTTATACACCAATGCATCCATACACTTATACACAATCCAGAAAGTGTCCGGTAGCTTCAGCGCTTCTGTAAGGTGATCACCAATATCCCCGCGATTACCAGCGCGGTTCCCATCCATTGCAGCCAGCCCAGCCGTTCTCCGAGAAAAATGCAGGCAAGTACGATAGTAGAGATCGGCCCGATGCTGCCAATGATGGAAGCATTGCCGGAGCCGATAACCCGGATGCCCTCCGAGATCATGAAGGAAGGAATGACTGTCGCGATGAGGGCCATCAGCAGGGCCAGGCCGTACACCGGCGCGGGGAAGCCGAGGAGTTGCCAGTGGCAGGCGAGGCCATGGTGCGCCAGCACGGCGAGGGCGGCGGAAGACATGGCCAGAGAAGTGAAACGCCAGGTGCCGATGCGGGGCAGCAGGCGGCCGCTGCCGACAATATAAACCGCATAACTCACTGCCCCTGCAAATACCAGCCCCGATCCCAGAACGAAATGGGAACTGCCGCTTAGGAAAAGGCCTTCCGAGAAGGCAATGCCGATGCCCAGATACGTAAGCGCCAGCGCCCCCAACTGCCGCCGGCTGACCGGCTCCCGGTAAACAATGGCGCCGATGAGCAGCACTATCGTCGGATAAACGAACAGGATGAGGCGCTCCAGGCTGGCCGTAATATACTGCAGCCCCGCAAAATCCAGCAGGCTGGCCAGATAATAACCGGCAACGCCCAGCAGAAAAATGCGCAGGCCGTCTTTTCTGCTCAGGGAAAAACCCTCGTATCTCTTTTGGCGCCCCGAAAGCGCAGCGATCAGCAGATAGAACGGCAGGGAAAAAAGCATACGCAGCGCCAGGAGGGAAATGCTGTCGACCCCATGCCGGTAGGCCAGCTTGACCAGCACAGCCTTGGTGGAGAACAGTAAGGCGCCGGCCAGGACCAGCGCCGCGCTCAGGATCATTCGATGGCTGCTGACGGATGCCTGCATACGGCAAAGCTAGCTCATTTATCACAACTTATTTTGCCCCGGGTGGAAAAGGCCCTTATGTGGTTTCGCGCTTTATTCAGTCCTTTTCAAAAAAGCCCACGCTTCCTCCAACCCAGTCCTTATCGCGGTTATAACGCACTCCTACCATGAGGCCCTTGCTCAGGCGGGCCAGGTTGTTGACGATGGCCGGGCGCTCCCAGCCCTGTTCCCAGAGCATCAGCATCCGGATTTCGCACTTGGCCGGCCCCGTAGGCGTAAGAATGGCGGGCGCGTATTCCACCTTGCGCTGCAGGATATAGTTTTCCGGGTCGCTGATCGCCTCGATATCGTAGCGGTTGAGGTTGATGATCACGCCGGTTCCGGCAAAGGAATAGAGCGGCTTGAGGACGTAGTTGTGCAGGTCGTCGGGAATGTTGCCGACCTCGTTGAGGAAATAGGATTTGGGCACGTACTGGCTGTCCAGCAAAGGCAGGGTATGCTTGCTGATGCGGAAGAACCAGTTGGGATGGCCGATGAATTCCACATCGTGCTCTTCAGTGAAGAAAAATTCGCGCGGGAGGTCATCGCGTTTGATGAGCTCGTCAAAAATGACGCGGTTGTAAATCTTTTCCACCCGGATGAGGCGGCCGTCCTTCTCATAAAATACCTCTTTGCCATGCACTATGAGCTGGCTTACACAAACCGGCTCCAGGCCGATAATGTGTTTGCCGGCGATGAAATCAATGGCGGTAGTCTGCTTTTCAGGCTCCACCTCCAGCAGGATGACATTTTCCGCTTTGTGATCCCCCATGATCACCCGTCGAAGCATCCCGATGTATTCTTCCGAGTCCAGCCCGCCGAAAAGGTGGGTCACATCATCGGGAATGTCGTAGAACCTGCGGTAGGCCCGGGCCGCCAGGTCCTGATAAAAATAGAGCGAAGGGAAGCCCTGCACCTCGATCAGTTGAGGCTTCAGTTGGCCGTCCGGCTCCTGGCAGATGCCGAAGTCCATCTGCAGGAAAGTGGTATGAGGCGTTTCTCCGGGCACTTCCTGGCCGGCCAGCAGGGCGCCGCGCGACAGTTCCTTAAAGTCCGGGCGGGCGATCACATCGGTGATCTCTTCGCAGGCCTCGATCAGCTGCTTTTTGAGCTCCCGGGAAACGAAAACCGGCGTTTCTGCGATGCGGAAGGGCGGGCGGTAATTGTACAGGCCGGCGATATGATCCAGCATATCCTGGTAGGCCTCCTGACGGAAATTGTCGTTGAACTGCTTCCTGAGTTCAGTGATCATGGATGGTTGTTGTGGTGGTGTGTGGAATTCGCAACGGCTTATGCCATGGCCATTTCCGCCTGTACCGCCGGGATGGCCCGGCTGAGGAACATTGGCAGGACGACGTCATGGGTAAGCCCGATCTTATCGGAATCGTTCAGGTGTTCGATCATGCGCAGGTATTTCTCCTCACTGTGGTGCTCTACAATGTACTTCTGGCGCTCCGGGTCGAGAAAATGCTGCAGCATCCCGTCCGGGTCGGCTTCGGGATGGAACTGCGTGCCAAAGATTTCATTGGAAAAGCGAACGGCCATGAGCGCCCGCTCCAGGGGAACGTGCGGGCGGATCTTTTCCAGGGCTATGATCTTCGCCCCCATCTGCTCAAAACGTTCGATATTCGGCCGGACGCACTGCCAGTTGCGGAAATCCGCGACGTAAAACGGATTGGGCAGGCCGTCAAACAAAGGCTCCGCAACACCCAGGTCGGTCTTATGGCATCGGAAGGTGCCAAAAGACATCGACTTACGCAGGATGACCTCCGCCAGGCCAAAGTGCTTGATCGCCATCTGAAAGGAATGGCAGATGAAAAAAACGTGCTTCCTGGGATTGCCCGGCGCCTGGTTCCATTCCCAAACGCTCTGCATCCAATCGTAATATTTGATGTCCCAGTTGCCGTCGCCATCGTGAGGGCTGCCCGGCCCGCCGGTCGAGATGTACAGGTCGAAGTCCAGCCCGGGCACTTCGGCCTTGCCCCGCACGTCGAACAACTCCCAGTCCAGCACATGATCGAAGCGCTTAACCATTTCCTCGATACAACGCATGCCCTGATTGGGGGTATTGTCGTACATGTCCAGAATAGCCAATCTTACCGAATGCATCGCATTTTATTTTTGGAACGCGAAGGAAACAGCCGGATACATCAAAGGGTTCAAATCTCTTTCGCGCGCGTTCAGTCCGGGCCAAAGGTAGGGATTTGGTTGGTTAAGTTGATTGGGTTGATCAGGTTGATTTCACTGCATCAACCCATTCAACCCAATCAACCGGTCAACTACCCCTTAGCCGCCTTCTTCCGGCCCCCCTTGGCGGCGGGCTTCCCGGCAGCCTGTTGTATAAAAGTACCCCAGGTCAGGTTATCCCGGCCTTCCTGCTGGGCCTGGGCGCGCTCGATGGCGTAGGTGGCCGCGGTTTCCACTACCCACTCGAAATTGTCCTGCCCCACGGAGTGGACATCGGCATCGGGAGCGGGGTTGCAGAAATCGATGGCGTAGGGAACGCCGTCCCGGATGGCCAGTTCCACAGTATTGAAATCGTAGCCCAGAGCCTGGTTGAGCCTCAGCACGTAGTCTTCCATCGTTTTCATCATCCCGGCGCTCACGTCGTGTCTGGCGGCGTAGCGCAGGTGGTGCGGGTTGCGCGGCTCATAGTGCATGATGCGGACGTATTTGCCGCCAATGCAGTAACAGCGGAAGTAGGACTCAAACTCTATGGCCTCCTGCAGCATCATCACCAGTTGGCCGGTCTCGTTGAACTTTTCGAAGAATTCCTCCGGGCCGCTCAGTTTGTAGACGTTCTTCCAGCCGCCGCCGGCAAAGGGCTTCATAAACGCCGGAAAGCCCACATAACTGAAAATCCCTTCCCAGTCGAGCGGAAAGGCCAGGTTGGAAAAGGAGTCGGAGGAGGTGTCAGCTGGGTGGTCTTTGGAAGGCAGCAGCACAGTCCTGGGCACGGGTACTCCGATCTGCTCCGCCAGGACGTTGTTGAAAAATTTCTCATCGGCGCTCCACCAGAAGGGGTTGTTGATCACAGCCGTGCCGGTGGCCGCCGCGTTCTTGAGAAAGGCCCGGTAGAAGGGCACGTCCTGGGAAATGCGGTCGATAATAACGGCATATCCCGGGGAGGCGGCCTGGACAACCTTATCAATGGAGACAGGTTCGGCTACGATGCCGTCTACCTTCTTGGCATTCACCCTTTCGATAAAAGCTTGGGGAAAGGAGCGTTCCTGCCCAAAGAGAATTCCGATCTTTTTCATGTTTTTACTTACGGTTTAGGATGTTCAAATCAGCGAAATATAATGCGGGAACATTTCCCGCCACAATGGCCAGTCGTGCTCTTTCCAGCCCCTCATGTCCAGCCAGTGGTTGATGCCCTTCTGGTTCAGAAGGTGGGAAAGGTGCTTGTTGGCGTTCAGGCAGATGTCCCATTCGGAAGTGCCCAATACGATGTTCATGCGCCACAAATCCGGGTGATTGCTGCCGGGCAGAAAATCCACCGGGTTGTTAAAGTACACATTATCGTCGTAGTATCCATCTACGAAGGACTTAATATCGAAGGCGCCGCTCATGGAGAAAAGGTGGCTCGTAACCTCAGGGTGCTTAAAAGCAAAATTGGCGGCATGGTAGCCCCCGAAGCTGGCGCCGGCTACAGCGACTTTTCCTGTACCCGTATTCCAGCGCACCCGCCCGACGATCTCTTCCAGCACCATCTTGTCATACCAGGCATGGTTCCGCGCCCTCTGCGCCGGATGTATGTGCTTGTTGTACCAGCTATGTATATCGACACTGTCCGGGCAGAAAACCTGTATGAAGCCCCGCTCCAGGAACCAGTGCGCCGTCTGCACCAGGCCGAAGTCCTTGCTTTCGTAATAACGCCCCATGCTGCTGGGAAAGAGCACCACCGGATAACCCTGATGGCCGTAAACGAGCATTTCTATATCTTTGCTCAGGTTTGGTGAATACCACTTGTAATACGTTTCTTTCACGGTGTCTTTACGTTAAGTACGTGATTAAAAAATCCCTTTGGGATTTTTTCAGGGCCGCTGAAGAGGTAAACCGAACTTTTTTACTAATTGTACCTTTTACACTTACGCAAAGGTACGGGCTTTATTTGAATTAAAGAAGCTCAACCTGCTGATGATCAAACTTTTAGAAAGAGACAGCAATTTAATGGATAAACTAATATTTAGCATGCTAATTATTCTGCCAAAACTTATTCTGCCCCGAAGCCGCCGGGCTGCTGTAAATTCCATCCAGACATGGATTTTCTGAAAAAGCGATTTCCAAAAAAAATTCGGTTTTTAAACGAAATTTTTTTCCGCCCGGAATATACCCTGGAAATCCATAGCCTGAAAAATTTTTTTTCTGCCGCGCTCCAGCGTGCTGTGCATATAGACGTATTTCTGCCGCCCGGCCACTTCTCCGGTGAAAAGAAAGTTTATCCCACCTTATTTCTCAACGACGGGCAGGATGCGCCCGCCCTTGGCCTGGCCGAAACCCTGGAACGATTGTGGGCGCGGGGCAAGCCCCCCCCGGTAATAGTGGTTGCCATCCACGCCAACGAGAACCGCATGCAGGAATACGGCGCCGCCGGCCGCCCTGATTACAAGGGCCGTGGCAGCAAAGGGAAAAGTGATGCCGGATTTTTTGCGGTGGGCATTTGGGAGGCCTTAAAGCACGTCCTCCACTGAATTGAAGGATCAGGAAAGGAGAAGCCGGAAGGCATCTTCGGGAATGCCTTCCGGCTAAAGAAGAACTATCGCTGCAACAGGGTGATGTTCCCCTTCATCTTAATTGTCTCCTCATCTTTATCCGCTGTTGCAGGGCAGGTTATCGTCAGGTAATAGCCATAGACGTCCGGCGGCAGCACTTTGTCCCGGTGTTTGCCATCCCAGCAGAAGTAGTCGGCATCGGGGAATTTGTCCGGTGACAAGGGGTCTGTCTCCCACTTTTGGTGGAACATCTCTTCCCCCCAGCGGTTGTAGATCATGAATTCGATCTTGCTGAATTTGTCGAAATACTCGCTGCGCAGGCAGACAACATCGTTGAGGCCATCGTCGTTCGGCGTAAAGGCCGTAGCGACAAAGAACTTATCCACAGGGCATTCCTCCGGGCAATCCTCTACCACAACCGTAATGCTCAGGGTATCTGCACATACCCCGTCGGTGACGGTCGCCGTATATGTGGTCGTCACATTCGGAGAAGCAATGGGGTTCGGAATGGCAGGATTATTGAGAGTGCCGGCATTGTCCCAGGCATAGACACAGCCGTCGCAACCGGTGACGGAAAGCTGGCTCGCCTCGCCCCGGTCCGCACAGAGCGTCGCCGGGTCAGCCGATATGGCAAGATTCAGGATATTGCCTTGCACCACGGCCTGCGCAGTATCCCTCACACAGCCGTTATCGGCTATGGCGAAGTAAATATTGGGGCCGGCAAAGGCCGTTACCACCAGGGTGTCGCCCGTGCCTGCCGGCTCAAAGAGTTCATCGTACCAGCTAACCTGAGCCATGGTCCAGTCCGGGTCCAGTTGAGCAGTAAAGCTCACCAGGCTGCCGGCACAGACGATGGAATCGGAAGCGAAAATGCTCAGGTTCAACGTATCGGGCAATACCTTAACCATCACCGTATCTCCTTCCACACAATCGGCCTCCGGTATCTGGGCGCTGTAAGTATGGATGCCATAGCCCGGAACCACAGTGATCATCATGCCCGTGCCGATGGAATCGCCATTTTCGTCATACCAGACTACGTAATCGCTTCCGAGGCCTTCTACCGAGAGTTTCAGGGTATCGGGCCCGCACAGTATCGTATCTGCCGGAATGATCGCCAGCCTGGCGCTGTCCACTACCGTAATGCTTGCCATGGCCGTATCGGCCACACAGCCGTTATCGGCAATGGCGATGAAGGTGTACACTCCGGTATCCGCCGGGCTTACCGTGATCATCATGCCGCTCTCGTCGAGGGGTTCAAAGTCGCCGTCGTACCAGCGGATATCGGCCATAGCGCCGTCGGGCGACACATTGGCCGTGAGCTTGACCGAATCGCCTTCACAAACGATCGTATCCGAAGGCGCCACTTCAACGGAAAGGCCCGGAACAGACAGCCTGATCACCGCCGTATCTCCGGTCACGCAATCCAGATCCGGGATGCTGGCCACGTAGTAGTTCAGGCCGGGTTCCGGCACTATACACAACTCGGCGCCCGAGCCAAGGGGGTTGCCGTCAAGGTCCGTCCACACTACGCAATCCGGCACGGGCCCGGTAGCCGTCAGGCATACCGTATCCGCCACGCAAAGAGTGGTGTCACCGGGTATGATCTCGATCTTCGAATTGTCATCCACTACGATAACCCAGCCAAGGTCACTGGCCGTGGCGCAGCCATTACTGGCTGTAGCCACATACTTATAGACGCCAGGGGCAGCCGGCGAGACAAACAGCATAGAGCCGTCGCCCGCCGGATTCGTTCCGTCTGACCAGGTAATGGTAGCCGTTGGATCGGATGGGCTCAGTACGGCCGTTAGTTTTGCCGTATCTCCCAAACATATCTTGGCCGTATCCGGAGTGATGGTAACCGTGAGGTCTTGCGAAGCATACCGGATCACAGCTGTGTCGGCCTCCACACAATCCAAGCCTGGAATATCGGCAATGAAGATGTTATCACCCGGCGCCGGCACGAAACAGAATTTTTCACCAGTACCCACTATATCTCCGCTGAGGGTGGTCCATACCACACAATCCGGAATAGGCGCATCAGCATTCAGACAGACCGTATCCTGTGTACAAACTACCTCCATGCTGGGTTCGATCTGGATTTTGGTACTGTCCGCAACCACGTAGATCAAGGCTACGTCAGTATCAGTCGTACAGCCGTTATCGGCAAGAACTCTGTATTTGAATACGCCTACTTCACTGGCCACAAACACCAGAGTGGGCCCATCTCCTACAATATTGTCATCATCATCGAACCAGGTAATCGTGGCCATGCCCGTATCCGGCGTAACGGTAGCGGTCAGTTCTACCATATCTCCTACACACAGTTTCGAAGTATCCGGAGTGATGGATACGCTGATATCATCCAATGCCAGCTTCACATAGGCCGTATCCGGGATGATGCAGTCCAGCGTATCGTTCACCTGCGCGATGTACATATGCAGGCCGGCCTCCGTGGGCGTCACGCACAGCTCGCCGCCCGTGCCTACGATTGCGCCCCCGGCGTCCA
>CAZAXA010000050.1:0-19908 GCA_964488965.1 uncultured Phaeodactylibacter sp. | reverse complement strand
AAACCTTCGGCGCCCGCCCCACTAAAACTACGGACCCCGAAATTCTCCACCCGGCGGAGATCGGCTGGGCGATTTACAGCCCGGCCCTGGTCCTTTCAGAAGGCCGGCGCAGCCTTGCGCTGACGCTTACTTTCGCCAAAGAGCCATTCGAGGCGCAGCAGCCCGAGCTTGCCAAATACCTGCGAAACTGGACAGCTGATGACGAGGAAAAGGGCCCTTATCCCTTCCGGCTGGAGGCCAGCACGGAGAAAGGTTGGGCCACTTTTCCGGAATGGAACTCCTTCACCATATCCTCCACAGAGCCTTCCATACAAATAGAGGTACTGGCTACCGGGGATGATGCGCCATTCGCTCCTTTGACCGACGGGTACTACCGGCATCCCTGGCCCGGCCTGCGGCTGGCCCTGAACAAAGAAGAACTGGTTTATACCGATGAAGACCTGGCCAGGGAATACCGAACGTCGGCCTATGATTTGTTCAAGGGCCTGCTTTTGGAAAAAGCCGGATTGGACATTTCCGTCAGCGGCCTCCAAAACCTGATGATCCAGACCCCAAACGGGATGGTAAAACCCCAAAAGCCCTTCGCGCCATTTGGCGCCGCACCTGCCGTCGGGGATCGTTTCTATATCACGCACCCCGAGATTGCGAGGCAAAAGCTGGATGCGGTTGCCGTTCAGCTCGAGTGGAAAAACCTGCCTCCGGGGGGATTAACCGCCTATTACACACCATACAAGACGTTGACTTCCGAACTGGAAGACGTAGCCGATATTGATCTCAATGAGCAAAGCTTTACCGCTACCCTTTCTTTGATCGAAGCCCACCGGCGGATGCCCCTGACATTGGAAGATAGCAAACTATTCGCCGCCGGCCAGCCCACAAAATCACTGGAAGGGAAGGATATTCCCGGAGTATTTCCACCCAATAACGCGCCTTATGCGCCGATGCCCCAAGCCGCGCTCGGCCGGGAAGTAACCGGCAGCAACCGCTACCTGGAGGTAGAACTAACGCTTCAGGATTTCCTGCACGGCCGATATCGTGGTTTGCTCGATCAGCAAGCCACGGCGGTCAGCCGGAAGTCGGCCGAGGCTTCCGCCAAATCCGCCGAGCTATCGGCCGCCATTATTGCCGGGGATACAAGCAGAGAGGCCAGCGTCAGAACTGAATTAAACGATATCCAGGATGAGATCAGGGAACTGAGCATAGCCCTTCCGGAACTGTATACTCCTCTCCTCCAAAGCATCACGCTTAGCTATACCACGAAGGTAGTGATTGACTGGATCGGGGAAGAGGCCGGGGCCGGCGGCCTTGCCGTTCACCTTGAACCCTTTGGCGAGGCGCCTTTGTCCGTAACGGGCCGGGCGGTACCCTTTTTACCCGGCCTGGAGGCGGAAGGAACGCTGTACATCGGCCTGGCGGATTTTCATCCTCCTCAGGATGTGTCCTTCCTCTTCCAGATGGCCGAGGGCAGCGCCAACCCTGAATTATTGCCCACTCCCCTGGAATGGAGCTACCTCAGCCAGGATCGCTGGATCGCCTTTTCCGATCGCGATATGCTGCGTGAAGCAACCCAGGGCCTATTGACCAGTGGCCTGGTGAAAGTCCACCTACCGGCAGACGCCACCAGCGATAACCTCCGTTTGCCCGGCGGCCTGCATTGGTTGCGCATCCAGGTAGCGGAGCAGCCCGATAGCCATAGCGACTGCATCGCCATCCACACGCAGGCCCTGTCCGCCACCTGGCAGGACAATGGCAATGCCGGCCTGCACCTGGCGCAGCCCTTACCTCCTGAAACCATCCAAAAAACGGCTGACCCGCTACCCGGCCTGGCCGGCCTGTGGCAGCCCTACGCCTCCTTCCACGGCAAACCGGCCGAGGGAGAGGCCGGGTGGTACACCCGCGTCAGCGAGCGGCTGCGCCATAAGGGGCGGGCCTTAACCATGTGGGATTACGAGCGGCTGGCGCTGGAGCATTTTCCCGACATCTACCGGGTCAAAGCGCTCTCTGCCGATATGTTCCAGGAAGACGATCTGCCCGGAACGGTGCGCGTCATTGTGATCCCGGACATCCGCCGGCGCCCCTCCTTCGACCCCTTCGAACCCCGTGTACCCATCGCCCGCATTCAGCAAATACAGGCATTCCTGCAGGCGCAGGCGCCGCCCTATGCGCGCGTGCGGGTGCAGAACCCGCGCTTCCTGCACCTGCGGATACGCCTGGCGGTGCGCTTTTATGATATGAACAACTTCGGCTTCTACGCGGAGCAATTGGATCGCGAAATCCAGCAATTTCTGAGCCCCTGGGCCTTCGGCCATACGGAGGAGATCGCCTTCGGCGGCAAGGCCTATCCCAGCGTACTGGTCGATTTTATCGAAAACCTACCCTATGTGGATTACCTGGAAGAGCCGGAGTTTCGCCTGATGCAAAAGAAGGCCGATGGGGTGCTGCGGGTATTGGAGCATCAGCCCAGGGACGCCGACGGATTACTGCATGTCACCGCGCCGGATACCCTGATCGTTTCCGCCGGCCGGCATATTATTGAATATCTGACTGTTTCGGGAGAAGATATGCGGGGCAGGATCCGGCAAGGGATCGGATATACCAGGATCGAATATGATTTTCAGGTCGGATGACCTTCTTAATAAAAAAAACGAGCTACCATGGCTGACAAAAGAACCCGTTTGACTTTGCAAAGGCTATTTGCCGCCGGCCGGATCCCATTGGAAGAAGATTTTGCCGATCTCTTTGCCTCCAGCCTGAATCAGTTGGATGACGGGATCCGCAAAGAAGCAGATCAGGCCCTGAAGCTGAAAATACCGGCAAATGCCGGCCCAAAGGAGATATTGCTTTTGTATGAGGACTTTAATACGGATCCGCTCTGGAAAATGCAGATCAGAAATACCGGGCTGGAGATCAGCAGGGGAAGCGCCACACAACCGGACCTGTTTATTGGTTCCAATGGCAATTTGGGGATTGGTACGGATAATCCGCAACAAGCACTTCACATTGTAGGCAATACCCGCATACAGGGAAGTCAACTCGAAATTGGGGCCGGATTAACGGGCAACAGATTCGCCTTCATCGATATGATTGGAGATGAGTACCATACTGATTTTGGGTTGAGGATGATCCGGGGTAATGGGGGCCCAAACACCTACAGTCAAATTGTACACCGGGGCATCGGCGAATTTCAACTGAAATCCCAGGATGCGTCCAACATCACGATCTTAACTAACAGCAAGGAACGAATGCGCATCACTCCCAGTGGCAATGTAGGCATTGGGACGGATGCGCCTCAAGCAAGACTCCAGATCATTTCATCCACCCATAATGGCGGAACAAGTTTGTGGGGGCCCGAAACGGTCTTGCGACTTTTAAGAGAGGGCGTTACTGACAATGTTAACAATACCTTGATTTCGAACCCAAGTATCGTCGATTTCAAGTTAAAACGATATGAAAATAAAGATAGTAACAATAATAACATTCCAGATGCAAGGACTCAGCTAGACATAAAATTGCTACATGAGACGGGTTCTGATCCTGATACAAATGTCATGACCCTGCGTTCCAATGGCAATGTGGGCATTGGGACAGATACGCCGAAGGCCAAATTAGAAATAAAGGCAGGTCCATCTACAACTCCTAATGAAAATGGCTTATGTGTTTACAATCCAGGTAATTCTGGAGATGGACAGCACGCTGTTGTGAGTGTCAGAGTGGGTAACCAGAATGCCGGTAATCCTTTTATATCATGGGATGTTCACGGAAGAGCGGGCTGGTCTATGGGGATCGATAATAGTGATAGAAAACTTAAAATAGCCCCTACGTGGGATTCCTTATCTTCCAATACTGCGATGGCCATAGATCCCGAAGGTAAGGTCGATATCAGAACCTCTGTTGATAATGGCGGAAGCAGCAGTTTAAGTGAGGCTGCAACGGTCTTGCGACTTTCCAGAAAAGGCATTACAAACACTGATAACTCCGTACAGTCACATCCAAACATCGTCGATTTCAAGTTAAAACGATATGAAAATAAAGATAGTAACAATAGTAACATTCCGGATGCAAGGACTCAACTAGACATAAAAATGCTACACGAGACGAGTTCTGATCCTGATACAAATGTCATGACCCTGCGCTCCGATGGCCATGTGGGTATCGGGACGACTTCGCCGGATGCCCAGCTGGACATTTTTGGCAATGGCGCACACACCGAATTAAGGATATTCAGTGGAAGGGCAGATAGGCGACCCAGCATCGTCTTGGGTAGATTAGATGATGATAATAATAGGGATAAAAGCGCCGTCTTTGGCGTGGCCGCAGCCAGCAACAATTTTTTCCAGGATGCAACCCAGGGAGATTTTTGCATTAGACAGAATGATCAAAACAAAAAAATCTTTTTAGGGGTTGGAAGCAATAGCGCGGAATTAGTGATCAAAGAGGGTAAAGTCGGCATCGGGGCCAGTGCGATGCCGTCGGGACTTCAGGATCACGCCAATTTCGATAATACCTCCTTAATAATTGGCGCACAGAGTAATAATGGGGGGAATTCGCCATCCGACCCTATATCGGTATTGAGCATAGTCAGAGAGGGCGTAGACAATCAGGCTAACGCGAATATGGCTGATTTTCGGCTTGGACGATATAAAAATGATGAGACCAATTCCCGCAGTCAATTGGATATTTTTCTGACTCATGATTCTTTTACTCCCAGACAAGTGATGAGCTTTCGCTCCAATGGTAATGTGGGCATCGGAACAAATACGCCGACAAAAGGAAAGCTAGAAGTTGTGGGGAATGGTGATAATGTTACATTTGGACCATTCAATTATTTGTACAATGGGGGTCAAAACTCTACATCATACTCTGATGACCCATCCTACGAAAGTAATAATATTGGTATTTACGTAGAAAAGATAGTTGCTGCCGATCAATTTTTTGCCTTTTCCGACATACGAACAAAACACATTATTGGACCTTCAGACAGCATTCGCGACCTAAACACCCTGCTAGCAATTAAGATCACTGACTACAGGCCCAAAGACACGATTAAAAAGGGGAGTAAGCCAAAGAAAAAAGTGATCGCCCAACAAGTCGAAGAAGTATTTCCCCTGGCCGTTAGCAAACACACAGATGTAGTACCGGATATTTATCAGCAAGCAATCATCTGGGAAGATGGCTGGATAGAATTGGCAACCGACTTGAAAATAGGCGAGCGGGTGAAGTTAATTTCCGAAAAGGGAGAAGAGGGTATTTATGAGGTGCTGGAAGCTGGAAAGCAAAAATTTCGTATCGCTATTCAATTGGTTGGGGAACTTGTTTTTGTCTATGGCCGTGAAGTGGACGATTTTCTCACAGTCGATTATGATGCTATTTCCATGCTCAATGTTTCCGCTACGCAAGCCTTGTATCAACAAATACAAACCTTACAACAAAAAGTGGCCCATTTAGAGCAAAGCCTTCATGCTAAGGCATAGGAATGATTTTTTCATCTAATTCTTTATCAAAATATTCCATGAATTACGCCGATCTCCGCACCGAAGCTATCGGTTTGCTCCAGCGCCTCACCGGCCACCGCTGGACCGACCACAACCTCCACGATCCCGGCATCACCATCCTGGAGCAGCTCTGCTATGCCCTGACCGACCTGAGCTACCGGGCCGGCTTCCCCGTGGCGGACCTGCTGGCGGAGGGTGGGGCGGAAGCCTGGCCGGATACCTTCAGCCCCCGGCAGATGCTCCACGGCGGGCCGCTGACGCTGGCGGACTGGCGCAAGCTGCTGCTGGATGTGCCCGGCGTGGCCAACGTACGCATCCAGCCGGCCGATACGGCAGCCACAGATTACCGCCCCCCGGTCTACTACGACCGGGTGGAGGGCGCGCTGAGCCTGCAGGCGCCTGCCGGTTTTGATCAGATAGAACCTTTAGAATTGCAGGGCTTGTACCGCATCGACTACGTCCTGGAAGAACCGGAGGATCCGGCCACAGAAGATGCATTAGAACAGGAAACTACCGCTGCCCTGAGTGCGCGTTTCCACGCCCACCGCAACCTCTGCGAAGACCTCTACAAAGTCCGGCGGCTGGCCGAATACCCCATCGCGGTGGAAGCCCGGGTCGAGATCGGCAAGGTGGCGCACCCGGAAGCCCTGCTGGCAGAGATCTACGACCGCATCCGCACCTATTTTTCGCCTTCGATCCGCTTTTATTCCCTGCAGGAACAACTGGCCAAAGGCCATACCCTGGATGAGGTCATGGACGGCCCCGCCCTCCGCCACGGCTACCTGGATGAGGAAGAACTGGAAGCCTTCCAAATCCGGCATAGCCTGCGCATTTCCGACCTCATCCGGCTGATCATGGCGCTGGAGGGGGTAGAGGCCGTTCGCCTGCTGCAACTCGAAGATGAAACCGGAAACATCCTGGCCTCTACCCGGCCCGGCCAGCCCTGGGAGTGGTCGATGCCGCAGGAGCAGGTGGCGAGCCTGGAGATTCTGCACGATCTGGATAGCCGGCATGCCCCAGGCATTGAACTGTGGCGCCAGGGCCGGAAATTACGGGTGGACTGGCCGGAAGCCAGACTGCTGATCAGCAATCGGATCGAAGCGGAAGACCCGCACGGCAGGCCTTTGGGGGCGGCCGAACTCGACCGCTTACTCCCACTGGGCAGAGATAGGAAGGTGGGCGCCTACCAATCCATTCTCCACCAGTTCCCCACCTTGTACGGCATCGGCCACAGCGGCCTGCCGCCAAACAGCAGTCCACACCGCCGGGCCCAGGCGCGCCAGCTCCGCGCCTACCTCAGCTTTTTTGACCAGCTCCTGGCCAACGAATTTTCCCAACTGGCCGGCATGCGGGCCTTTTTCGACCTGGATCATCCCAGCCCGGCGTACACCTATTTTTCGCAGTCTTTGCAGGGCGTGACACCCGGTATCGAAGAACTCCTGTCCGGCTCCGGCTATCCCTCCGGCCTGGAAAACCCCGGCAGTGACGATATCATTACCCGGCAGCGGCTCAAGCGGCTGGTGCACCATCTGCTGGCCCGCTTTGGGGAGGCCTTTACCGATTTTGCAGACCCGGAGAGCGGGGCGTTGGTGGAGCAGGAAAAAGGCTTGCTGAAAGATTACGCCCAACTCGGCTACCGGCGTTTCCAGGCTTTTAACTATACCCTGCCGGCCTGGGGGACCGACAACGTCTCCGGCCTGCAGCAGCGGCTGTACCGCCTGCTCGGCCTGGGGGAAGCCGGCCTTAGCCCGCTCGCCGGCCTTCCGGAGGAGGGCTCGCAGGGAGGGTTTCACCTGCTGGAGCACATCCTGCTGCGCCCCTCCCGGGGAGACGAACACCAGCAAAGCCCCATCCTGCTTTTGCCTTTTAACGGCGACGACGATAGTCCACCCCGCGAAGACCCCTACTCCCTGCAATTGAGCTTTGTGCTGCCCAACTGGATCTCCCGCTTCAAGGACGAGCACTTCCGGCAATTCCTGGCCCGCACCCTGCGCGAGCAAACGCCCGCCCACCTGCGCATTTACCTGCACTGGCTGGATCAGCCGCAGATGGCAGAGTTTGAGGCGGCGTATCAACAATGGCTCCAACAACTGCAAATCCATTCGGCATGAACACTTACCACGATATTTCCTTGAGGAGCGCCCGCGACCGTGTGATCAGTATATTATTCGGAGGACTTCCCTCCGATCCGGCCGAGCGAACAAAAGGCTTTGGATCGGTACGGCAGGCGATCCCCTATCCCTTGCTGGACCTGCCGGTGGCGTACCGGACGAAGGCGCCCTTCGAAAGCAGGCCCGTCATTTTTGTACTGGGCGGCCAGGAGGATATCCAGTACATGCTATGCGATGAAGCAGGTATCCCCGTCAGTTATTCCGAGGAAGCCCTTGTAGGTGAACCAGTGGAATTGACAAACCCCAACGGCCCGCGCCTGGAAGAGGCCCTGCTGCTCCTCCCGGGCCTGACGATCCATCCGGAAGAAGCCGCCGCTACCATCGATCTGGCTACGCCCGAGCAGCGGGAGGCTTTCCAAACCACCTGGCAACGCCTCATCCGATTCGATGCGCCCCCGATCACGGGAGACGTGACCTACACCATTTTAGCGGCAAGATATGTAGACACTCTTCCCGAGGTGGGCATTCCCGGCCTTTGGGCCTATCTGCATGAACCTGTCACCTTCCGGGTAGGCATCGATACGGTTATGCCCACCTGTTTTATCGATCTGCAAGCTACGGATAAGCTCGGCGAAGACGGCCACACCATCACCATCGACTTCAACCAACCCGCCCGGGATAACCGCCCCCTGTGCATCGAGATCCTGGACAGCCAGGAGGAGGTGCACTACCAGGTGCTGGAGCTGCTTTCTGACGGTACGCGTGTAGAACGCTCTGAAATAGTGGTGGGCGGCACCCAGGGAAGCGCCGGAGATATGCGGCTCGTTTTGGATCTTAACGGCTCTTTTGAAGAAGACACCACCCTGGTGATCCGTGCCTTCCGGGAAGAGGGCCAGCGGGATGTGGACGACCCTTTGGTTTCCGCCGACCTGGAGGGGCTGCTGAAGGTGTTGGTGCGGCCTAATCCGGCCGTTACCTTCAACCTCTTAAATGCGCCCCTGCCCTATGGCGCCAGCCCGGAAATTAGCCTGGCAGCCTCGCAGGCCAGTGTACAATACGAGCTCTTTGTTCTGCCACTGCGGCTGAGCTATACTTATGAGCGGCCTACCGCAGCCTACCTGCCGGATGGAAGTATCCGGGTGTCGGCCCTGCAGCCTTTTTTTGAAATTTTTAAAACCAGGCTGCTCGATCCAAGCGCCACGGCCTGGATTTCGGATCCCGCCGGGCCGCCGGCATCGCAGTTCACCACTTTTTTGAACGCCTTCTTTCAGGCCTTCAGGGCAAAGCTCCGGGAACGTGGCTTACTCGGCCCGAACGGGCCGATGAGCATTTTGGATGCGGACGGCGATATCCGGGGCATCGACATGATGGCGTTCTTTATTGCGTTCCGTGAAAAGATCCTCAGTAAAACCGATCCCTATGAGATAGTGGAACCGGAAGGTGTTATTCAGGCCGCTGCGTTCGATGAGTTTTTTGAGCGTTTTAAATATTGGCATGATCATCCTGCCGGGCCAGATGCCTCTTACGTCGTACATTTGGATAAGACTGCGGAGATAAATACATTCAACGAATTCTTCAGTCTCTTCCGGGAAAAGCTGCTCCCCGAAAAGGAAAACAATGATCTATTGGGCCCGGAACCGGGCAGGAAGCTCCTGGAACCGTCCTTCAATGCCCTCTTCACCGCCTCGAAAGAGGCACTTTTGGGGGAGGAGGAGCCCGGTTCTCTTTTAAAGGCAATGCTGGATGATGCCGGCAATCTGGCCGATTCTTCCGCTATTCGTTTGCAGGAGGATCACCTCCTGCTGGTCAAAGCCACCAAGAAGGACAACGGGGAATGGCTGTTCCTGGATCAGTACCAGGTAGCCTTCGTCGAGCCCGATCCGGCGGGGCCTGAGCTGCGGGTGGAGGAGGCTGGCGATTACCTGCGGATTTTCGTGCGCAATCCGCAGCGGCGGGTGGGCTATCAATTACGGGATCGCAGCGGAAACGAGGTCGGCCCTACCATGCTGCCAGGCGCCGACCGGGGCGTCGGCTGGGAAGCGCATGGCCGCCGCTTCGGCATGCGCCTGCGGGATACGCCTGCCAGCCCACCCGCCGACCCGGGCCTCAGCGCCATTTTCGGGGACCTGACGGTGGCCGCGCCGGGCCAGTCCAAAACGGATTTGTTTCCCGGAGACGCGCTGGCGTTCGTTCCCTTTGTACCGGACAAACGCAAGGTATATGAGGTGTTGCTCATTAAGGAGTATAGTGGTGTGGAGGCTGTTTTGAAGCAAAAGTTACAGTTCCAGAGCGGGGCCTGGCAGGTGGTTGACTGACTTTTATCTGGTCTGCGAATCAAGGATGTGCTCTATTGCCCCTGCCTGATTCGCATAATTTACGCAGATCAGTTGTTAGTTCGGGCGTTCCATAGGCACGCGAAATGGCTGGCCTGCCGGCCCTGAAGCTTGGCAGAGGGCGCCCAGAACCGTCCTGTAAGGACGGAATATGGGTAGGAAAAACGGGTGTTTTCCGGGAAGGCGCGTGCCGTAGGTACGCGATGTGTGGTGATATACGGCGTGCCGGCCTGCTGGCAGGTTGCCTCAACGAGACGTTTGACCGCTGAACCGTCACCTGAAAAATATTTAGACAATGGCCAATACATACACCCAAATTCACATCCAGGCAATTTTCGCCGTTCAAAATCGCCAATCTCTGATCCAAAGGGAATGGCGAGAGGAGTTATACAAATACATTACAGGCATCATCCAGAAAAACAACCATAAGATGCTCCAGATCAATGGCATGACGGATCACATCCATATCTTCTTCGGCATGCGGCCATCCCAATCCCTTTCGGATCTGATGAAAGCTGTAAAGGGAGATTCATCAGAATGGATCAACAAAAGAGGATTCACAAAACAAAAGTTCTCCTGGCAGGCGGGATATGGTGCTTTTTCTTATGCGAAATCGCAGGTGCCGAAGGTCATTCAATACATCCAAAATCAGGAAGAGCATCATCGAAAGAAGACCTTCACGGAAGAATATATTGCTTTTCTGGATGCATTTGAAATTGAGTATGATGAGCAATTTATTTTTAAGCCGGTAGAATATTAATACATTCCGTACCTAACGGCACGGGCTGCACGCTTATTCCTAATTCTACCAACATGTTGTCCCTGGCGGGACAATTAGCCGCAGATAAACTCTGATCGTTTACGAATTAGAAGCGTGATCTTGGGAAATGGCATCATCATAGCCCAAAAAGAGGAAAGGCTCTGCTTTTGGAAATGGTGCTGTCAGACCCCAAAAAGGGAAAGGCCCGGTCCTTGGAAATTGTGTCGTCAGGCACAAAATGTGGGTAGAAAATTGGTGTTTGCCGGGATAAGCGTGCCGTAGGTACGCCATGTGAAAGAGCCGCTTTGCTATGGGCCCGGCTCAAAAATTTCACCAATATTTCTGACCAACAAAACCGTTAAAACCAAAGATCTGAACCCTTCGAACCGCCATATCATCAAACGCCAGCTTCTGGAATTCCAGGGGCTGTCACCTGCCGATGCCGACGGGATCGAACACCGTTTCCTACCCCTGTTCAAAGAAAAGATCCTGCCGCTGATCGATCAATATTGCTCCCAATTGAGCCCAGGGCAGGAACCTTTCCGGATCGAACGGCTGGAATTGGATCTCGGCAGGCTGGATGCCGCCCGCTTGGAGGAAGACTTTGTAGAACAGGCGGCCGCCCAGCTTAAAAGCTATTTCGAACAACTGATCAAGGTACAACATTCGCAGCAGCCCATGAAGTCCAAAGAGCGGCGGAACCTTGATCGGCCAGCCCTTGATCGGGCCATATTGCCACCGGGTGCAAAAGAGGATACCGGCGCAGGTAAACAACAGCCCCAAAGCCAGCTGGAGCTATTCCACCATTTCGTCGAAACCGGCAGCCTGCCCTGGTGGGCGGACCTCTCCGCGCCGGACCCCGTCGGCGACAGCCTGCGCTACCTGCTGGAGGCGGAACCGGAGGCCCTAACCTTCTGGATGCCTCGTTGGGTGCGGCAGGAAGGCTACCTCCGGCGCATCCTCCGGCAGCTGGGATTTTCCGACTGGGCGGCCCTGGCCGCCTTGCCCATGCGCAGCACACCCCCAGCCCTGGCTACTATGATCAGCGGGCTGGAAGGCCTGTTGAGGCAGTATGAACCCTGGCGCCGCCTGCCCGCTCACCGGCTTCGGGAGCAGCTGGGCCTGAAGGTATTGTCCTGGGCGTTTTCGCAGCCGGAGCCTGCGCAAGATGCCCCGTCTTTCTGGAAAGGCCTGCTGCTGCAACTGGCCGCCGAACGACAACAGCTTTCTTACGAACAACTGCTGAGCGCATGGCGCCGGCAACTGGAGCAGGAGGCTTCGGCCGGGCGGCCCTACCCCGGCGAACTGGCGGCCGTCATCGGGCAGTTGTGGGAAGCCGTGGAAAAAGAGGCCGGCGCGGAGCCTTCTCCGCCACCCGGGCAGGCAGGCAGGCAAGAACGGGTAAAATGCCTGTTGGGCCGCCCCCTCTTACCCTCCGGACTGGAAACGGAACTGCGGCAAATGTTGGCCCAGTTGTCCGGCCCGGCCCTGCCGGCGCAGGAACTGGCTGCATTATCTGCCCGCCTCGATCAACTGGAGCGGGGCCTTCCGGTAAAACCGGAGGCGGCCGGCCAGGAACAGGACGCCTTCAGCGAAGCCAATAAATTGGAACAACCCTTGCAAACCAAACCCGAAGCGATCGACGCAATACCCGACTCTTTCAGCGAAGCCGATGAACTCTTCATCGACAACGCCGGCCTGGTACTCCTCTGGCCCTTCCTGCCCCGCTTTTTCGAGAACCTCGGCCTGGTGGCGGACAAGGCCTTTGTGGACGAAGCCGCCGCCCACCGCGCTGCTGGCCTGCTGCAATTCCTGGCCGACGGGCAGCCGGAGCCCGCCGAATACCATTGCGCCCTCAACAAGATCCTCTGCGGCCTGGACTGGGATGTGGTGCTGGATTTCGGGGCGCCGGTTACCGAGGCCGAAGCCGAAGCGGGGGAGGAATTCCTGCGGGCAGTGATCGCCCATGCCCCCATCCTGAAGGAAATGTCTGTTGATGGTTTTCGGGGCACGTTTTTGCTGCGCAAGGGGATACTCAAAGCCGGGCCGGGCATTTGGCAGCTATACGTAGAGCGGGAAACCTACGATGTGGTGCTGGACAAGTTTCCCTGGTACTGGGCGGTGGTGAAGTTGCCGTGGATGGAGTGGGGAGTGGGGGTGGAGTGGGGGTGAATGAGGTCGGCTAAATTAAATGTCATCGTCAAGGTTCCAAGGGGCTACCGGTTCAGGAGGAACTGCGGATGTGACAGAGCTAGATTGAGTACGCCTTTCAATTTCCAAATCCAGGTCCCAAGGCGCAACCGGCTCATGAGGAACCGCGGATGAGTGAGTGGAAGTTTGAGCAGGCGTTTCAATCTCCATATCGACTAATCCGGTATCAGCAGTGGTCAAAGGTTCTTCTGAAACTGGGCGCCCGCTATACTTCTGCCCTGCTGGTATACGAAGCATACGCTGAATAGGTGATGATCCCCCAACAGAAGTCTGATCCACAGCGCTAACATGGTAGGGTGGAGGAGAGAGGGCGCTTCCTTGGGTATCCTTTGGGGTGGTTAATCGACCATGAATACTCCCTTTTTTTAATGCATGTTTGAGGGGTGGCATATTTTTATAGTTTTTAGATGAAACAAGTAGACAAGCCAGGAACGTATAACCGTTTAAATTCTAGTGGATTCGCTACTGAGGAGCTGTAGGCACATGTCCGTAACGGTTGATCGGCACAGGCAGGTACTGATTGTGTGTCTGAGGATTTGTAGGCACATGCCCATCCCGATTGCGAAAAGGCGCAGGTCCGTATTGATTGCGTGCCGGAGGACCTGTAGGCACATGTCCGTACGGGTTGCGTGCTGGAGGAGCCGCAGCTGGAGGATTATAATTGCCCCTTGCTCGTGCTTCAGGGGTTCCGCCAAAAGGCGGGAGTTCATGCATTCGTTGAACCGGACCGTTGGAAGTTCTGCTTTCGGCAGGTTGTTTGGAATCCGAATTCTTTACCTGGTAAATACCGGACTTTGCTTTACCACCCATGCGCTCTGCTTCACTTTCCAGTCTTAGATCGTCATTCACCGGTTCATGGTTTATCCGTACCTTTGTTTTCACGCGTCCCTCCTTCTGTTGAACCACATGCCAGGCTTCATGCGGCAGGTGGCGTTCCTGCCCTCTTCCAAGGTGGATTTCATTTCCCTGTGCAAAAGCAAGGGCATTTACCTTAGCAGGTTCTGGCGAATTGTAATGCACCTGGACATCATCCATTGATCTTCCCGAAAGGGATTCAATATTTGACTTGAGTTGATCTGGCATTCCAGTTTGGTTGACGGCAGGAATCTTCTGTGTTGAAGGGAGTCCTTTTACTCGTTGGATAGGACGATCAGCCATTGCCACTTTGTACGGTGGTGGAGAGATCGAATGGCTTGTAAATCTCTTTTTTCTTTCAGGCGGAGACTTGGAAGAGCGTATTTTGGGCAAGCGTGGCATATTATCGTCTCTTTCTTCTTTTTGAATGGCCAGTTCCCCCTCGTTGGGTATTCTGGCTTACAACATGTTGAGATCCATGCGGTAGAGGACGGTCCTGTTTATTTGAAAAATAAATTGGTTGGCTACTTGAAAGAGTAGATGCCCCCTGGTTTGAAGAAGAACTCCTCCGCTGCGGATACGAACGAATCCTTCGAAGAGTATCCTTAGCCCATTGAAATGGAGTTCGCGTTCTTTGAATGGGTTGATCTGCCGCAGAAATTCCATAGCTGGGAGGAGAAATAGCCTGCCCTTTTGAAGAGGCGGCCGACGGGCTATTTTGTACAGATTTCTGCTCTTTAGAAGGGCGACGGATACTTGGCATAATGGGTGAATTTTCGGTTACTCAAGATATTGAAAACCGCTGATATATCCTATTTTTCCTATCTTTACTTCTATGCAAAAATACCCCATCGGAATCCAGGATTTTCGCGAGCTGCGCACGGGCGGGTATGTCTACATTGACAAGACCCGGGAGGTTTTCGGCCTGATCGAAACGGGCAAGTATTACTTCCTGTCCCGCCCCCGGCGCTTCGGCAAGCCGCTGCTGATCTCCACGCTGAAGTACCTGTTTCAGGGGGAGCGGAAGGCGTACGATGTACTGTAGAACAAGTTTCCCTTAAAATATTGGAAATTGGGGTTAATGAATCAGAGGGGGCTTTCTATTCTTCAAATAACATATCCATTTTCAAATCGGTATGGACTAAACCCACACTATGCTGATTGTGCTTCAGGCCAAAAGTAGTGATCATGGTGAGAAATACCTGCTTTTGAGTCTGGGTAGTTTCCTGAAAAATGCGGATTTTTTCCCGCAGCCTGTGCGCATAATCTTTGGTGATGGTAAATAAAACATTGTGAAATTTAGTTTCTACCAGATTGACGATATGGTCATTTCGGTCGATGACGAGATCAATTTGAGTCCCGGCTTCCTCAACCGTTCCTTTATGATAAAAGGAAGAAACCGAGGTATAAACACCGCTGATCCCCAGGGCTTTTTTGATCTGTAAGACATGCTTCAGACATATATTTTCATAAGCGTATCCGCACCATATTTTATAAGCCTGGGTTTGGCTAAGCGTCATCCAGCTATCCTGATTGAGGGTGTTGTTTTCAATAAAACGGAGATAAAAAAGTGAGTATTCATCGGTCAGCCGATATATTTTATCTTTTCTTTTTTTTCCAAAAGATGGATAATCGCCAATAAATCCCGATTCATACAATTCCGAAAGCACTTGTGTGACTCTTCCCCCGTTGGGTAATTTGGCTGATTTAAGGAGTTCATTCCGATTAAGGCCGTTTGGCTTGGCGGCCAGGGCCCTGATAATCAAAACATGGTAGTCGGCGTGTTGAAAAAGAGAAGGATAAAGACTGAGAAACTCATCCCGGAGCAGGCCATCTTCTTCAAAACAAATACGGCTGATATTCTGGGCTGCACTCAGGCCATTTTTCACCTCTTTGAGGTAATGCGGAATACCACCCATTACCATGTACAACTGAATCAACTGATAATGATCCGGAAAGACTGAACGGCTTGCCAGGTATGTTTTTGTCTCCGCCAGTGTAAAGGGTTTGAGGCGAATGCGCCGGGTTACACGGTTGTGCAGCCCTCCTTTATTGCGCAGCACCTTTTGGATCATCCAGGAAGCCGCTGATCCGCATAGCACCACAACCATATGTTTTCGAACGGCCCAGGAATTCCAAAAGTAGCTAAGTCCTCTTAGAAAACCTGATTTATGGGTAGCCATCCAGGGGACTTCATCAAAAAAGACAACCATTTTCTCTTTTTTGTTCTTTTTTTCCAGATGCTCCGTCAGCATAAAAAAAGCATCCAGCCAGTCTTTGGGTGGTTGGGTAACAGTGGCGCCGGGAAAAAACTCCTTTAATCGTTGGAAGAAATTTCTGAGTTGTTCATTGCTTTGGGCGTTTTGAATACCCGAGATTTCAAAATCAAGGTATTTGCCATATACCTGGCGAATTAAATAGGTTTTCCCAACACGCCGTCGTCCAATAACCGAAATCATTTCTGATTCTTCTGAGGCCCAAGCCTCCTTTAATATGGCGATTTCGGCAGTTCTTCCTGTTAGCATGTTTAAGGCATTATTACTCGTCTAAATGTGGATAAATCTACCACATTTAGACGAGTAATCCGAGTTTTCGGGATTGTTTTTCCTGAACCTGCAATTTCTGTCCTGGCATTTGCAATTTTTGTTCAGGCTCTCCCCCTGTCTTTTACGGATATTTGAGGTGGACTAAAAAAAACGATTATCATGAAAAACACAAAAAACCTTCTATTATTCCTGCTCCTTTTCATCAGCAGCTACTTCACACAAGCGCAAGATGTAGACTTTACCGAATTGGGCAGACGCATCGCCACCACCTGCGCCAGCATCAAACCGGGCGATGTCGTGGTCATTTACGGCGGAAAAATAAGGCAGAGGGCCAATTCTCCTACTACTTTCCGCTGGCCAATGCGACTGTTTCCGTCGACGGGGTGGTTGTAGTGGAGAAGGGGAATTTGAAGTTGTAAGTGCAGCTTCAACTGGCTCTTTCGAAATTACTCCTGACCCGCCATCTTGATCATAAAATCCAACCAATGACCTACCCCAGCCCATTATCGCCCCTGACAGGCTACAATCTGCTCGAAAAACTAGGCGAAGACCCCTCCGGCGAAGCCTGGAAAACAGAAAAACAGGGGCAGGCCTATGCAGTCAAATTGCTGAATCCCGGATGGGAATCCACGGTTTTCGAGGCATTTGAAACCAGGAAAGGCCTGGAACACCCCAACCTGGTGAAGGAATTGGAAATTGGAACCTATAACGGCCGCCCCTGCCTGGTGATGGAGTATCCCGACGGGCAGCCGCTGAAAAAGGCCCGGGCCGCTCAGTACAGGCCGGCGGAACAGAAAAGGATCATCAGCGAGCTGGCAGGCGCGTTGGATCACCTTCATCAGCAGGGCCTCGTACATCAAAGCCTGAACCCGGCCAATATTTTTTTGCTCCCGGATGGCACGGTTAAAATACTGGACATTGGCGTTCCCCTACCCACTGAGGACAGCTCCAAGACCAGGGCGCCCGGGGGGGCTTTTCAATATGCCGCGCCGGAGCAACTGGCGGGAAGGGCCTATCCTAAAAGCAACATCTGGTCGTTCGGCGCCATTATCTACGAATGGCTGACGGGAGTTCATCCCTATCCCTGCGGCAGCCGGGAGGAAATGGCAAAAAAAATGCTGGTGTTCCAGGCGGATATTCCACATTATCTGAACAGGCCGATCCCTCCATCAACCTCCATGGCCCTGCTGCGTTGCCTGAGGGTTAAACCCGAAGATCGACTGGCCAATTTCAGCGAGGTGTTGGCCTGCCTGGATCGGGACCCCAAAGAAACGCTGGCCTCGGCCTTTGGCCGGCCTCAAAGGGACATCAATCGTATCCTTTGGCATATGCTTTTCCGGAAGGCGGATAGCATGAACCGGGAGTCGGTGGAAGCCCTGGCCCCTGCCTCTCGCCGCACCGCAAAGGACATCGGCTACCGCCTTTTCCAGGAGGTGATCCGCAGAACCGGGGCCTGGAGTAAAGTTTACCTCTGGGTGGGCCGGCTGTTCCTGGTATGCATCATCACTACACTCGTCTATTTCCTCCCGATCAGAGGAATCGGCGAGATCCTGAGCGGCAATAGATCGGAGGGGCTTTTGCCGGGAGAAACTGTGCTCTTATTCAGCACTTTTGCAGTGATACTACTGACGGGAATTATTTTCAACATCCACAACCGCTACAAATTTGACCTGGAACGCGGCCTGCTGGAATGGTCGGCCATAGTGGGCAGGGAAGATTTCTTCACCCTGGTGAATACCCTGAGCGGCGCCCTTGCCCGTACCTCAGAGATCTGGTTTCACCAGTCTGAAATGAAAGAAAAGGAAGTTTTGCTACCCTGGTTATGGAAGTCCGGCAGGGAACAATTAAGCCATAAGATCATCCGGCAATTGCTGAAGGGCAATAACCGCAATACGACGGCGCTCTCGTTCCAGCTTTACGACGCACTGGCCAAGGGCAATTCCGCAATGGCAAAGGCCGGCCTCCAGAAGATCCTGGAGGCCGATCCCCGGCACTTTGCCGCCCTCCTGCAGGATGAGATCATGGCCGGCCCGAAAGGCCGCCAGCCTGTCCGGAAAGCGGATAAGGAACAGGAAGAGGCCATTACACAGCCCGCTTCACCGGAATATCAATCCGCATTTGCTCAAAAGATCCGGAAGGACGGACACCTCGCCATCCCCCTTGATCAGGGAAAAATGGTGCTGTATACCCATTATTTTGAGTTGCACAATGTCGAAAACCCCGTCTCCGGAACCGAAGGCGTCCTTACCGCGAATTATGGCCATATTCACAGCTACGATGAAACGGGCGCCGGCATCGCCCTGGAAGGCGGCTTCAGCCGGTCGGGAGCGGAAGAATTCCTGGAAAAAGCAGGGTTGTTTCCAGAGCAGTACAGGGCTATTCGATTAGGCTTTAAAAATGAGGAACTGCTCGCCGGCTGGCTTGAATTTCTGCGGGAAATGGCCCCGGAGGCAAGGCCGGCCACCCTGGAGGACATGAGAGCTCTCGGGATGGAAATGGTGGAGGACAGGTTGAAGAATACCAAAATCGGCGGCGTACTCGCCAGGCTGTATGAGCTCGACAAGCGGTACACGTCATTTATCAACAAGTGGTACGGGCCATTGATCCTGTTTGCCGGTATTGTCCTGATCACCGAAGTACTGGAGGGTAATTTCAGCCTTCGCTTCTTCCTGTTTATTGACGGAATTGCTGATAAACTGGCTTTCCATCTGGCCGCTTTGATCCTGGGAGGCCGGCAGGAGGCGTTCAACTGGCTCGTGATGCATACGGCGGCCGTCGAAAGGGCCGGGCGGATCGTGTTTTGGGCACTGCTTCTGCTGATCGGGATAGTTGTTTATCGGATGATCGTCCGGTTGGTTAGGAAGCCAGGGCGTTGATCAGGCGGCCGGGGATATCAGGCCGGCGGCGGCGGCAATTGTTGATAATGAGTAGCTGGATCTGCTGGAATTGGTCGATAAGTATCATCCATTATATTTAAAGCCCATTGGATTTGAGGAGGCCCCTGTATCTGTTCCGGAACATTAGGTAATCCAGGCGTCTGTGTGGTCGATCTCCTCGGGGGGCCTTGCCACGTTGTAGCCTGAACCGGAGTATGAGACTGTTCATTCAACTGTGTCAGGATAATCGGTCGAATTTCATATTCGACTGATTATCAGACGTCGCGTCGCTGCGGCGTTGCGAGAAAACACACTTACGTGAACAATCCTCGAAAATCCGTCAAATCCGCCTCATCCGCGTACTATCCACAGGCACTTTCGGACATTATGCTCACTCCTTGTATTATCATTTGGTTTTGGGCCATCCATCCCGGCAGGCCATCCCGAACCACTCCTTTTTTCTTATCTTTGCCAATAGGCAAAAATACCCCATCGGCATACAGGATTTTCGCAAGCTGAGAGAAGGCGGCTACTTCTATGTGGGATCGAATCTATGTGATGGAGTTTAAACTGGACGGCTCCGCCGGATTCGCCCTAGAGCAGATCCGGGAGAAGCGCTACGGCAGCCCTTTCCTGGAGCAGGGCAAGGAGGCCGTCGCGCTGGGCGTCAATTTCAGTTCGGCGGAAAAGGAGGTGGCGGAGTGGCGGGCGGTTCCTTATGTTT
>CAZAXA010000049.1:0-19947 GCA_964488965.1 uncultured Phaeodactylibacter sp. | reverse complement strand
CATCCGGCCGGACACCATCCTGGTGTCGGTCATGTGGGCCAACAATGAGACGGGGGTAATTCAGCCCATGAAGGCTATCGGCGATATCTGCGACAAGCATGGCGTTCTGCTGATGAGCGACGCCACTCAGGCCGTGGGCAAGATTCCCGTCGATCCCAGGGCCGTGGGCATACACCTCATGGCCTTTACCGCTCATAAGATGTACGGCCCCAAGGGCATCGGCGCCCTGTATATCTGCCGTCGGCAGCCCCGTGTCAAAGTAGCGCCTCAGGTCGACGGCGGCGGCCATGAGCAGGGCATGCGTTCCGGGACCCTCAACGTGCCCGGTATTGTCGGCTTCGGTAAGGCGGCCGAACTGGCGGTGAAGGAAATGGAGCAGGAGGCCATGCGCCTCCGCAGGCTGCGCGATAAGCTGGAAAATGCCCTGCTGGAAGGGGTGGAAGAGTCCTTCGTCAACGGCAGCCGGGAGCATCGCCTCGGCCATGTATCCAACATCGCCTTTCGCCATGCCGAGGCGGAGGGGGTGATGATGACTTTCAACCAGCGGGTGGCCCTGTCTTCCGGTTCCGCCTGTACTTCAGCGTCCGTGGAGCCGTCGCACGTCCTCACCGCCATGGGCCTGAGCAGTGAGCTGGCGCATAGTTCCCTGCGTTTCAGCCTGGGGCGTTTCAATACGGAAGAAGAGGTGGATTACGTCATTGGGGCCGTGGCGAACGGTGTGGAAAAGGTGAGGGGCATGAGCCCGGTTTGGGAGATGTTCAGGGAGGGGATGTTGTGAAGTTCGGTGGTTCGGAGTTCGGTATTCGCAGTTCGGCCGCACTATGGACAATGCGCGGCCGAACAGCGAACAGCGAACTCCGGCCAACAAGCCGCTACCATTCCCAGCTGGCGCCGATCACCGGCAGGAACCCGAACCACAATTTGTGGTCTTCCCCAAGCAGGTAGCCGCCCTGGCCGTCCGGCACGGGATTGCCTTCTTCATCCTCGACCACGTCCAGGTCATACTTCCGGAGGTTCTCCCGGTTGTAGAGGTTGATTAAATGCGCAAAAGTGGTTATCCGGCTGTTTCTGGCCTGGAAGTGGCGGTTGATGCGCAGGTCCATCCGGTGGTAGGCCGGATATAGCACGCCGTTAAAGGCTTCGTGCACCTGATAGAAATGCGGCCGCCCGTCCGGCAGGATTTGATAATTGAAATGGTAATTGGTCCGGGGCCAGCCTTTGTAATACTGCCAGGAGAGGCTGAAGTGCCATTTGGGGTTCGGCCGGTAGTTCAGGTCGGCATAAACGGTATGGCGCTGGTCGTTCGGGCGGGGGTACGTTCCGGTTTTTGAGATGAGCAGGCCATCGAATTCGATATTCGTAATGTTTTCTTCCGCCTGCGCCAGAGCGTAGCTGAACCACCAGGATATTTTCTTGCCCAGGTCGTACTTCAGGAACACTTCAATGCCCTTGGCTGTTGCGCCGTCAAAATCCAGCCGTACCACATCATTTCTGGATTCGGGGAAGACCTCCCAGGGGTCTCTCAGGTTCCGGTAAGTCGTGCTGATGTTTGAAATATCTTTGTAATAGGTTTCAATTCTCAGGTTGATGCCATTGCGGAAGAAATGCTCGAAGCCCAGCACATAATGTTTCGACAGCTCGGCGGGATTGAACCGGTCGCCGTTATGGTTGACATCGAGGTTGTTGAAAAACTGCGACTGGTAGAAATATCCCCATGCGCCCCGCAGGAAGGTATTTTCGCCAAAAGCATAGGCAAAACCGAGGCGGGGGCTCCACAGCCTGTCGTCGGCATAGGTGGCAAAATCATAGCGTAGGCCGGCCTCCAGAATGAGTTGCCGCAGCACTTTAAACCGGGTGGACAGGTAAGCGTTGCCCAGTTGCCCGGAGGGTTTGACCTTGATGTCGATGTCCTCCGAGTAGGTGTACAGGCTGTCCTCGGGATTGACCCGCAGGTAGGAAGTGGAATTCTCATAGAGGTAATCGGCATTGAGCTGCCGGGCCTCGAAACCACCCCTGACCGCAAAGCGGTTGGATACGTCCCAGTTCCAGTCCTGTTTTAAGCCGGCGAAAATAAAATCCCTTTTATCCGTAAGGAAAAAATATCCCTTGTCGGCGGCGTCGTTTTTTTCAAACGCACCGTTGCGGGTATGGTTGATGAGGCCGGAATAGAGCAGTGTCTGAGCAGACAAATTGGGTTTGAAATAGGACCTCAAGGTCAACCAGCTGTAGGTATTGGTATATTTGGTGTCGTGTATGTCGTAATTCTCAGGCTTGACATCGCGGATTCTGGTCTTGTCGCCCGAATGCAGGGCGTGAAAGGATAAAGTGTGCTTTTGATTCAGCTTATATTCCACTTTGCCGAAGGCGTCATAAAAGATAGGCGTAGTTTCCGTTTCACCGATCAGTTTGAAGGTGGCGTCGAGCATTCCGCGGCGGGCGGAAACGATGTAGGAGCCTTTGTTACCGGCAAAAGTCCCATCCGTATAGACCCGGGCGTTCATGATGCTGATGCCTACCGAAGTATGCCTTTGGTTGTCCGGTATCTTTTTGGTGTACATATTAAAAACGCCGCTTTGCCGCATGCCGTATTCCGCCGGGAAGCCGCCGGTGATCAGGTCGATGCCCTGTATCGTCTCGATGTCCACGATGCTGAAAAGGCCGCCGGCAAAATCTCTCTGGTGGAAGGGTTCGTAAAGTTCCATGCCGTCCAGTGTGATGAGAACTTCGTCCGACTCGCCGCCGCGGACGGTAAATTTAGATGAAAAATCATTGGACGAAACGCCGGGCAGGCGGCTTACCGCCCGGGTAATATCTTCTGCCCAGGACATGTTCTTGAGGTCTTTCTCCGTCAGTGTCTGCCGCGACAGCGGCGCGCTGCCCATGATCGAAAAGCGCCCCGGCGTGACGGTGACGGCGCTCAGGGAAAAGGGTTCTTCTTCCAGTTGAATGACGCCGAGGTCCAGTATTTCACCCTGGGCCACTTTAAGGTTTTCCAGCCGTTTCCTGGAATACCCGATGGAGGAGAAGCTTATAGTGTAGGTTCCGGCGGGCAGGCCGGCGATCAGAAAGCTGCCGTCTTCCTCAGTGGCCGTTCCCGTTTTAACTTCTTCGGCAACGATATGGACGCCGGGCAGCGGCTCCTGGGCCTCTCCGTCCATCACCAGTCCTTTGATCCCTCCGGTTGCCTTCACCTGGGCCATCGTTGTGTTGCAGGCCAGGAAGGTAACCAGGAGCATGAAGATGGTAACTGCATTTTTCATTTTTCAATGCATTAATGGGTTATAAATGAAGTTAGTTAACCTGCGGGGGGCCTTTAGGCAGTATAATTTGATGCGCTTGTCTCAGAGCATGATCTCTTCATACGTGATGTGGATGGAGGAAAGCTGCGTGGGCGTCATTTTTTCGCCAAAAGGTTTCTCTTTTTTTTTTTGCGGGCTGAAAAAATGTAATAACCATGTTATTCGGCCACCGTCGGCAGGAAGGCTCTTTGAACTTGCTTTCCTCCGGCGGTGTTACTATCTTAGCTTTTCAAAACCGAAAAAAGCGACGACAAGCATGATTTACGTTGCCGATAGCGCTAAAAGACAAATTGCCGAAATCCGCCGGCGGGAAGGATATGGCGATGACTATTTCGTCCGGGTATGGGTGACCAGCGGCGGCTGTTCCGGGCTGGCCTATAAGATGGAATTTTCCAACGAGCCGAAGCCGGGTGACCAGGAATTCGAGGACAATGAGATCAAGGTGGTCACCGACCTGCGCAGCGTCCTGTACCTGTTCAATACTACCCTGGAATTCTCCGGCGGGCTGGACGGCAAGGGCTTCCACTTCAACAACCCGAATGCTTCGCGCACCTGTGCGTGTGGCGAGAGCTTCTCGGTATAAAGGTATATGTTACGCATCGGCTACGACGCCAAAC
The DNA here is from genome assembly GCA_964488965.1 of uncultured Phaeodactylibacter sp. GTDB lineage: Bacteria > Bacteroidota > Bacteroidia > Chitinophagales > Saprospiraceae > JACJXW01. The sequence continues at coordinate 16,031 of CAZAXA010000049.1, read as the reverse complement.
GATTGTTCAACAATTTTACCGGCCTGGGCAATTACAGCCGCACCCTGCTGGCGAACCTGGCAGAGTACTATCCTGATAACGCTTACTTTCTGTATAGTCCTAAGATCACGAAGAACGAAGAAACGCACTTTTTTCTGAACAGCGCTTTGTTCAATGTTCAGATGCCGGGGCGGGGTTCCGGCGCCTACTGGCGCAGTTTCGGCATCAGGCGCGACCTGCTCAGGCACAAAGTACAGTTGTTCCACGGGCTTAGCCACGAGATTCCCTTCGGGCTGGAAAAGGCCGGTATCCGGAGCATTGTCACCATCCACGACCTCATCTTCGAGCGCTTCCCGGAGCATTACCCTTTTATCGACCGCAAAATTTACGGCCTCAAATTCCGCTATGCCTGCCAGCATGCCGGCCATATCGTGGCCATCAGTGAGAACACCAAACGAGATATCATTGAGTTTTACGGTATCCGGCCCGAGAAGATTTCCGTCATCTACCAGTCCTGCCATGAGCGCTACATGGTCGAAAAATCGCGGAAGTCCTTTGAGGCCCTGCGCCGCCGTTATCACCTGCCGGAAGACTACCTTCTGACGGTAGGTTCGATCACCGCACGGAAGAACCTGACGGGCATCATTCGCGCCCTGGAGCTTCTGCCTGAGAGCTGCCGGCTGCCGTTGGTCGTCGTCGGCCGGGGAGGCCGTTACCGGGCCAAAGTGCAGGCGCTCATTCAAAAGAACGGGATGGAGCATCTGGTACGTTTTATCGACGCTGGTTTCGACGACCTTCCCACGATCTATCAGAAAGCGTCGGTTTTCCTTTACCCTTCCTTTTACGAAGGCTTCGGCATTCCTATCCTGGAAGCGCTGTTCAGCAAGACGCCGGTGCTCACTTCCAATGTTTCATCCCTGCCCGAAGCCGGAGGGCCGGGCGCCCATCTTGTAGACCCCCACCGGCCGGAAGAGATTGCCGCCGGCATCGAGAAGATTTTGTCGGACGAGGCCTACCGGCAGGAACTCATTGAAAAAGGCTACGCCCATGCCCAGCAATTCCGGGGCGAGCCGCTGGCCCGTGAGATGATGGAGCTGTATGTGAAGGTGGCAGGGAGAGGCAATACGGAGCCGGAGCCGATCACATAGGGCTTGGGGATTTTGTTGTTTGTTGTTTGTCAGTTAAATTCGGCCTGTGATTTACTGCAGCGCCACTTTCTCCACTATTATCCTTTTTCCATCGGACAACTTCAGGAAGTATAAACCTCTGGGCAGGCTTTCTACAGGCAATTCATTCTGGCCGGCGCCTGCGGTTTGCTGCTGAACCAGTTTGCCATTGCTGTCCCATAGTTGTAACACCCAGTTTCCGGCGGGTAGTTGCAGCCTCAGGCGCTGGTTTGCCGGGTTGGGATAAAGGAGAATGGAGGCCCTGGGCCTTTCTGCTGTTGTGGTTACGTCATCGATCACAAAATCCCAGATGCCCCGGCCGTAGGTGCCAAAGCGGGCAGTATTCTGCCCGGGCAGGTATTCCACCGACCAGTAGGTTTGGGCAGGGGCACACAGGCCGGACAAGTCGTGCCAGCGGCCCAAATCGGTTATATACACATACGGCCCGGCTTCGGTGGCGGCAAAGAGCAGGCTTTCATCTTCGTTGCCGTCGATGTCCAGTACCAATGTGGGCGGCAGGCCAGCGGCCATGGGCAGGAAATTGGCCCCTCCGTCGGTGGACTTGTAGACTGCCGGGTTGGAATAGCCGCTGCCGGCAAGGATCACCGTCTGTATATCGGAGCGGAAGGGATAAATGGCCTGGCCATAGAGATAATGCCCTTCCGGCAGGAAATTAAGCGCCTGCTCCCAGCTTTCACCTCCGTCATCAGAAAAGAAAAAGCGGCCATTGGTGGCAGCGGCATACCATTTACGGGTATCCTGAGGGCGGGCGGCCATAGCGCTGAGTTCTCCTCCGCCGGATTCCTGCCGGAAATCGAAGTTGCCCTGGCTGGCCAGGATTTGGTTGCCGTCGTATTCCAGCCGGATGAGAAAGGAGCCGGGCCCGCCATCGATGCTGCCGCCGGCCAGATAAGCGGCCGGGTCGCCGGGATAAGGGCTGCCGATGAGCGGCGGCAGCCAGGCCGATTCATTTTCGGATTCCAGGTCATAGTCTGCCGTATACCCTCCCCATTGCGGGTGGCCGTAGTAGGTGGCCCATCCGCCCGGGTAAACCGTCCACAGCCCCTGCCCGCCATTGGAAAAGGCGATGTGGCCATAATCGCCGGAGATTACCTGATCAAAGGCCGCCGGCCCTTCGCCTGTAAACTGCCCGGAGCGCTGGAAGCCCTGGTCCTGCGAGCCGGCGTAGACGAAGGCCGGGTTCGTTGGGTCGGTGCGCACACTGTAATACTGGCTCACGTTGAGGCCGAACAGGCCAATATTGGCGGCGCTTTCCAGCCGGTCTTCCGACAGAGAAAGGCCGCCGTGGTTGCTCACCAGCAGGAAAGGCTGGCCATCGGCAGTTTCGAATTCCGCGAAGTCCATAATATCTGCATGCAGGCTGCCTTCCACATCTTCATAGTACTCCCACCAGTTGTTCACCTTTTCCCAATGCTGGCCGGCGTCGGCACTGCGGAAGCATTCCACCTCGCCCATAAACAGGAAAGAGGGGTTTGAAGGGCTGACGTACAGGCCTACCTCCCAGGGGCTTGCAGGCAGGGCGCCCTGGCGTTCCCACTGCCGGCCGCCATCCAGAGAGCGGTGTACTTCCCAGGCGCCTTCCTCAGGGCTGGTGTAGGCATAGAGGTGCAGTTGCCCTTCAGGCATAGCGCCGGCTATATTGGCCCTGGCGTTGCCGAAATTGAGGTTGGCGCCCGGGTTGGCCCATTCCAGTTCTCCGCTGATGGGATCCACTGTATAAATTTTGCCCTGGCCATTCTCCGTTTTCTCTACCAGAAGCACCGTGTTGGAATGGGCTGGCGATGCCAGCGCCAGCCTGTTGAAGTCGTGCGTATTGAAGGAAGTGCGGGGCAGAAAGCTTTCGCCCTGGTTGAGGGAGTGGTACAGGCAGATATTGGCCCAGTAATTGGGTTTGGCGAGCACGAAAACGGGGAAACCGGCGCCATCGTCGAGGACGACGGGCGAATGTATATTGCCCCATCGGTCGGTATGGTTGATGCCCGTCCCTTTTGTCCAGCTCAGCCCATCGTCATCGGAATAGTGCGGCAGGCGCCCGGCGAAGGCAAGCAGCCGGCGGCCTTCTTCACGTGGGACGAACTGGAGCAGCCCGCGGTCAAACTGCAGGTCCTGATTGACGGCTTCCCAGTACAGGCCCAGGCGGCCGCCCCGCCAGAGCGTCCCTCCGGCGGAGATGAGCCAGATTTCATCGGTTTCGGCATCATAGGCAGTTTCCAGGATGCTGCCTGCCTGGTTATTGCTGCCCCATTCGGCCCAATGCCCGCTGAGGCGCCCATCGGCGATGTATTCCTGGTTGCAGCCGCTGCGGAAGGCGGCCCGGTGAGCGCGTTGGGCGTGGCGCTGCATACGGGTTTCGTACTCCAACTGCCGCCAGTCCACCCCGGGAGCGGCCTGGTGCATGAGTTCCAGCCAGGCTTCCCGTTTGGAGCGTTCTTCTCCTTCTTCGCCGTAGCGGATGATCGTTCCTTCGGTGGGAGAGGGAAGTAAAGAAGAGGGTTCCTGCCGACATGCCCAAAGGATTGCCAGCAGGCTCAGCGATAAGATGATGATGGCCAGGCGCTGTATCATAAAAAGGTTTTTTGCTCAAGTTAACACCCCCTGGCCTCTAAAATAGTTAGCCAGGTGTCATTTTCCACATCCGTGATATATTTTCCCATCTCTGGAGACTTCCACCGTATATGGGAAAGCCTCTCCGGACATGGTATCTGTGCAGGGTTCTTCCCTGATGGTAACCGTAATGCTGGAATTGCCGGCCTTGCTGGAGAACACTTTCTGTTTGCCCCGCTGCTGAGGCGCCTGGTAGGGATAAGTAACCGGGCCTTCGTCGGGGGTGCGGAAGATGATATCACTTCCCTTGATATTTACGGACCAGAAGGGTTCGTTGCCCAGGCAGGTATAGGCAGCGGCGGCCTGCCGGGGTTCTGCGGCGGCTGGTTTGGCAGGGCCGGAGGGCGTCGCCGGTTTGGAAGAATCGCAGGAAAGCGCCAGTATTCCGGTAAAGAGAAGAAAGAGATACTTCATAGTAACTTTTGGTATGTTTGTGAAAATTGCACTAAAAATAAGAAATGCGCCGCATTCTTTTACCCTTTGCCTGTTTGTCAGGCCTGTATACCTATGCACAGGACACGCTGCTCTACGGGGCGTTGGATTCCATCGTCGTCACGGCTACCCGCCTGGAGAGCCGGGAACTGAAAGCTCCGCTTTCGCTGACCCTTATTTTACGGGATCGCATACAGGAGGGGCAGCAACAGCTGGCCCTCAACGAGGCTCTGTCCGGCGTGCCCGGCCTGCTGGCCCTCAATGCCGACAATTTTGCCCAGGACGCCCGCATTGCCATCCGGGGCTTTGGCGCCCGCTCCGCTTTCGGCATCCGCGGCATACAGCTCATCGTCGACGGCCTGCCCGAGTCGACGCCTGACGGGCAGGGGCAGGTCGACAATATAGACCCCGGCCTGCTGGCTTCCGCTGAGGTGATCCGCGGCCCTTCGTCCGGCCTTTACGGCAATGCTGCCGGGGGCGTGATCAGCTTTTCCACAGAAGAACCGCCGGAGCGGCCTTTTGCCGAGGGGCGTGCCAGTGCCGGCAGTTACGGTTTTCAACGCTTTCAGTTGAAGGGAGGAACCCGTGCCGGGCGCTTCGGCCTTATTGCCTACGGCAGCCGCAGCCGGTTGGAGGGGTACCGGGAGCACAGCAGTATGGAGTCGTCGCTGTTCAGTGCGAGGCTGCATGTGGATTATGGGAGAGGAGGTAAAAAGGGCGAGGGTGGTGATGAATATAATCATTATAAAAATGATGATTATAAAAGTAACGATTATGTTTATAACGATTATAAAAATAATGATTATAAAAGTAATCGTTATTTAAGTAATGATCATGTTTATAACGATTATAAAAGTAATCGTTATTTAAGTAATGATTATATTTATAATGATTACAAAAGTAATGATTATGTTTGTAACGATTATAAAAGTAATGATTACAAAAGCGGCGGCCAGTTCCAGTTCCTCCTCAATTATCTCGACAGCCCTCTGGCGGAGGACCCCGGCGGCCTCAGCTCTGAGGCTGCGGCAGAGGGCCGTCGCCGGGCATTTGCACCCAACGTCGTTTTTGAGGCCGGAGAGGCGGTGCAGCAGGGGAGGGCGGCCTTGCGTTGGAAGCATCGCTGGGGGAAAAAACACAAGCTGGAAGCCTATTCCTTTTATTTGTTCCGGGACTTTAACAACCGTTTACCTTTCGAGGCGGGAGGTATCGTTGATCTGGAAAGGCGGTATGCCGGGCTGGGCGCCAGCTATGGCTACACGGGCAAGTTGGGCGCATTGCCTTACCGGTACATGCTGGGTATGGACCTGGCCAACCAGATAGACGGCCGCCGGCGATTTGACAACCTGGAGGGAGCTACCGGGCCGCTGGGCTTTGATCAGGAAGAGTCTTTCCGCAGCCTGGGCCTGTACTGGGTGCAGGAGTTGCAATGGACGGATGTGCTTAGCTCCACCCTCAGCACCCGCTTCGATGCTATGCGCCTGGCCGCCGAAGACCACTATCTGGCGGATGGCGACGATTCAGGGAACTTGAACTTTGAAAGCTTCAATCCCTCTCTGGGCATGCTCTGCACCTTCAGCCCGGCAGCCCGCGCCTTCGCCGGTTTTTCCGCCAGCTTCGAAACGCCCGCCCTGAGCGAGTTGTCGGCCAACCCCACCGGCGGCGGCGGCTTTAATAAAAACTTGTCGCCCCAACGGGCCGCCAATTACGAGCTGGGCCTTCGTGGCCTGATCCGCCGGCTGCGCTACCAACTGGCCTTCTTCTACATCCGCCTGCAGGACGAACTGCTGCCATTTGAACTGGAAGCCTTCCCCGGCCGTCTCTTCTACCGCAATGCCGGCGCCAGCCGCCGCCTCGGCCTGGAGGCCGCCCTGGACTGGCAACCGGCGCCCGGGCTGGAAGTGGGCCTCTCGTATACCTTTTCAGATTTTACCTACATCCGTTACCTCAGCCCGGATGGAGATTTTGCCGGCAGGCAATTGCCCGGCATCCCCCGGCATTTTGGCTTTTTCAGCCTCCGCTACCTGCACCGCTCCGGCCTGCTGGCCAGCCTCCGCTGCCGCTATACCGGCGCCCTCTATGCCGATGACGGCAATACCGAAAAAGACGATGCCTATCTGGATATGGGCTTGCGCCTCAGCTACTCGCGGCAGTTCGCAAAGTGGGGCCTGCATCCTTTCCTCGGCGTCAACAACCTGCTGGATGCGGCCTACAACAGCAATGTGCGCATCAATGCGTTCGGGGGGAGGTATTACGAGCCGGCGGCGGGCATACATCTTTATGGGGGGATACGGGTGAGGGTAGGGAAAGAATGAGCTGTGGCGGCGGGCAGCGGCTGCGTGCAAACAATCCTCTCCCTGGAAGCTTTATATATAAGCATCTATTCAACCAACAAAATCCACACTCCATGAAAATAGCCATCATCGGCCACGGCAATGTAGGCGGGGCGCTGGCCAGGCGCTGGGCCCGGGCCGGTTACCTCTGCGTGATCGGGGCGCGCGACCCCAGGTCGGATAAGGTACTTAACCTCATACAGGGCGTCAATGGCCTCAGTGCAACAGATATCAAGGATTGCGTTCGCGGGGCGGGCGCCATCCTCATCGCCACGCCGCCGGACGCCATTCCCGGTATCGCGGAGGAGATCGGCGACGTCAGCAACGCCATTATTATCGATGCGACTAACTCAGTGTCCAGAAAGCCGGGAGGCTATAACAACGGCTATGAAGCCCTCAAAGCCCTCGCCAATGCCAGAAGCGTCGTCAAATGTTTCAACACCACCGGCTACGAGAATATGGAGAACCCGGACTACGGCGGCGTAAAGGCCGACATGTTCCTGGCCGGCGGCAGCAAGGAGGCCAAAACCCTGGCGGAGCAACTGGCCAAAGACGCCGGCTTCGGCGAGGTGTACGACTTTGGGGGGGATGACAAGGTGCCGCTGATCGAATCTTTCGCCCTGGCCTGGATCAACCTGGCGATCATGCAGAAGTATGGGAGAGGGATGGCGTTTAAGGTGTTGAGGCGGTAGGAAGGCCTTACAGAATAATGTTCAAATCTGCGCAAAACGGGGACTGTTCACGCAAGTGTGTTTTCTCGCAACGACGCGGCGACGCGACGCCTGATAATCAGTTGAATATGAAAGTCGGCCGATTATCCTGACACAGTTGAATGAACAGTCCCGCAAAATGAGAGAAGAGATTTTTGCGTAAGGTAAATGCAAAAATCTCTCGACAAACCTTATAAAAGGGCTTAAAGGCTTCCGATGGCTCCTCCAATGAACCCTCCTGCGGCTGTTTTCCAATACTCATCGCCGCTATGGATTCCATCGCCAACCGTTACCTCCCAGGTGATAGCCCACCATGCCCCAAACAGGCCGCCGGCTACTTTATGGATCAGGAATTGAGTAGGCTCGATCGGAGGGTTAGGAAAATCATCGAAATAATTTACCGCAGCTTCGGTATTTACGATAAGGCTATAGGAGGTCATCCCTCTGTTCGCAGTATTAGCCAGGCCGAGGCTGTTCCATCTCTGTTTGTAAGCGTCAAAATCGATAGAGGCCGGAGCGCTCAACCCTTCATTTACAAGGTCTGACAGCAGGCTATGCTCTGAATCGGTAATAATGCCAAGGTTGAGGCCATCATTCAGGGAGTTCATGAGGAGGGCGCGGGTGTAGGAAACTTCTTGCCCGCAAGTTGCGCCGATACCTCCCATAAATTCCTGGCAGGAAAAGCCCCAGGCCCGGAAATCTTCGAATCCTTCATAGCCCGGCAGTTGTGCGTTGACCTCATTCTGGATCGTTTCAGAGGTGGTGCAATCGCAGGCGCAGAAAACGGACATTGGATATTGGGAATAGACATTATCCCATATTTCGAAGAAGGATTGAGTCGCAGCGGCGGCCCTTTGGTACACCTCCTGGTTTGAGCTTTCATCTTGAGGCGGCTCTTCTTTCTGGCAACTTACTGCCACAATTGAAATGGTTAACACAAGTAAGATCAGGTTCCCCTTCATGGCAATGGAAATTATAATTCTTGAGATGTTCAACTGCCTTCATTAACCCAATCCGGCTTTGGGCTCTCATTTATTTTAGGTGGCCTTCGAGTCACCCACCATTTTGGTTTTTTCAGCAATTCATCTAAAGCCCTTCGGATGCGGAAAATATGCCGGCCCCGATGATGGCGCCTGCGCCTGCGCCGATACCGGTTATGCCGCCTGCCGCCGCGCCGGTAACAGCGCCCTGAATATCAGCTTTAAGCACCTGGAAGAACTTTTTCCAGTTGAATTTCAGGGCTTCTTCAGGATTGGAGTTGCCGTCCCGATCCTTGCTGAGTACCGGCAGATGGCGCTGAGCGAACGAAGAGGAAGGGTCATTGGCAACGCTGTTCCAGAATGCCGCGCTGTGGCGGGCCACCGCCGTGGCGCCCAGAATGGCGCCCCGGTTGGTGACGCCCGGGTCGTTCATTACCGAGCATTCGAAGCTTTCCACACGGGCCGTGAATGTGGCGAGCCCGCTTTCACTGGTGATGTCGTATTCGGTGGCCAGCAGGTTGTTTATCAGGGCCTTTTCGTAATCCGAGAGGTTGGGGGCATTGTTGATGATATCCGGCGAGCTAAGGTCGGAAGCAGACAGGCTCTGCCCGGGATACGGGCTGAAATCGCTTACGGTGAAGTTTGCGGCTTCCGGATATCCATGCTGGGTGGCGTAATCTACGGCGTAGGAGAAAATGATATCATCTGCCTCATACGGAGAGAGGTTATCCAGTACCACGCCGGAGGCTTCCACATTTTCCAGAACGTAGGCCAGGATTTCATTGTGCATCACGCCCACATACTCATAGGGGTGAGGGCAGGAAACAGAGCGGAAAGAAACAGGGCTTTCTTCCTGGAGTACAGGTACGTCCTTCTGGCAGGAAAATACCCCAAAGAGGGCCACTGCCATCAGTAGGAGGGTAGTGAAATTGAAATACTTTTTCATAGCAAATCGAGTTTAATGGTTATTGAATGAATTTACTTTTCCTGATATGGCCGGGCATAGCGCTTCCATTCCGGCGTGCCAGGGTTATGGCCATGCCGGGCATCGGCCCCGCCGCCGGGTTCAGCCTGGCGGCGGGGCAGGCAATAAAGTGGTGATCGGGTTTACAGAGCGCGTTTGGGGTTATGAGCCTGCTTTTCGGGTGGAAAAGCAGAGAGAGCACGGTAGCGTTGTTTAGTTTTTCATTTCACGGAGCAGCTTTTCTGCTTTTTCGGCGTTCCATCCTTTGTCCCGGACAATTTCCTGGAGCACTTTCCGCGCCTTATCGGGTTCGCCATTTTGAATATAGGCCAGGCCGAGGAACCAGCCTATTTCCTGTTGCAGCTGCCCCTTATCTATTTCACGGGCCTTTTGGAGGTGCTGTATGGCCAATTTGGGCTGGGCCTCTTTCAGGTACAGGTAACAAAGGCCGATGTAGAAATGGTCGCTGCTGTTTGCCGCAGAAGACCCGGCGGCCGCTTTGCGCAATGCTATGGCCTGCTGGTAATCTTCCCGGATATAGGCGTCGGCAGCTTCCAGGCGGGCGGCTTCCATCTCCTGGGTTCCTTTGCGGATTTCGCGGGCGGGAAACCGCTCCGCCAGGTACGCCTGTGCCGTTTTTTCATAGGTAGGGCGAAGGACGCCCTGAAAAGCAGGCCAGAGTATCGCCAACAGGAGAGCAGCTGCTGCAACAGCGCTCATCCAGTATAATTTTTTCGGCCTTCCGGCAGGCTTTCGCTCTATGCCGTATTCTTTCTTTAGCTGCAGGGCCCAACGTTGCCTGGCTTCATTCCCGAATTTGGCCCGCAGGAGTTGCCCTGTCACTTCTTCCAGTTCCTGTTCGCTGATCTGCCCCCTGATGTATTTCCTGAGGTTCTTCATTTTTTTATCTTTTGCTTTGAAAAATCTATTCGTGGTAATATTCCTGGAAGAATTCCCTGAGCTTTTCCATACAGCGTTGTTTTTGTTTGCGCACAGCAGCGTCGCTTTTTTCAAGCTTGGCAGCAATCTCCTGAGGAGCGTTTCTAAAGTAATAGTATCCTTTTAAGATGTACTGGCAGCTTTCGCCTAACCTTTCCCAGGCCTTATGGAGGCAGCGCAGGGCTTCTTCTTCCATCCCTTCTGCCTCCTCCGCTATTTCCAGCCCCTCGCCGCTCAGGTGCAGTTTTTCCTTCCGGGCAGACCGGATGTAAGCCTGGCCGGCCATTTGGGTAAACAAAAACCGGAGGTTGCCATACCTTACTTTCCTTTCCAGCAGCCGGCCGTGGAATTCCACCAGGGTGTCCATGGCAGCATCATAGGCCTCTTCGTGAGAAGCTCCGTAACGCTGTTTCAGATAAGACATGCACTCCTGAAAGTGAGCGAGGAATACCTGCTCAAAAAGCCGGTTGTCACCTTGCCGCAGGGCTTCGGCCAGCTCATTGAAGGCGCTCTCCGTCAGGCCGAAGTTCTTTTTATGCTCAGCTTTCGAAGCCCTTTGAGTTTTTTCCAGGAGGGGTGGCGCTTGCATGTTGCTTTTTGTTTTCCGGTTTTTCAATTGTTTTCGCATATATAAGGATGAGTAAGGGCAGTTGTGACAAAAATTTAAAAAAATCCTGAAAACCCTCTAAAATAGGGCTTTTTATCTCCTTTTTGTCACAATAGCCGTTTTGGATCATTTATAATAATGTGCAGGAAAAGCCAGGGCCCTGGCTTCCTGCATTTACAGTTGTCTTATGGAAGCGCTGCCTGAAGAAGGCAGCGCTGCTTTTATTTTTTGCGGAAAAAAAATAAGGCAAGACCGTCACGCAGCTATGCTTTAACCATTATATAGCCAGTAGACACTGTATCATCATTTACAACAAATTCCGGAAAATGAAAAAGACAACTGTACTCCTTTTCGAGATGTGGCTTTGCCTGCTCCTGGCCTTGCCGGTGGCGGCACAGACGGACTACCTGTCCAATTCTATCATTATTCGCTATGTAGATGGCGCAACTGCATTAGACCGCAGCGGCCTGCGGCAGCGGTACGGCGTCCAGGATTTCAGTTATTCCCCCGGCCTCAATTACGAGGTTTGGCAAAATGTCCCATTTCCTCAAACTGTAATGAATAACGGCACGCCCACCACCATTAGCGATGTCGATGGCCTTTTCAACGATATCAGCCTGCAGGGGGTGGACAATGGCGACCCCCGTGCCAAAGTCTCCGACCCCGACCTCAATTACCGCATCTACATGCCGTTGAACGATATCCCCGCCAACCTGAACGGCCAGTACTTTCCTTTGCCGTCCTGCCTGGCAGAGAGGGGCCGCATCCTCGCCGGGGTGGAACTGCCGGCCGGCCCCATCAACATCATTGTGATGGACCAGTTCATCGATTCGCCGGCACTGGCCAATTATCTAAGCCAGCAGATTATTACTACCTCTTCCAATATCGGCGGCACTCATGGAAACAAAGTGGCCTATATCATCACGGAAACATTGGTTGCCGCCGGCATTTCCCCTTCCGATATCCAATTGGGCAATGTGACGCCTTTCAATGCCAACGGCTATGCCGAATACGCCGATGTGATCGCCGCCTTTGAGGCCGTCAAGGCCTTCTTCAGCCCGGGGGGCATTATCAATTTCAGCGCTACCATCATGCCCTCCGGCAGCGAGAACGGGCTTTTGCTGCTGAAAGAGGTGATCGAATCCGTTACGGAAGGACACAATATGCTTCTGGTGAGCAGCGCCGGCAACAACGCCTACACAGGCAACGACGCCTACCCCGGCTGCTGGCCCATCGCAGCCGAGGTCACCGTGGCAGGAACCGAAAGTTGTTTCGGCTTTCCCTGGCCATTGAGCAACGCCAACCCCAGTTGGTATGAGATCGCTGCCGAGGCGGAAATGGTGCTGACCCACGATGGGCAGAACTATGTTTATGTCGATGGCACTTCTTATGCCGCGCCCCTGGTGGCCGCTGCCGCGGCGCAGATTGCTGCGCTCCTCGGGCAGTTCGATGCCCTGCAGGTTAAGCAATATCTTCTTCAGGGAGCGGACAGCCATCCTGCGCTGTCCGGTTTGAGCCACGACGGAAAGAGGCTCAACCTTTCCGCGGCCGTCAGCCTGATCCAGGGCGGCGGGCAGTTCTCTACCCGGCCGGCGCCTCCATCATTGACAGCTTCTCAGCAGCCGGCAAACTGGATACAGGCCGGCCCCAATCCTTTCCGGTCAGAGATCGAGCTGACGATCGAAGGCCAGAATCCGGAAACGCCCGTCTCTGTAATGATATTCAATAGTGCGGGGCAGGTGGTTGCTCAACACCGGCTGCAGGCAGGGCCCGGGCAGAGCCGGTTTGTGGCGCCGGCGCCACAGCACCTTCCCGGAGGGTTGTATTTCCTCAAAGCTGCTACTCCGGATGGCCAAGCCACGCTACGGCTGGTAAAAACACCGTGAGAAGTTTGGATAATTCAAACGCCTTTCGGTATTTAGGGCAGTTTTGTGTATACCCTCAGCAATGAAAAGATGCCTCGCCTGTTTACTGATCCTGATTAGCGCCGGCCTGTGGGCCAACCCTGCCGATTCCCTGCTGGAGGGCCAGCTCAGGCGGGGCCTCCAGCTTCGGCAGGGCCATAACTATAAAGAGGCGGTGAAAGTACTGGAACAGGCTATAGGCCGCTACGAGGAGCAATGCAGCGATACGGCCCTGGCAGAGGTTTACCATCAGTTGGGGGTATCCTATTTCATCTGGGGCGCCGATGATGAGAAGGCCTATCAGTACACGCAGAAAGCCATCGCTTTGCGAATCCCGGCCCTCGGCGCCAGGCACCCGCTGGTAGCCAACGGCTATTACAACAAGGCCATGATCCACCAGGTCAATGGCAGGCTGGCCGCTGCCGAGGAAGACTTCAACGCAGCCATACGGGCTATCGAAGGCAACCAACTGCTGGAAGCACAGCAAACCGATTCCATCCTGGCGGGCTGGTACCTGCAGGTGGCCTGGCTCAACCGGGAGCTTGCCGACTATGCCCGCGCTATGCGCTACGGCAAGCGGTCGTTGTCGCTGGCCGAAGGCCGGTGGGCAGGGCCGCATGAGGCCAGGGGCGACGCGCTGCTCCATCTGGGCAACATCTATTTTTCCCAGGGCCGGCCGGAGGAGGCCGCCCGCTATTACCGGCGGGCAGCAGGGCAGTATGAGCAGTTGAAGGGAGAGGCGGCACAGAAAGGCGCTGCGTCCGTACTCAACAACCTGGGAATAGTATCCCTGGAGCTCGGAAGGTGGAAAGAGGCGGAGGCTGCCCTGAACCATGCCTATGCCCTTCATGAAGGTTTATACCAAAGCACCGGCCGCCTGGCCTTCCTGGAAAAAAATGTCAATGTCTGTTCGAACCTGATGTTGTTGCACATCCGGGCCGGGGCGCCGGCGGCGGCCGAGGCTTCTTTTGGCCGCGCACAGCGCCTGGCGCGAAAGGCTTTCCCTTCCGGTAAACACCCTCTGATCGGAGAACTTTACTACCACAAAGCTTTGCTGGAACAGCAGCAGCAAAAGTCCGGCGCCGCCCTGCAGTCCTGCCGGAAAGCCCTGGGCGTCATGGCGCCGGGTTTCCGGGAAGGGCAGCCTGCTCCGCCGGCTTCCCGCCTCTATGGGCCCCGCCGGGAGATTCTGAAAGTACTCGCCCTTCAGGCAACCCTGTGGGAGGAACAGCAACCTGAACGGGCCTACCATCAGTATCTGCTTATCGATACCCTCCTGGCCCGGATGCGGCAGAGCTATGACAATACCCTGTCCAGGCATTTCCTGGTACAGCAGGCGTTGCCTGTTTACGAAGGCGCCATTGCTCTCTGCCGGCGGCTCTACTATTCGACAAAAAATATAGCCTACCTGGAAAAAGCCTATTATTTCAATGCCAGGAATAAGGCTGTCCTTCTGCTGGAAAGCCTTCAGCAGGAGGCCGCGATGGCCCGGGCCGGCATTCCGGATAGCCTCCGGCGGCAGGAAGCGGCTGCCAGAATGCAGATCGCCCGGGCCGAACAGGAGGCATACGGCGCTTTCCAGGAGGGCAAACCAACGGACAATCTTGAGCAGGGCTTGTTCAGGCAATACCAGGATTACGAACGGCTGCTACAGCAACTCAAGGTACGGTACCCCCGTTATAACAGCCTCAGCCATACCATGTCTGCTCTGCCCCGGGTTTCCGGTTTGCAGGCCTCGCTGCCTCCCGGCCAGGCTTTGGTGGAATACTTCGCCGGCGACGATTCGATCTACACCTTCCTGATCACGAAGCAGGGCTTTCAACTTACGGCCTTGCCCCTGCCTTCCGGCTTTCAGGATTCCATCGCCCTCTTCCGGTCGCTGCTGGCCAGTGAGATCGAAGAGGAATGCGAAAAAATGTTCGCTTCAGTATCGTATCAGCTTTACCGGTGGTTGCTGGCCGGGCCGTTGGCCAGCCTGCAGAAAGAAGGGGAATATAATCGCCTTCTGATCATTCCGGACGGCCTGCTCAACCTCATTTCCTTCGAGTCCCTGCTCTATCGGCCTGTGCAGAAAATAAAGGGAAGCGAGGGTTTTCTGATCGAGCGCTATGCATTCAGCTATGCCTATTCCAGCGGCCTGCTTACCATGCCGCCTTCAATGGGCGATCCACCCCCGCCGCTTAACTTCGGAGGCTTCGGCCTGGAATATGACGACCAGACATTGCGCTACCTTCAGGAACTGAAAGGAGAAAAATCGCAAAATGCCCCTTCCTGGAAAGCTCCCTGCGGCAAACCCGATACAGCCCGCTACCTGGGCCGGCTGGCCTACTCTGATGATGAAGTGCAGAACATCGCCGGCCTGATGGGCGGCGACGCCTGGGTCAACCAGGAAGTGACGAAAAGGGCTTTCCTCCAGGCTGCTGGCAAATACCGGTATCTGCACATGGCCATGCATGGGGATTACGATATGGAATTTGCCATGAATTCCGCCCTCATCTTCACCAAAGAGTCGGATACGACCGATAACTTTCTGCGCGCCTCCGAAATCTACCAGATGGGCCTGCGCTGCGATATGGCCGTGCTCAGCGCCTGCAACACGGCCTACGGGCAGCTCCTTCGGGGCGAAGGCGTTATGAGCCTGGCCCGCGCCTTCAACTATGCCGGAGCTTCCGCCGTGGTGGCCAGCCTGTGGAGTATGCCCGACCACTCCACTTCGGAGATCATGCTTCTTTTCTACCAATACCTTCGTGATGGCCGCCCCAAAGACGAAGCGCTGCGCCTGGCCAAACTGGAATACCTCCGTAATGACGCCCTCAGCAGCCCGAGCACCCGTACGCCGGCGCACTGGGCGCCGGCTATCGTAATTGGAGATATCCACCCCGTGAGTTTATCGAAGGGTGGGCAATGGCTGCCGTTTTTCTATATTCTTGCAGCGGCAGGGCTGGGTGCACTGGCCTTCCGGGCCTGGCTGAGGCAAAAAATGGCGGGCAGGCCTGTATGAATATTGAAAAAGCTGATGTAACTTTCGTGAAGATTGCAGGAGTATTTACCTTTCTCTCAACTCTGATCGGATGGAACATCGGGCCTCGGTGCGATCCAAGGTAGAAAGATTGGTTTTGCCGGCGAAGTGCAGCCCGGTTTCGGAGCTGTTGCACTTTCGGGTGAAGCGGTGGGTATTGCTGGCGATCCTGCAATTCCTTGCTCTTTCTCTCAGGGCACAGGAGACTTTCCTTTTATATTCCGACTACTCAGATGAACAGGCCAATACACTGGAGGTCAACCGCATCATTCAGGACAGGGAAGGCTTTATCTGGATGGCCACTCAGAACGGAATGGTAAAATACGACGGGTACAGCTTTACATTTTACCGCAACGACCCCAGGCGTTCCAAC
>CAZAXA010000048.1:8509-20003 GCA_964488965.1 uncultured Phaeodactylibacter sp. | reverse complement strand
GGCCGGCAGTGGGTGCTCGCGCACCGTGCACATATCGCGCCTCGTGGCGCACCATGTCGTCCATATACCTTGCGTATGCTTTTATCTTCAGCTTTTCTTTTGCAAAATGATCGGCGGGCGACAGGTAGTGGTTCGCAAAATACTGGCTCGTCAGGTTGCCGATGGGCACGCCCCGGCCTTCCTCTACGCAATAACTGTCGGTGATCTGATCAAAAATGTGCAGCAGCAGCCGGTCTTTGAACAACCTGCGGAGCTGTATCCTTATCATGCTATGATCCAGGCTGTCAAAATATTTCCGGACATCCAGTTTTAAAAACCAGGAATAGCGCCGGTTGAAGGCCTTCGCCCGCTCCAGCGCCGCGTAAGTCCCTTTGCCGACGCGGCTTGCATAGCTGTCAGCTATTTGCTTTTCTTCGAAATGCGGGTGGCATACGTTCATCAAGGCATGATGCAGTACCCGCTGGGCAAAGGGCGCCGCACATATCTGCCGCTTTTTGGGATCATACACCGTAAAGTAATTATACTTCCCAATTTCAACTTCGCCCGCGAGAATCTGCTCTTGAAGCTTTCGCAGATTTGGCCGCAGGTTTTTCCTGTAAGCAGCCACCTCCAAGCGGCCCACCTTGCCCTTCTGCGCTTTGTAGAACGCCAGTTCGAGGTTTCCCATTTCCGCTATGGCCTCAATCAGATATCCCTGCCGTTTCATCCGTTTCGGGTTGGGTAATGAAATATTTGGCAAACCGCTCCACTTTCTTCTCGCCGATGCCCTTTATGCCGAGCATGGCTTTTTCCGTGATTTCGTCCAGCTTGGCCAACTCTGCCAGTTCCTCATCCGTCAAAATGATGAAGGCGGAAATCCCCTCGTTTGCAGCTACTTTCTTGCGAATCTCGCGCAGATTGGAAAACTTTTGGAACGTCGCCTCGTCCAGCACTTTCCGGTAGTCCACCTTTTCCTTCGGTTTTTGGCCATCTGCACCCGCATACGCCCGCTCAATATAGCGCACACAGAAGCACCAGTACGCCCCATGCTCATTGCTGACAAACTGGTTTTCTACTTCCAGAATCTTATTCCCCCGCATAAAGGCATTCATTTCCTGCAAAGCGCCGCCGCTGTCGCCAACCGGTATCGTGAATAGTTTTATTTGCATAAGGCCTGTTTTTTAAAAAATTTTCGACCGGCTTCGCCGGTATTGGTTTCTGACGCTCGTTGTCTCAAAAAATGCACGGGAAGCTTCGTCCCTCGCTTCCCGCTCATTTTTTTTCGACAACTCGCTTTAGCTCACAAGCAAAGCCGGAAGGGCCGCCCGAACTACGGGACGAAGGCCAGGCGGAAGCCTATGCCGTCGTAGCGGCCGCCGGGGTCGAAGCGGTAGCGGTACGCCGTCCGGCAGCCCTCCGCATCGCCGTGCCAGCTACCGCCGCGGACAACACGGCCGCTGGAACTTTTTTCAGCTCCTGTCGGATCAGAGGCAAGGCCCAGCTGCCGGCATTCCTCATAATAGCCGCTGGCATACCAGTCCCAGCACCATTCATAAACATTGCCGCTAAGGTCGAACAACTCATGCCCTCCCTGCAATTTCACCGGCTGTTTCTGCCCGACGGGATGGGTTCCGCAGTTCGCCAGTATCAGAGGTATGCTTTCCCGCCAGTTCCCGTCAAGCGGTTTACGGTTATGGGCCGAATTTTTCCAGTACCAGCCCACTTCTTCCAGCATGTCGCTGCCGGCGTAGCGGGTACGGGAACCCCCGCCTCCTCCTCGCGCGGCAAATTCCCATTCGGCCTCGGTCGGCAGGCGATAGGTTGGGCCCTGATTTTTACACTCGACTTTCCATTTTAAAAAGTCATTGTCGACCTCATTATTTTCATCGCTGCCGGTTTTTTTTTCAATAGCGTAACAAGCCTTGCCTTGTCCCAGCAGCTGTTCGCTCAGCCAGTTGCAATATTCCAAAGCCTCGTACCAGCTGATGTTTACCAGCGGATGATCTCCGAATTTGCCCCATCCGGGAGACCGCCCGGCAATGTTGTCTTCTACGGATTCACAGTACAGCGCGTATTGATAAAATGTCACCGGCGTAGCGGCTATGTGATAGGCGCCGAGTTCAACCGGGTGTAAAGTTTCATCATTTTGAAAGTCCGGCTCGCCTTCCGGGGTTCCCATGTCGAACCGGCCGCCCGGTATTGGCGCCATGTGCGGGTAATACCGTTTTTTTAAAACGGCATAAGTGGATAAAGCCTCCACAAGGGGCGCAAACCGATGCCTGCCGTCCCAGTTCTGTTCCAGGCATTGCTGAAGGAGGGAGCGAAGTTCCGGCCGAGGATTTAACTCCAGCAACAAAGAAGCCGCTTCTCTTGCCAGAGGGAGCCTACGGCCGGCCTCGGCAAAGAAAAAGAGCAGTTCTTCGATGGGCGCGGTGAGTTTCTGCCGCTTGATTTCAGGATCGAAATCCATTGCCACCCCGGCTTTGAGTTTACCCAGAGCTTTCTCGTGTTCCAGGGTGTAAATCAACTCTATTCCTCCGTCGGCAAAGGTATTGAAGATGTATAGGTTTTTTTCGTATCGTTCCTGCTCCTTATTTTCGGCATCTTTGCGGCTGGCTTCGATCAGTTCTTCCAATTCGGGCGCCCGGCGCGTACCCTGTTGCCCGGCGAGTACGACATGGAGGTCATCCGGAGCGATAAGCGTCGGCCTGAGGCCCTTTTTCAGGTCGTTGAGTTTGGGTTCCAGAACCTGCCAGGCCCGCTGCCCCGGCTTATCCGAATCGGAAAACTTCTTCCGGATGATGGGCGCCAGGGCGTCGTGGGCCAGGCGGGCGGCGGGGCGGTCCTTCCCGGCCGGGTTGGTGAGCAGGAAGAGGCGCTGAAGGGCGGCTTTCAACTCCAGGATGTGGGGGATGTGGGGGTAGCGCTCTTGCAAGTCCTCGTCGGCCAGCTCGCCGGCGGTGGCGCGGGGGGTGGTGTAGCCCATCAGGAGATCGAGGGCCAGGCCGCTGGCCACCGCTTCGGGGAAGGGTTTGCCGAGATCATCCAGTTGGCTGTCCAGCAGGGCGTCGAGGCTGGACTGCCGATGGGCGGCGTATAAAGCAGAGGTGAAACATGCCTTGCCATCCTGCGTGGCCTTGCATGCCTCGTCCCACATCTTGCGGAGCAGGATTTGCAGCAGGGGGGCGATGTTGGATTTGTCATCCCTGAGGATATCGTCGGCAATAACTTCCGGCAGGCCCTCGTCGATGGCCAGGTGGTACCGGCGCTGCAGGTAAGGGGTGTTCGCCACCCCGGTGATGGCCTCCAGCACGCCCTGCCGGCTCAGGGGCTTCAGGAAATGGCCTACCGGGTCCAGTTGGCCCAGCAGGTCTTCGACCTCCGCCTTGTATTCCTTGCGGAAGCCCAGGATGAACTGCAGCCGGGGAAAGTCCCGCCTGGCTCTCGCCAGCAGGGCCGCCAGTTGCCTCTCCTCATCGGGCAGGGCGGGATGGGGGTTGGTGTAGATTTCCTCTACCTGGTCCAGCACCAGGATGCGCTCTTCCTGCCTGCCGCCCGTCAGCAGTTCCTCCAGCATGGCCGGCAGGCCCCGGGCCGGGTCGCGGCGGTGGTAACTGTCCCTGATGTCCGGCCAGCGGTATTCCAGGCGGGGCAGCAGGCCTGCGTGCAGCAGGGAGGATTTGCCCACGCCCGACTGCCCGTAGAGCAGGATCAGCCGCTCGCCGGCGGTGACGAGCTTGTAGAGTTCCCCGATATCCGCCTGGCGGCCGAAGAAAACCGGAGCGTCGGCCCAGGTGAACCAGTGCAGGCCGGTGAAGGGGATTTGCGGCCGCTGGATGTTGCCGGGCAGGGGCGGCAGGCCCAGTTGGAGTTCCTCGTCGGGCAGTTCCCTGATGAGGTGAAGCAGGGCGTCGTTGATGCGCTGGTTTTCCGCCCGGTGGGCATCGGGCGTGGAGCGGCCAACTGCAAATTCCTGGCGGCACGCCTGCCATCGGGATAAGAGGAGCGTGACCTCCTGCATCAGCCTTTCATCCCTGAGTGCTTGCTCTGTGGAGCGGATGCGTTCCATGGCCTGCCGGGCTTCGTTGTCGGCTATCAGCTGGCGTAGCATCGTTTTGTCGATGGACGGCATAGTGGGGCTTTTTGTTTGCCTGGCCTGGCAATTTAAGAAAAAATTGCCCTTCTTCGACAATTTTTGTGGGCCGGTTGAAAACCGGAAAAATGCGCTATTCCTTCAGTTTTCGTTTTCGGCCTTGATCCTTCCCTGTTCTTCCTCCAGCCCCGTCCTGCGGTTGCGGGCGCTTTTGACCTGGGTGTTGCCGATGAGGTAGGAGAAGTTGAGGCTGACGCGCCGGCTGTCCCAGCCGCCGTACATATCGGCGTGGATGGCGCCGAAGATAATGACGCCGTGCCAGTCAGTAGATTTGAAAATATCGTTGATGGCCAGTTTGACGCTGCCCCTGTCATTGGGGAGTTTTTTCTGGATGCCGGCGTTGAGGCTCCACATGCCGTCCATTTTGAAGTTGCCGCCCCAGATGGTCGG
Source organism: uncultured Phaeodactylibacter sp. (assembly GCA_964488965.1). Taxonomy (GTDB): domain Bacteria; phylum Bacteroidota; class Bacteroidia; order Chitinophagales; family Saprospiraceae; genus JACJXW01. Next base: position 15,481 of record CAZAXA010000048.1, on the reverse strand, counting down.
CGAGTTGTACCAGCCGGACAGTTCTAAAGAGAGGCCCCAGGGCAGGGTGAAGGTTTGCTGGCTGTAGAGGCTGGCCGCTTTGACGTCCAGGTCAATGGCCTTGCCGTCGCCGAAGTCGGCTGTGTTATGCGTGTAGTAGGCGGTCAGGCTGGAGTAGCTGCTCCACCATTCGGTGATGGAGATGGGGGAACTCAGGCTCAGGCTGTAATTGTACTGGTCGGCCAGGTTGCGGTAGGTGATGTAGACCGCTTTCAGGCCCGAAGTATCCGTAATATCGGTGATGAGGTCTTTGGTGTGGCTGAAGGCGAGGGTCGTGTTCAGCCGGTAGTTGAAGGAGTGAGCCAGCTGAATTTTGTGGGCGTATTCCGGCCGCAGGAAAGGGTCGCCCCGCCGGTAGGTCAGCTCATTGAGCTTATATTCGAAGGGGTTGAGGTCCTGGTAGGAGGGGCGGTTGATGCGGCGGCTGTAGGAGAGCTGGAAGCTGTTCTTATCGTCGGGGGTATAGGTCAGGCCACCCGACGGGAAGAAGTCCAGGTAATGCTTCACGACGTGGCCGTCGTCTACCGGGCGGGCGCTGGCCAGGTCGCCGGTGGAGTTGGTTTGTTCCACCCGCAGCCCGAGTTGTACGCCGAATTTTTCGCCGAACTTCCGCGTATAATTCATATAGGCGGCGTTGATGTTTTCTTCGTAAACAAATTGGTTGGTCCGCTCATAGTCGGGAACCGGTATCTGGTCCACCAGGTTGAAAAAGCCGAAATCGTTGTCCGTCCGGACGTAAGAGAGTTTCAGCCCGGCGCCCAACTGCCCCTTCCACAAAGGTTGCTCCCGGTCCGCCTTGAAGGTGTATATATTGATCTGCGTGGGCATCTCGGTAGTGTTGATCCGTTCCCGGAGAATCACCAGGCCCGATGCGTCGTAGTAGTAGTTAGGCTGGTAAGCGTCCTGGGCGTTGCGGAAGCGGCCGTAGTCGGCGTCGACATTCCAGTTGTTTCCGTCGCCCTTGTCGAAGCGATAGTTGAGGTTGAAATTCAGGTTGTTCCGGTCGCCTGCGTTCCTGCTTGCGGCGATGAGTATGCTGTCAATGCCGGCTTGTCCGATCATCCCCATGGGCGTTCTGGTGTCGCTGTTCCAGGTGAAGTGGGAGTTGTAGCCGTTGAAGAGGAAGCCGATCGTCTGTTGTTCGTCCAGGAAATAGTCGGCGCCCAGCTTGAAGTTGTGGCTTTTCCAGTCGCCCCCTTCGATGCCTTTCTGGTCGAAGCGGAAGCCCGATTGTTCGCGGTAGATATCGAGAAAGGCTGCGTATTCCCCGATGTAATAGCCGTAATTGCCAAAGGTATTGACCTTCCGGCCGCGGAAGTTGCCGTTGAGGGAAGAGCTGTACCGCGCAACCTCGCCGGCCGAACAGCCCAGGTTGAGGTTGGCGTTGGCGCCCAGTTGCTGGTCTTTCTTCAGCCTGATGTTGATGATGCCGGCATTGCCTTCCGCGTCGTATTTGGAAGAGGGGTTGGTGATGATCTCGATGGCGTCGATCTCGGTGCTCTGGAGGTTTTTCAGATAGGCCGCCAGGTCGTCGCCCCGCAGGGGGGAGGGCTTGCCGTCGATGTAAATCCGCACGCCGCTTTTGCCGAGCATCATGATGTTCTCGTTGTTGTCGACCACTACGCCGGGCGATTTCCGCAGCAGTTCGAGGGCGTTGTTGCCGGTGGCGTTCACGCTGCCCTGCACGTTGAACACCATCTTATCCGGCTTGATCTCCAGCAGCGGGCGGACGGCTTCGATCACCACTTCCTCCAGGGCCACTGCGGCTTCGGCCATCTCGATATCCGGCAGGTTCAGCGTTTCGCCGGCCTTTACCGCAAAAGGGGCCGAACGGTATTCCGCAAGGCCGACATAGCTGATGGCGATGAAGTAGTCCCCTTCCGGAATGTTGGCCATCTTAAAGACGCCGTCCTCGCCGGTGGGTTCTACCTTCACCATGCTGGAGTCCGCAATGGTGTGGAGCGCCACATTGGCGAACATAACCGCCTGGCCGTCCCCGTACAGCACCTTGCCCGTAACGGCGCCGGTGTTCTTACCTGCAGACAGGCTGGTTGAAAATAATAAACACAGAAGGCTGAAGAAGAAAAAGATTCTGTTTTTCATAACGATCGGAATTTAATTTTCCGGCCGCATGGGGGTAGAATCCTGGTGAGGTTGATCGAATGCTATCGGCGCATTTCGATCCTGGGACGTAATATTGCCGGGCAAGGTTACGCCTGCGCTTTTCTTTTCCAAGGAGAAAAGATGAAAGTGGGTTTATTGACGGCCAAACTTATGTTACAGAGCAGTACTTACTCAATACCAGAAACAAAACCCCGCAACACAACCATGCCGGCAAGGTCAGGAAAGACAAAAAGACTCCCTGAGACAGGGAGACGCCATAAAACACTCCCACGCTCAGCAACCAGGCGGCCAATACCATCCAGTTAAAGGAAATGCCCGCCTTTTCCGCATAATTTTTTACGACGCCAGCCTTGTCCGCAAAGAAATGCTCAAAAACGACGATAGCCCCAACGGGGGCTAAAATAAACCCGTAAACCGCTACAAAGTCCAGTAATTTCATCGCAAAGGCAGGAAATAAACCGGCGACGGCCGCTACTGTTCCGGCCAGAATAGTCACCCAGAAAGTGGATGCTTTTGGAATAACCGCCTGAAAAGCCAGGCCGGCCCGGTAAATGGTTGGATTGGCAGTAGTCCAGCCTGCAATGATGACCGTAATAATTCCCAAAATGCCGATGGCATTATACGCCAGAGGGCCGGGCGCAACAGGAGGCGCAGTACCGGCGTCTAAAAATGCCTGCGCTTCCGGTGTTTTTAGATAAACCGCGTAAAGCAAAGCCGCCGCTATCCAGGCCATATAATGCCCGACGTACATACCCGCCGCCGTCGTCCAACCCACGGAAGGCTTATCGGCATAACGCAAAACGCTCAGGTCGGACATCCCGATGTGCATGGCCGCATTGCAAAACCAGGACCAGATGGCCACATGCCAGAAGGTGTATTTTATTTGCCCTGGAAAAGGTTCGCCGCCCTCTCCCCAAATGTTCCAGAAATCGCTGAAACTGCTTACTCCCAACTGTGCTAAAGCCACTATTCCGGCCCAGAGAAAAGCCAGGACAATAAAAGGGGACATCCAGTTGGCAGCTTTGGCAACCGCCGCATAACCCCGTGCCGCCACAATAGAAATGACTGCCCCCACCGCCAAAACGAGGACGACAAATAAAGTACTGTTCGGCATGCTGTCCGTTAGTTTGGGCATTTCCATATCAAAAGGCAGGCCGACTGCGGTTGCGGAAACCGTGATCATTGCCCCTGCCAGAAAACAAAATAAAATGCCGTTGGCCAGGTTGTAAAATACAACCAGGTTTTTGCCACAGATTTTTTCCAATTGGTAGTACAGCGTTAATCTGCGGTTTACGGCGATTTCAGCCGTCAAAAACCGCCAGGATAAGACCGCCAGAAAGTTGCCCAGCAGCAGGCCGATGATTAAATCAAAGGCGCTTACCCCTGTAGTCAAAAAGAGCGGCCCAATGACAAACTCCGTTCCTGCGGCGTGTTCGCCGGCATACATTCCAAGAAAGCTTTTCCAGTCTTTGAGATGGGATCGGGGGACGGGCTGCCGTTCAAATTCTTCGGTATGGGCGGGTTGGCTTTCGTTAGTCATTTATGCTGTATTTGATATCAGATGATTCGGCAAATCTGCTACTTTTTCACAGCAGAGCTGCTCCATGACCTGCTGAAACTGTTTTTTTAAAATGGAAATGGTATGGTTGCCGCCCGTCTTGCCCAGCGCCGCCACTCCATACATAAAGGAGCGCCCAAGAAAGGTGAATTCTGCTCCTGATGCCAGCGAGCAGGCAATGTCCGGCCCCGTCCGAATGCCGCTGTCCATCATGATTTTGATTTGCCCTTTGTATTTTTGGGCAATCCTGGAGAGGGGTTTAATGGTGGATTCGCCCGCATCCAACTGGCGGCCGCCGTGATTGGAAACGATGATGCCGTCCAGCCCCAGGGCGATCGCCTTTTCGGTATCTTCTTCACTTGCCACGCCTTTTAAGACCAGTTTGCCTTTCCACCTGTCCCGGATGAGTTTGATTTTTTCTTCATTCAACCGGCCGGCAAAGGTTTTATTCATAAATGATCCTAAGTGCTGCAAACTTATTCCTTTGGGAATATAGGGCTTAAGGGTTTTAAATTCGGGTTGCCCTGCGATCAGGGTTTGGATGGCCCACTCGGGGCTGCCCATGATTTGAAGCACGTTGCGGAGCGTCAGTTTCGGCGGAATGGCCAGCCCGTTTTTGATGTCCTTTGCCCGGTAACCAAAAGCCGGCACATCAGATAAAATGACCAGAACGCGGTATTCTGCCGCCGCACACCTTTTAATCAGATCATCCCTTAATTTGTCTTCTGCCGGATGGTATAGCTGAAACCAGGCATTGCCCCCGGTTATTTCTGAAATGGCCTCAATACTTGCCGTGCCGACCGTACTCAAAATATAAGGGATGTTATGCTCAAAAGCGGCTTTAGCCAGAATCTCTGAGGCTTTGGGCCACATCAATCCCTGCAAACCAACGGGCGCAATGCCAAAAGGCGCGCTGTAGGTTTTGCCAAATAATTCCGTTTCAGTGGAAATGCCGCCATAGTCCCGCAAATAATAGGGCTTGAGCTGCACCTCCCGGATTTCGGCCGTATTTCTGCGCAAATTCACTTCTGAATTGCAGCCGCTGTCCAGGTATTCAAAGGCAAAACGAGGAATGCGCCGTTTGGCCCGCTCCCGCAGAAAGTCGATGTCGGGATATTTTGGATTTATTTCTGTTGCAGCCATTTTTAAATTGGTTTGATTCACTTGCGCTTCTTCAAAGCATAATTCCTTTTCAAAAATTTCTTCTTTACTTTATCACCGGAAATAACCATCGCCGCCCCTGATGCAGAACCTGAGGGGGACTGCGTTGTCCGCAATTTCAGCCCCTTAAAATGCCGGGCAAGCATTTGGACGTAAACCTGGTTATCGGCAAAACCGCCGTCAATATAAATTTTTTGAACGGGCGTCGGGCCAATGGCCAGGTTTGCCGCCTCAACTTGTAATTGCACCAGTTCCCACATCAGCTGATGGTAGGCGGCCTCAAAGTTTTCAAAATGCTGCCATCGGCTTTTTGGGGGTTGGGCCCAGGGCGTCTGCAGGTGTTCAAAAGCAAAATAATAGCCGTCGTTTTGGGCCGCTTTTTCGTACTGTTTTTCATCAAAGGCCACCTTTTTATGCGCGTTTTTGCCTTTGCCGAAAAAAGACTGCAACTGCCGGGTTTGCCGCTTATATTCTTCTCCCAGAAACAAACGCGCCGCTTTGACAGGCTTGCCATTAACCCGCATAAAATTAAGGCAATCCTTTTCCAGTTCTTTATCGGCCGGCAATTCATTGTTGAAGGGATTCAGCGAGACGCTCCATGTTCCCGTCGAAATCAGTAAAAAAGGTTTTTTATCCGCCCGGATATAGGGCAGCAGGGCGGAAGAACTGTCGTGAATGCCTACTCCCACTTTCACCTTTTTTCCAAAAATGTTTTTGTTGATACTCGTATCGGTTGAAACAACGGCGGGTAAAATGCGGCCAACGCCCTCTGCATGTACCCAATCGTGATAGTCGTTTTTGGAAAAATCCCAGAGGGCCGTATGGCAACCGATACTCGTGTATTCACTAACCGGAATGCCTGTCAGCAAATAGCTCAGATATTGCGGAAAATGCAGCGACCAACGGATTTTTTTAAATACTTCCGGTTGGGTGTGTTTGATCCAGTACAATTGTAAGCCTGAGTTGAGCATACCCAAAGGAGGAGAAGCGGTTGTCCTGGCGAGTTGGAATTCATCGCCATATTGCCCGTAGAAATTTTCCGACACGTCTTTGGGCATGGGTTTCAGGTAGTTGTAAAGCGGCGTGAGGGGCTTGCCGTTGTTGTCCAGATGCACAAAACTCGCGCCGTAGGTGGAAAAGTTAATAGCGTTTACTTCATATTTTTTGCTCTGAAAAACTGCCTGAATGGTTTCCAGCATCCAGTTTCGGATGGCGGCCAGGTCATCGCAGGGGAAGCCCTCTTCATCTCGTTGTTCTTCAAAACGAGTATAAATTTTGCTTATCTCCTGATAGCCGGCATCAAAAAGGAAGGCTTTTTTGTTGGTTTTTCCTATGTCGAAAATTAAAGTATGCGCCATCTGATGTTTTTTAAAGCCCCGTCGCAACTACATTCCTTCCCCTTTCTTTTATCAAATTCTTCCTTACGGCCATCTGCCGGTACAGGCCAAGCGGGTCAATTGCTCCGCCGCTTAATCTTCTTGCTTCCGCTACCAGAGGGCGTACATCTGTCCGGAACGCATCCTGCAGTATTTCCTGGCACCTGGTTACATCATTGGCTTCCTGCGCTGCCGCCAAAGATTCCCTGTCCACCAGCAAAGCCTGGGCATAAGCGATGCGAATAGCCTCCAGGCTTTGTATCAGATCCTCCAGCGGGTCTTTCAGATTATGGCTCGCGTCAATCATGAAGGCGATTTCGGAAACAGGGTTTCGCATTTCGGTTGTTTCCTTTCCGAAATCATCGATCAGTTCATTGAAAATGAGAAACAGCTGATAGGGTTTGATATTTCCAACCGTCAGGTCATCATCGCCGTATTTGCTGTCATTAAAGTGAAAGCCGCCCAGCTTGCCTTTCATCATCAAAATGGCGACGATCTGCTCGATGTTGGTATTGGGCAGGTGATGCCCCAGATCTACCAGGGTACAGGCATTTTTTCCGCAGCCCTCCGCTAAGGACAAGGATGTTCCCCAATCGGGAATGACCATTGAATAAAAATGGGGTTCGTAAGGTTTGTATTCGATAAACATCCGCCAGTCATCGGGCATGGCTTGATAAATGGCCTGCAGGGAGGCTTGTGTATGCCGGTAGGCCT
>CAZAXA010000048.1:0-8499 GCA_964488965.1 uncultured Phaeodactylibacter sp. | reverse complement strand
AGGCCTTTCTGAAATTGTGCTGCCCCGGGAAGGAAGCGCCGTCAGCTAACCAAACCGTAATGGATTTTGACCCCAGGGCTTTGCCAATTTCAATGACTTCAATATTGTGGTCAATGGCCTGCTGCCGGACGGCCTTGTCTGTATGGCAAAGCGAGCCAAATTTGTAGCTGTACTTTTGATTGGGCCGGTCCTGGAAAGTATTGGAATTGACAGCGTCAAAAACCAGCCCGTGCGACTGGGCTCTCTGTTTAACCGCCTGGGCGTCTTCAGGAATATCCCAGGGGATGTGTAATGAAATCGCTCCTGCTGATTGTGTCAGGGCATGAATGATGCCCACATCGTCAATTTTGTCTTCCAGGGCGGCGGGCTCTCCCCCTGTCGAAAACCGCCCGAAGCGCGTGCCGCCGGCGCCCAGCGCCCAGCTTGGAATGGCGGCCTGGAGTTGTTGCAGTTGATCAACAATGTCGTCGGCGTTGATCTCCGCTCTGTCCAACTGCAGGCTGAGGCGGTAATATTTTTCATGATGGCCGCTGAGGTAGCGTTCATTGAAGCTTTGTATTTGTGATTTTTCGATCTGCATATTTTAATTGATTTCGGATTTCGGGATCATCTGACAAAAGCGTTGGCCATCCCCCCGTCCACATTGATAATATTACCCGTACTCTTATCCAGAATGGCAGTCAGGGCAAAAACCGCATTGGCAATGTCTTCGGGGCGAATAATTTCATTCATCAGATTGCGTTTGGCATAAAAAGCAGGCAGTTCTTCCACGGTGATGCCATAAGCTTTGGCCCGGCCTTCCGCCCATTTGCCTTCCCAGATTTTACTGCCGATGATGACGCCGTCGGGGTTGACGGTGTTGACTCGTATTTTTTCTGCTCCTAATTCTGCGGCTAATAAGCGGGCCATGTGTTGCTGCGCGGCCTTGGCTGTCCCGTAACCCACATTACTGGGCCCTGCGGCCAGGCCATTTTTGCTGGCAATGCTGATAATGTCGCCGCCCAGGCCCTGCTTTCGCAAAATTTCCGCTCCCGCTTTGGCCAGATTGAATTGCCCTTTGACCAAAACATCCTGCAACAGATTCCAATCCTCCAGGGTCGTCTCCCCCAAAGGTTTTGAAATGGCCAACCCTGCCGAATGGACAATGATGTCCACGCCGCCAAATTCCAGGCAAGCTTTTTTAAAGGCCTCCTCCACCGAGCCGGGATTAGCCACATCGCAAACGGCATAAGCCGAAACGTCTCTGCCGTAACTGTAATGCGCTTCTTTGGCGCGTTCTTCACTAATGTCGGTGATGACGACATTCGCCCCTTCGGCGGCCAGTTTATCCGCAATGGCCCTGCCAATGCCGCCGCCGGCGCCGCTGATGAGGGCCACCTTGCGGGAAAGGGGTTTTTCCTTAGGCATCCGTTGCAGCTTGGCTTCTTCCAGCAACCAGTATTCAATGTCAAAGGCTTCCTGGCGAGGCAGGGCGGTATATTCAGAAATAGCTTCCGCGCCGCGCATGACATTGATGGCGTTGACGTAAAATTCGGAAGCGGCCCGGGCCGTCTGTTTGTTTCCGGCAAAGGTGAACATGCCCACGCCGGGGTACAGAATGACCACCGGATTGGGGTCCCGCATGGCAGGGCTGTTCGGGTGTTTGCAGGCTTCGTAGTATTCGGCGTATTCTTTCCGGTACTGTTCGAAAGCAGGAAGGAGTTGGGCCTTGACCGCATCGGCATCGTTCAGATCCGCTTTCGCCGGGAGGCCCAGAACGAGGGGCTGGATTTTCGTCCGCAGAAAATGGTCGGGGCAGGATGTTCCCAGCGGAGCGAGCTTTTCAAGGCCATGGCTGTTGATAAATTGCAGCACCCGCTCGTCATCGGTAAAATGCCCGATCATCCGTTGGTGGCCCGAACACAGCCCGCGCAGAACCGGGGCGAGCCTGGCAGCCTGGCCTTTCCGCTCTTCTTCGGGCAGGCTCTCCATTTTTGGGCCTCCAAAAACAGGACGGTTCTTTCCTTCTCTTTCGGCAATATACTCCGAAGCCGTTTCAATGGCCTCCAAACTGTTCATGTAACATTCGTAAGCCGTATCGCCCCAGGTGAACAGGCCGTGGTTGCCCAGCACGATGCCCCGGATACCGGGGTTTTCGTTCAGGCATTTTTCCAATTGCAAGGCCAAATCGAACCCCGGCCGCTGCCAGGGTATCCAGCCCATCGTGCCGCCCCAGATTTCTCTGGCGATGGCCTGGCTGTCCCTGGCGGCAGCTACCGCAATCAGTGCGTCGGGGTGCAGGTGGTCAATATGCCTGAAAGGCAATAGCCCGTGCAGTGGAGTATCAATGCTGGGGGCGGCGTTGTCGAGGCCGTACAGGCAATGCAACTGCAGGCCAACGATTTCATCCTCGAACCCGATGCCCCGGTAACAATTTTTCAGGCCGCGCAACTTGTCCACATAAAGCCCGGCGATGCCCTTGCGGGTCAGCGTGCCAATGTCGCCGCCAGATCCTTTGATCCACATGACTTCTACCTCTTCCCCCGTCAGCGGGTCTTTTTCGATGGTTTTGCAGGAGGTGTTGCCGCCGCCATAATTGGTAATGCGTAAATCCGCCCCGAGAATATTGGAACGGTATAAGAACAGGGCGGCCTCATCGCCGGCCAGGCCAGCGGCTTTGGCTTCATCCCAAAGGTAATCGACGTGTTGAAATTGTTTGGCCATTATTCTCTTTTTAACTTGAACAGCCAGAGCGTGCCGGGAATTCTCAAACTTCCATCTGCCTGCATTTTTGCTGTCAGGCCCATTATCTTATCTTGCTCAATAAAGGTACAGTTTTCCGGGTTGCCGTTAAACTCTGCCGGCGGTACGGCCGTTGCGCCCCTTACCGTAAAGGCCCTGAAGGCGGGCTGGCTTTAGGCCGGCTGATTCCTGATTTGACATGAATTAGCTATCTTGTCAGGATCAAAATAAAAGAAAAACCATGGCCATTTCACCTTTGTACCGAAAAGGATGGATTCTTTTTTCGCTTGCGCTATTTGTGCCTGGCCTGGGGTTATACGCTCAGAGCAGCAATGGCAGTGATTATACGGCCGAGCGGCCGCCCACCACAAAGGCTTTCAGCACCGGGCAGGCGCCGGTAATCGACGGAGAAGTGCTTGACGACCCCGTCTGGCAGGCCATTCCTCCAACCACCGAAATGTGGCAGACCCGGCCCAACGCGGGCCAACCCGCCTCGGAACCCACTGAAATCCGGATCGCCTACAATAAGGAAACCTTTTTTGTGTCGGTCGTTGCCTACGATGCCAACCCGGAAGGGCTGGTGGTAACCGATGCCCGCCGCGACGCCCCTTTAGACAATACGGACTGTTTTATGTTCATCCTGGATACTTACAATGACAGCCAAAATGGTTTTGTATTCGGCACCAATTTCCAGGGGGTGGAATATGACGCCCAGGTCAACAACGAGGGGCAGGGCAATTTCAATTCCAACCGCCAGCAAGGCGGCACCATCGGCGGGTTTAACATCAACTGGGACGCTTCCTGGGAGGTTGAAGCAGAAGTTGGAGATTACGGATGGAGCGCCGAATTTGCCATCCCTTTCCGTACCCTCCGCTTTGCTTCCGGGGAAAACCAGGCCTGGGGGATCAACTTCCGCCGTAACATTCGCAAGGCCAACGAGATCGCCTACTGGGCGAAGCTTCCTATACAATTTGACCTCAACCGCCTGTCGCTGGCCGGAAAACTTACCGGCCTCGACCTGCAAAACCCCGGCAACCTCAAGCTGGCCCCTTACGTCCTGGGGCAGGCGGCCAAGGATTTTCAAACTTTAAATCCGAAGACGGAATTCACCGCCGACGCCGGCGTCGACCTGAAGTATAGCATTACCTCCGGTTTGACGCTCGACCTGACCTACAATACCGACTTTGCCCAGGTAGAAGTGGATGACCAGCAGGTCAACCTGGATCGTTTCAACCTGTTCTTCCCGGAGAAACGCCCTTTCTTCCTGGAAAATGCCGGCTTGTTTTCCGTAGGAAGCCCGGGGGAGGTAGACCTCTTCTTCAGCCGCCGGATCGGGATCGGCGAAAACGGCCGGCAGGTCCCCATTATCGGTGGAGCGCGGGTGTCCGGAAAGGTCAATAAATCAAATATCGGTTTCCTAAGTATGTTTACTAATGAGGTGGCGGATGCCGATATCCGGAAAAATAATTTTACGGCGGCCCGTTTTAACCACGAATTTGCACAGCGGTCTTATGTCGGCGCCGCTTTTATCAACCGCTCCGGCATGGGGGAAGTTGAAGATGACTTCAACCGCGTTTTTGCCGCCGACGGCCGCTTTGGCATCGGGAAGAAGGCACAGCTTTCCGGTTTTTACGCCCGGTCCGTCACGCCGGGTATCAGGGATCAGCCCCATTCTTTTAAAATCCAGTCCCAGTACGAATGGAATGGCCTGAGCCTCAATGCCGCCTACACGGAAGTCGGCGAAGGCTTCAACCCGGAAGTCGGCTTTTTACTGCGCAGCGCGTTTCGCAAACCCGAATTCCGGATACTCAAACAGATACGCCCCCGGGATTTTATAGGCATCCTGGAGTTGCGGCCTCACGTTTCTTACCAAAGCTATTGGAGTTTTGACAACTTCCTGCAAACCAGCTTCCTCCATGTTGACAATCACTGGGAATTCAGGAACGGCATGGAAGTGCATACCGGCATCAACTTTACGGCCGAAGGGGTCAGCGAAGATTTTGAAATTGCCGATGAAGTCATTGTCCCGGCCGGCGCCTATCATCACCGGGAAGCGCAACTCGTCTTTTTCACCAATCAGAGCAAGCCGGTTTCCATCAATATCCGCTCGGTGATGGGCGGATTTTTCGGCGGCACGCGCAAAGCCAATACCGTTTCCCTGATGGTGCGGCTGGGAGAAAAGTTCAATTCCGAGTTTGCACTCAGCAATAATGACATCAAACTCCCCGGCGGAGCGTTCACGACAAATGTTTTCCGGTCGCGCCTGGCCTATGCCTTTACTCCGCGGATTTACCTGCAAAGCCTGATCCAATACAATAGCGTGGCGGAATTGTGGTCCGTCAATATCCGTTTCGGCTTATTGCAGCAGGCCAATACGGGGTTATTCCTGGTATGGAATGAAAATTACAGCCATTCAGGGATCAGCAACCGCAGCATCGTGCTGAAGTATTCGAGGGTGTTTGATGTCTTGAAATAGCATAAAAGGCAAAAATATTGCCAGTTACTTTAGGCGGCGGGAAAGGTAACGTTATCCTGGTTTGGAAATTTGGCCTGGCAGGTTATCGGCAATACCTGGCAAAACAGTAACTTGGTTGGAGAACTTTAAAGGTGTGTTCAAATAATCAATGATCATGCAAAAACGAAAAACACAACTTCCGGCCATCTCGCGCCGGTCCTTCATTGAAAAGGGAGCTATCGCCTCTTCCTTTTTTATTGTACCCCGGCACGTACTGGGCGGCGTGGGCTATACCGCGCCGAGCGACCGGCTGAACCTGGCGGCCATCGGCGCGGGGGGCAAGGGAGCGAGCGATATTCGCAATGCTTCCGTCAACGGCCGGGAAAGAGTGGCCGCGTTGTGCGACGTAGATTTCTCCGGCTCGGCAAGAAGCTCTGCCGAGGCCTTCCCCAATGCGAAGCTGTACCATGATTACCGGGAAATGCTGGACAAAGAGAAAGATATCGACGCGGTGACGATCTCTACGCCCGACCACGTTCATGGCCCGGCGGCGGCCTTTGCCATGGAAAGGGGAAAGCATGTGTATGTCCAGAAACCGCTGACCCACAATATCCGGGAAGCGAGAATACTGGCCGAAATGGCCAGAAAGCATAAGATCGTCAGCCAGATGGGCAATCAGGGGGCCTCCAATCCGCTGCTCGGCATGGTGCAGAAATGGGTGGATTCGGGCGTGCTGGGCAGCATATCGAAGGTGCAGGTGTGGACCAACCGCCCCGTCTGGCCCCAGGGTTTTGCCATGCCGGAACCGGACGAAAGCCAAAAGCCCGAAGGCCTGTACTGGGATCTCTGGCTGGGCCCTGCCCCTTACCGGCCCTATACGCCCAATTTGCACCCCTTCAACTGGCGAGGATGGTGGGACTACGGCACGGGAGCCCTCGGCGATGTGGGCTGCCACCTGATCGATATCCCCTTCCGAACCCTGGGGCTGAAATATCCCACCGATGCGGAATGCAGCGTAGCGTCCATCTACTCGCAAATGTGGACGCCGGATTACCATCCGGAAGGATGCCCCGTGGCTTCCTTTATCACTCTGCATTTCGACGCCACGGAGAAGAGCAAAGCGCCGGTCGAGATGACCTGGAGCGACGGCGGTATCCGCCCCGCTCACCCGGAGATCGTTCCGGCCGGCCATGATATCGGCGGGCCGCAAAGCCAGAACGGCGTGCTGATCATCGGTGAAAAGGGCCTCATCTCCACCAATATCAATGACAGCTCCCCCCTGACGCCGAAGCTCTACCTCGACGACGGCACGATGGAATCCGGCCCCGAAACGGCGGAAAGCGAGGAGCCCGAATACGGCCACCAACGCAAATGGGCGGATGCCTGCAAGGCGGGCTTCGGCAGCCCGGAACATCGTGCGCTGACTTCCTCTTTCGATTATGCCGGCCCCATGACGGAAACCGTCCTGATGGGCAACCTCGCCATCCGCAGTTACATGCTGAGAAGGGAGAACAGCGAAGGCAGGATGGAGTATTTCGGGCGCAAAAAGCTGCTGTGGGACGGGGAGAACATGCGCATCACCAACCTGGAGGAGGCCAACCAGTTTGTGGGAAGAACCTACCGGGAAGGGTGGGGGATGTGACCAATCCAGTCAAAATGGACTTTTTCACAGGCAAAACCGCGATCGTCACCGGCGCCACCAGCGGCATCGGGCTGGGCATTGCCGGGGCTTTGGCAGAACGGGGCGCCAAAGTCATCCTCAGCGGCCGCAATGAGGAGCGCGGGCGGCAGGCAGAACGGCTAATGGGCCCGGATGCCCACTTCGTTGCCGGAGACATCAGGCAGCCCCATGCCAATGAAGCCCTGGTGCAGGCCGCCCTGGAGCGCTTCGGCGGCCTGGATATGCTGGCCCTTTCCGCCGGGCAGCTGGGGATCGGCAAATTGCACGCCCTCTCCCTCGACGACTGGCACGATACCATCGCCGCCAACCTCAACGCCGTATTCTACCTGCTGAAATATGCCATCCCTCAGCTGCAAAAGGCCGGCAGAGGAAGCATCGTCATCATCGGCTCCGTGGCGGCCTTCCATGCTTTTCCCAGCCACCCCGCCTACGCCGCTTCCAAGGGCGCCCTGCCGGCCCTGGTGCGGCAACTGGCGCGGGACTACGGGCCGGAAATCCGGATCAACCTCATCTCTCCGGCCCAGGTCGCCACCCCGCTGCTTCACGACTCCGTCAAAGCCTTTGACAATCCGGAGGAAATCCTGGAAGAGACGGCCCAAAAACTGCCTATGAAGCGCTTTGGCACAGCCGGCGATATTGCCCAAACGGCCCTGCATCTGCTGGGGGATCAGTCTTCCTGGACTACAGGCAGTAATTTCGTGGTGGACGGAGGATTTCTGGCGACGTGAGCTGGATCCTGTCCTTTTCATTCATTGTGGCATTGAAATTCACATTATGAGATCAACAGGCTTCTTCATTTTAACCACCCTCCTCGCCGCTCTGTTTACCTGTTGCACACCCGGAGCGGATCAGGGAGATAGCCATTCCGCTACGGCGACAGGCCGCAGCCCGGATACCATCCTCACTGTCACCGGCCCCATCCCGGCCGACAGCCTGGGCCTGGCCCTTATTCACGAGCACGTCTTCCTCGACTGGAGCGGCGCCGACAGCATCCGGCAGCAGGATTGGGAAGAGGAGGAGGCTTTTAAAGCCATTTTGCCTCATCTGCTGGAATTAAGGCAATACGGCGTCCGTTCCTTCCTGGAATGCACGCCGGCCTACCTGGGCAGGAACCCTGGCCTGCTGCGGCGCCTGTCTGTAGAAAGTAAATTGCAGATCCTCACCAATACCGGCTTCTACGGCGCCCGGCAGAACCGGTATATTCCATCCTTCGCTTTCGATGCTACGGCAGAGAGGCTGGCCGATATATGGGTGGAGGAATTCCAAAATGGCATCGCAGAAGAGGGCGCCGATATCCGCGTTCGCCCGGGTTTTATAAAGATTGGCGTCGATGCGGATACTAACCTTTCGGATATGCACCGGAAGCTGGCCCGGGCGGCGGCCCTTACCCACCTTCGCACCGGCCTGACGATCGTATCCCATACCGGTATTGACACCGCCGCCGCCCTCCAACTGGCCATCCTGGAGGAAGCCGGCGCCGCCCCGGATGCTTTCGTCTGGACGCATGCGCAAAACGGCACGCCCGAGGGCCACGTCCGCCTGGCCAGAAGAGGCGCCTGGGTCTCGCTGGATGGGCTCGGATGGGTATCGCCCGAGGATCATCAGGGCGATTCTACGGCCTTGTATCAGTATGTAGATTATT
>CAZAXA010000047.1:13733-20100 GCA_964488965.1 uncultured Phaeodactylibacter sp. | reverse complement strand
CTACCCTCCCCTCTGCATCACCTCATCCACGATCTTCGCCGACAGTAGTGCCAGCGGAATGCCCCCTCCCGGGTGTACGCTCCCGCCACAGAAGTACAGGCCTTTTATCCGCCCGGAGAAGTTGGGGTGCCGAAGGAAGGCCGCCATGCGGTTGTTGGAGCTCGTCCCGTAGAGAGCGCCCAGGTGGGAGGCCGTTTTGCTTTGGATCGTTCGCGGCTCCAGCACTTCCTCGCATTCGATCAGCGGCTCGATGTCCGTTCCCAGCATACGGCCCAGTTTTTCCAGGATTTGTTTCCGGGACTGCCGGATGAGCGCGTCCCAGTCCTGCCCGGAATCATAGGGGGCATTGATCATAGTGAACCAGTTCTCGCAACCATCGGGGGCGTCGCCGGCCTCGTATTTCCGGGTGATATTGATATAAACGGTCGGGTCGTGAAAGAGCCTGCCTTCTTCAAGGCAGCGGAACTCGGCGCGGTAATCGTCGCTGAAAAAAATATTGTGCAGGCCCAGTTCCGGGAACTGCCTGCGGATGCCCCAGTAGAAGATCAGGGCCGAGGATGACTTCTGCTGGCGCAGTATCCGCTCCGGATGGCGTTCCTTGGGCAATAGCTTCCGGTAGGTGAAAAACACATCCATATTGCTGATGATGCGTTCAAAGGGCGCCACTCCCTCATCCAGGCGAAGGGCTGCTGCCCTGCCCCCTTCCACTACGATCTCCCGAACGGGAGTATTGAAATGAAAGGCAACGCCCTTGCGTTCGGCCAGCCGGTGAATGCTTTTCGTGATGTTGTACATGCCGCCCCGGGGAAAGAAAGCGCCGATGTGGTGCTCAAAATGGGGGATAATGCTCAACAGGCCGGGCGCCTTGTAGGGGTTGGATCCGTTGTAGGTGGCAAAGCGGTTGAATAGCTGCACCAGTTTGGGATGCCGGAGATGCCTCCGGTTGACGGCATTCATGCTGGTGAAAAGATCCAGCCCGGGAATGGCCAGCATAGCGCGCAGCACCCGCCCGTTGAGCCAGGTGTCCGCCCGGTGGAGCGACTTCTCCAGGAAAATGCGGCCGGTGAGCTCGTACTTGCGGCGGCTGTCGGCCAGGGCCCGGTGCAGGCGTTCGGCCGGGACGCCCAGCTTTTCCTGCACTTCTTCAGCAAACCGCCCCTTCTCGGCATGGGCCAGCAGGCGGGCGCCGTCTTCCCAGAAGTAGTGGCATACCACCGGCAGGCGTTCATACTCAAAAAACGCAGCAGGGTCTTCTCCGGCAAGCCGGTACAACTCGTCGACGTAATGGGGCATGGTAAACAGCGAGGGCCCGGCGTCAAAGCGGTAACCCTGCAATTCGAATTCCGACAGCTTGCCGCCGGGGTAGCCGTTCGCCTCGTAAACATGTACCTCATGGCCGCGGCTGGCCATCCGCACCGCCGCGGCCAGCCCTGCCACGCCCGCTCCGATGATACCGATCTTCAAGTCTTGTTGTTTTCTGGGCCTAACAAACGGGAAGGGAAATTGTTGTCAGCCTCTCCCCCCGTACAACTTCGCATACCGCGCAATGTACTTACCGATGATATCGAACTCCAGGTTCACCCTGTCTCCCTCTTTGATATCCCGGAAATTGGTGTGCTCGTAGGTATAGGGGATGATGGCCACCGAGAAGGCGTCTCCCGCCGGCTCCACCACGGTGAGGCTCACGCCATTGACCGCCACGGAACCCTTATCCACCAGCAGGTGCTCTTCAGTGGGGTGATAGCGGAAACGATAGTACCAGCTGCCGTCCTGCTCATCGACGGCGATGCAGGTGGCGGTCGCGTCAACATGGCCCTGCACCATATGTCCGTCCAGGCGGCTGTCGGCCTTCATGGCGCGCTCCAGGTTGACCAGCCCCCCCTGTTCGAGGGACCCCAGGTTGGAACGCTTCAGCGTCTCCTCGATGGCAGTGACCGTATGAGCGCCAGGCTCCAGGGCGACCACCGTGAGGCAGACGCCATTATGGGCGACACTTTGGTCGACCTTCAGTTCTTCCGAAACAGGGCTCTCAATAGTGAAGTGGACGTTGCCGCCTTCCCTGCGGATTTTCCGGACAGCGCCCATCGCTTCGATGATTCCGGTAAACATAATCGTACTTTTTGGTTGGTTTCGAATTGAGAACAGTTGGCGGCGGCTTTAGTTTTTCCGGGCGCCTTTCGGCAAATCCCTTACATTTGTGGCGCAGCGGAATGTAACTTTTAACATTTGATACGTTAAGTAGGGGAAAAATCGCCGCTATTACAGCGACAACAGATAGCAACATGAAACAGATCAACCTGGAAGAACTGCTTTCCAAATTTAATACGCTAACGGAATCTATGAGCTGGCTGGAGTGGAGCATCGGCGGAGGGGGCATCGCCCTGACCCTCATCCTGTCGGCAGCCCTTTCCTCCGGCAGGCGCCGCAGGAAGCGCCGCGCCCTGCAGCTGGCCCCCAGCCTCAGCCTCGACGCTTTCCAGATTTCGCCTCTGGGGCGCGACGCCTATTTCAAAGTCCTGAACAACGGCCAGCCTGCCCGCCTGAGCCTGCTGCAGATCAAAGGCAGGAACGACGTCGCCGTGAAAAATGCCGTCGCCGGCCAGGAGCTTCAGGCCGGGGAATCTTATCGCATTCTGCTGGAAGCTACCGGCAGCCGAAAGCTGAGCAGCGATTTCACCATTGAACTCTCTTATGTCGATGCAGCCGGCAATGTCTACCAGCAGGCCTTTGCGCTCAACCAGCAAGCCGGCGGCCAACCCAAACTCGTCAAATTCGCATAACTGCCCCAGTGTATGAAAGTAGATATTCTTGCCGTCGGCGTCCATCCGGATGATATCGAACTGAGCTGTAGCGGCACGTTGCTGCGCCATATCGGCCAGGGTAAGGCCGTAGGCCTGCTCGACCTGACCCAGGGGGAGCTGGGCACCCGCGGCAACGCCAGGATAAGGCTGGAAGAAGCCGCCGCCGCCGCCGGCCTCATGGGCGCCGCCTTCCGGAAGAACCTCGGCATGGCCGACGGCTTTTTTGAGTACTGCCGGGAGAATATCATCAGGATCATCGAAGTGATCCGGGAACACCAGCCGGAGATCGTCCTGGCCAACGCCCTGTCGGACCGCCATCCCGACCACGGGCGCGCTGCCAAACTCACCGCCGACGCCTGTTTTTATTCCGGCCTGGCAAAAATACCTACCGCCGGCGCCAATGGCGCCCCCCACCAACGCTGGCGGCCACGGGCAGTGTACCACTATATACAGGATCACAACCTGAAGCCGGACTTCGTGGTGGATATTACGCCTTACATGGACAGAAAGATCGAACTGACGCAGGCCTTTCGTTCCCAGGTCTTCGTCCCCGGCGCTACGGAATATGAGCAGGAGTTGAACTCACCCATCTCCGGGCAGGATTTCATCGAGTTTCTCCGTGCCAAAGCGCGCGCTTACGGCAGAGATGCTGGTTTTGAATATGCCGAGGGATTCAACGTGGGGCGTACTCCCGGCGTCCGCGACCTCTTCACGCTGTTGTGACCGCATTTTCATCCGGGAAAGCGCAATAAAAAGTGGCCCCCTCCCCTTCGGCGCTCTCCGCCCAGAACCGCCCGCGATGCATATTGACCACCTGGCGTACGATGGCCAGCCCGATGCCGACGCCTTCAAACTCCTGAACGGAATGCAGGCGCTTGAACGGTTTGCCCAGTTCTTCCGCATATTTCATATCGAAACCGGCGCCGTTGTCGCTGACATAAAGGACCGTCTGTTGCCCATCCCGGTAAGCACCGACCTCTACCCGGGGTTCCGGTTTATTTCTGGAATACTTGACTGCGTTGGAGATCAGGTTGCTCAGCACATGCCATAAGAGGGAAGCATCGGCCTGCATACGGCCCAATCCCTGCAACGACAGCTCCGGCTTGCGGCCTCCGTATCCGGCGGCCTGCTCCTCCCACACACTGCGGGCCATCGGTTCCAGTTCCACTTCAGCGATTTCCAGGCCGCTCGTCCCGATGCGCGACAGCAGCAGGAGGTCTTCCATGATCTGATTCATCCTGCTCAGGCTGCTCTTGACGTGTTCAAAGAATTCATCCCGGCTCTCTTCATCCAGTTCTCCGGAGCGGATACGCCGTTCCAGCAACTGGGTGAAGGACTGCGCCCGGCGCAGGGGCCCCTTCAGGTCGTGAGTGATGGCATAGTTGAAACTCACCAGGTTTTCATTGGCGTATTGCAGTTCCTGGCGCTGGCGGGCGATCTTTTTCTCTCCTTCCTCCAGTTCATACAGGTAAACGGCTTTCTCCCGTTCCTGCTTTTCCTGGTTATTCATCAGTATGATGGCAAAAAAAGCGGTGAGATAAATGGAAAAGATATACCCGAAACTCCTGGCGTTGCCGGCCAGCAGGAAAATGCCCAGGCCCACCATCAGGGCGATACCGGCGTAGACCATATATTTCCGGGCTCCGTTCGCGATCATGGCAATTACCAGCCAGACGGTCATGCAACCCACCGTTACGGCAAATTCCTGCTCAGAAGTGCTCGCCGGCCCGGCAAAGATCAGATAGGCGATGCCGTTCATCATCAGGATGAAGCCGGAAAGCATGATGGCATGTAACAGGATAACGGAATGGGCCGTTCTCCAGAATTGCCGGCCCAGCAGAAAGATAAGCGCCCCGGCCATGCCGGCCGACCGCCAGGGAAGGGTATGCCGCAACTTGAGGTCATACAGGTCCATCCAGTAGAAAAGTATGATAGCGGCAATAGCCAGCAAAGCCGCTATGCGCCCTGCGCGGGCGGTCTTGTCAGCGGCTTCCCGGATGTATCGTTCGTAATGAACCTGCCTCATGCATATGGGAAATTATAGTTCGCGCGGCATAGAATGTGAATTTTCCGTAAGCGCGAACTTAATAGTGGCCGGCTTAGAAGCTACTTCTGTTTTTAACATTCTAAGCCGCGTCATCTATGAATTGGCGGCCTGCCCTCAAGCCCACCTAAAATAACTCTTTTCGGCGAACCGGCAAAACCACTGCCTAATAATCGGGCAATTTACCTTCCAGGCGTTCCACGTACTGCACTTCTCCCAGGCGGAATTTTACGGGCATGCGGGCGGCCTTCTCCAACTGCGCCTCCCATTTACAGAAAACGCCAAGTTCCCGGTAGGAATAAGCCCGCGGCATTTCGGGCGCCCTGGGCATGGGCGCCCGTGAAGCCGGGCCAAATTGCCGGCCGCCGGGAAAAGCCGAAAGGGATGGCAGGGAAAACAGCAGCGGCGCCGCTACCCGGACGGTATCGCCGGGCCAACGCAGCTCCGCCCCGGCGCTGGCAGGCGGCGGCGTTTGCCCGGCCGCCGGGTTGAACCGGAGGAGAAAGGCCAGGAGCAGTATAAGTACGCTAACTTTCATGGTTCGCCGTTTTTTGTTTCCGGCTCCCGCTGTACAATTGATACTGATGGTATTTGCATTCCAGGGCGCCGTTGAAAAGCGTCATTTTGCGGGAAGGCCGCAGGCCAATCCTTTTCAGGGCGTCCTTATTGGAGGAGATGATCCAGGCCTCATAACCGCTGAAGGCCTGCTTGAGGCGGTCGCCGATCATCTGGTAGAAGGCTCCGGTATCGGCTATCTCCATGCGCTCATCGTAGGGCGGGTTCATGATGATAAGGCCCTCTTCTGCCGGCGGCTCCAGGCGCTCGAAGCGCCGGCGCTCCACGCTCACCTGTCCTTCCAGGCCGGCGGCCAGGCAGTTGTGTTGAGCGATCTTCAGCGCTTTGAACGACAGGTCATAGCCGTAGAGGCCATGTTCAAAGTTTGTCACCCGCCGGCGGGCGGCGGCGAGCAGCGCGCCCCAGAGCGCCTCATCATAATCGGGCCACTTTTTAAAACCGAAATACTCCCGCTGCAATTGCGGCGCCCGGTTGCAGGCATAGGTGGCCGCTTCGATCAGGATAGTTCCCGAACCGCACATGGGGTCGACAAAAGCACCATCGCGCTGCCAGCCCGCCAGCAGTACCAGCCCGGCGGCCAGCACCTCGTTGACAGGGGCTTCCAGGGCATCCATCCGGTAGCCCCGTTTGTGCAGCGACTCCTCTGAGCTGTCGAGCGAAACGGTACATTCTTCCCGGTAGATGTGCACATTGACCCGCAGGGATGGCCGGTGCAAAGCGACATTGGGCCGGCGCCCCTCCTCTTTGCGAAAGCGGTCGACGATGGCATCCTTGGTTTTCAGCGCCACGTACCTGGAATGAGTGAAATGGGGGGAATTGACCGCCGCATCCACCGCCAGGGTATCCTTTATGCCCATGTACTGCCGCCAGTCGATGTCATAGATATGCCGGTAAAGCTCCTGTTCGTTGTGCGCCCGGAAGGAATGTATGGGCTTGAGGATGCGCA
>CAZAXA010000047.1:0-13723 GCA_964488965.1 uncultured Phaeodactylibacter sp. | reverse complement strand
GGCAGTGCGCAACTCCAGGTTGGCGCGGTACAGCAAGCGCAAATCCCCCTCGAAATACACGGCGCGCTTGAGCTGCTCGATCTGAACAGCCCCCAGCTGCCGCAGCTCTTCCGCAAGCACGGGCTCCAGGCCCGCCATGGTGGTTGCAATAAGTTTCATGCTTCTTTTTGAAGTTCTCCTGCGAACCGGCTATTTCCCTGAAGAGCAGGGCACGATATCCGACAGCTCATCCAGCAGCACATTGCCGTTGTACGGATAAGGGCGGCCCTGGTCAAAATAAGCCTCCACGTAAAGATAATCAAAAGGAGCGGTAGCCCTGAACGTCAGGGCATATTCCTGCCAGTCCGTATTGGCGACGGGTTCCGTCTCGGCCAGCATTTCGAAGCCGTCCTTTTCCTTATCGGCATAGCCGCCCCAGATGCGGAGAACGGCGGGGGTATCGTAGTTGGCCGGCTGCCGGAAGGCCCGGCTCAGGCTTTGATAGGTTTCCGAGCGGCAGGCTTTGAAGGACAGGCGGTAGCAGGTATCCGTCAGCAGGGGCGACGGCAGCGGCTGGCCGGCGCACTCCCAGCTGTCGTTGTCGCGCACCACCATACCCAGGTAAGTTTCCCCGCCGGCAGCCTTCTTCGTTACGCCGAACTCGCCGCTGGGGTGCGTATCGGGCGGGCTCTCATCTTCGAAGCCGCAGTTTTCCCAGGCGTAGGGGATGCGGGAATGCGCCGGCTTGTCTTCAAAAGAGGGGTTATTCAGGGCAATCGGCATGGCCGGCTGGGCAAGGGCGGCGCTCAGCGCAAGGCAAAGGACGGAAGCCAGGGTAGTCGTTCTCATAGGTTACTTTTTTAATAACATTATCGCTTCACCACCTGCATCGCAAAATCCCGTTCTTCCAGCTCCCACAGCCATTCCCGCTTGCGGTCCGATCTTCTGCGGGGGCGCAGGATATACTGTCCTTCCGCCAGGCCAGTATTTCTCAGAGCGTGTTCGAACTGGCGCAGGTGCAATTCCGTGAGATAATCGGAAGCCCCTCCGACGGCGATCAGGAGGCGGTAGCCGGGAAACTGGCGCAGGGCCTGGCCGATCTGCCATAGCGGGCGGTTGGTTTGGTAGCGGATTCCCCTGGCATCGGCGAAGAGGTGTTGTTCCAGCATGATGCCATCGGCAGAGAAACGCACATTCCTTCCCTGCTCCCGCAGGTAGGCGCGCAGTTCTTCTTCCGTTTCGAGCGCGGGCACAGCGGCGGCTTCCAGTTCCTCTTGTTCCGGCGAAGCCTCTCCACATTCTGCCAGCCGGAGCGGCGAGGCCTGGTCGATCAGCACATTACCATTGTAGGGGATTGACTGCTGGGAAAAATACGCTTCGATCAGCAAATGGGTATAGGATTCGGCAGGCTTCAGGGTAAAAGCGTACTCCTGCCAGCCGTTGTTGATAATGGAAGCGGTTTTGGCCAGCAGTTCCTGCCGGCCGCAATTGCTGAAGCCCCCCCAGATGTAGATAGCGGCCGGCGTTTCGTAATTGGCCGGAGCGCCGGTCAGCCGGCTGAGGCTCTGATAAGTATCTGAGCGGGCGGCAAAGAGGGAAAAGGCATAACACTGCCCCGCCATAAGCGGTGAAGGCAGCCGCTGGCCGACGCCCTCACAGGTGCCATTGTCCCGCACTACCATACCGACGAAAGTGGCGCCATCATGGGCCAGCCGTTCTACTCCGAAAAAGCCGCCGGGGTGAATATCCGGAGGGCTCTCCCCCACCTGCCCGCAGAAGTACCAGCCTGCCGGCGGGCGGGAAATGGAGGGCTCGTCCTCAAATGAAGGGTTTTCCAGAAAGATGAGGGGTTGGGCAAAAAGCGCTGCTGCGACAGCGGCAAAAATAAGAAAGAGCGAAAATCTGAGCATGGATCAGGGTTTGGTCATAGCGTACACCTGCCGATACCGACAAATATAGCAATCCAGACCAAACCTTTGAGGAAGAAGAACATAAATCCGGCGAGGCCGGCGCGTTTCATCCACAGTTTTATCTTATTGTCCGCCATAGTGATGTAGATTTATATGCCTAAAAACAAAAACGAACGCTTATAGTTGCAAAATTGCCCTCCGCAGAGGGCAAATGCAACGGCGGATGAGGGGATCGGGCTTCCAGGTGAGCAGAAGGGCCTTTTCATCTCCTGGACGTCATCATACATTAAAACTTGTTTATCTGTATGAAATGCATATTTCTCCATTCATTCCTTTGTTCTTTCATTCCCTCGGGAAGGCCTCCGCAGCACTCTCAAATTTATAGGCTTCCATGGGCCGGCCGGGCCTTACTTCCGCCTGCTTAAAAAAGGACATATTCGTCCTTTTGAACGAAAGCACAGGCTGAATAGCCCCCAGAACAGAAACAATAGCTCCTTCTTTGGGCGGATAGCCCCTGCTTAAGGTTAGTATCCTGCTGTCACTTTTTACAGACTCCAAATAGTAAAAGCTGCCCAGGTAAAAATAAACCGGATTTCTGACTATTACATTTTTAATGACTACCGGCTTGCCAATGAATTGGTCCATATTGCTTAACACTTTTTCCAGGTTTTCCGCCGGGGCCGTATCAAAGTCCTGGCCCTGTAAAGCCGGCGGGGAAAAAAAGCGAAAGAAATGAAAGACAAAAAACAAGAAGAGAGCTGTTTTAATAACAGGAAACGAATAATCGGTTTTCGATGCCATAGCTGTTTGATTTTTCAGATAAAAAATAAACTATATCTCTTCTTTGCCTATCCGTCACTGAGTAGTTATTCCCAGAAGGTTCAAAGTTTTAAGATCGAGGTTGCCGACCGGCAAACCCTTCTTTCGCTGAAAATTCGTCACCGCCAATTTCGTCCGGACGTCAAATTCCCCGTTTTCCACGCCGCTGTAGTAACCCATCATTTTCAGGGTGCTTTGAACTTTAACCACCAGGTTTTTATCTATACTATCTGTGCAGGGGATCGCCGTCCAGATATAGGTTCCGCTGAAATTGATAAACCTGTCTATGGTTGCATAAGGGTTAGGCGCCCGGATTGGCGCCTGTTCCTCCCACCCATCTCCCGAGCCGATAAACTTTATTGCCTGAGCAGTAGTGTAACACTTTTTCCTTCCCGCCATATAGTTAAGCTCCCAGCCCGTTTTAGTAAAAGGCTTGATATTGTTATCCAAATGGCATTCAATATTCTCCATTTCACCTGCAAAGCCCCCTGAGATAACGGCATCCGGAAGCCGGATGCCGGAGGATATATCCGCCTGGCCGCTGATGTTAAAACCAGGGTTAGAGGTACTAGCCGGCTGCCGGGGTTGGATCAGCTCAACTGTGCTATTGCTATGCTTTTGAGTAGAAAGGAATGATAAAGCAAAGCACTTTTCATCAGCGTAAACCGGCCCGGGCCTCTCCGTGTTGTAAACCTGGGCCGGAGAGCGCTGCGGTATCCTGGAAAGGTCAAACTCTTTAAGGAAGAAGCGCGTACGGCCGTTGGGTAAATTGGCGCGGATGCTGGCCCGTATCTTTTTCCCGTTGCAGGAGGGAGGTATGGTATAGGTTGAGCCGGGAAGAAAATGATTTTCAAACTTATCCTTGTGATTGCCATCGAAACCATGCTGATCAGACCACTTGAGGTTCGGGTCCGTTGTGATCTGGATCTGAAACACAGGGGCATTCCTGACGCCCTTCAATTTAAGGTTGCCTGCCGCCAGGAAGTCCCACCATACTTTGAATTGGCCGTCATGCCGGTAAATATCAAAAATCCGGGGTTCATCAGCGATGGGTTTTCCCGGCGGGCGGTACCCTCTGAGCGGTTTGAGCATTTGTAGATAGGCTTCTTTCCTGGCCCAGACGCGATACTCAACTCTATACTCATACCACACTCCTGGAACAGCATCTATATCGAAAACATTCCGGGTCTTCCTCCATCCGCCGATATAAAAATAGTCGTTCGCGCCTTCTACACTGGCCGAAAACCTGAATTCCATATTTCTGCATTCGAAGCTGGGGGCAATAATGCTGTCTAATTCCACCCGGATACCGGCAGGGTTGTTATCCGAGGCGGCGCCCAATGCTTCATATCCTGCCACAGCTGCGCCCGAGGCGTTGTACTCCACCGAAATGGAAGAAGTCAGGCCTATCAAAAGCACAGGTGAAACAGAGTAACCGATCTTCTGTAAAACTTTCATAAATGAATTCTTGCTCATGACAATCTTATGATTTGTTTTAGATCTGTATATCTGAATGCAGCGCAATACGCTCTTTTGAGCAACAATGTCACTTACAATAATGTATCATAAGTTTTCAAAAAATTACACCTTTAAAGGATTTTTTCATATTTACATTTTTCACAATGTGACCGGAGGCGATACATTGCTCTGCCGGGAATCGCACTTTTTTTGAGTTTCTGTAATTTTTGAAGTAAAATTTATCATTAAGTACAAAAGGGTGTTCCCTGTTTTATTACCAAGTAATAATCTGTGGATGATTGTTGCTTTTCCCGAATGCCCCCCTGTGTAACGCCCAAAAACCAATTTCGTGGATTCAGGACTGTCTGACATAGTGATATGGTAAGTTAAAAATCTTCCCATAAAGCAACTAAACCGAGCCAGAATCAGGCCTTATGATAAAAGGCAGCGCGGGAAAATTTAAACTGTATCCGGTTAATGCTATTAAAAAATGGACGCTGACTTTATCAAACGGCTTAGTAAGGGAGATGACGAAGCGATTAAAAGTATTTTCAATGGCGAGATCGGGAATTGGATCCGAAATTATGTGGGCCGCAGAGGAGGAACGCCGGAAAACCAGGAAGATACCGTAACCGAAACAATTTTTCGCGTGATGAAACTAATAAATGAAGGAAAGTATGTGGAGGAAGGAAAATTTCCTTCTTTCATCAAAAAAGTCGCCAGGATCGTCTGGCAAGAGGAATGGGGCCGAAAGAAAAGGTTCCGCCTGCGCTTCCGGCTATTTGACCAGGCCCAATTGGCAAAACTGGAAAAGCCGTCTCTGTTGGAAAAAATGGAAGGCCTGGCCGAGTCAATATACCTGGAAGCCTGCATGAAGCACTTATCGGAAAGGGAAGGGAGAATATTAAAGCTTCATTATTATGAAGGATACAGCCTGGCCGAGATCGATGAACTACTGGGCCTTAAGCCAAACCATACCAATGTGTTAATCAAAAGGTGCCGGGAGAAACTGAAAAAATGCATTAATGATGCAAAGAAGGCCCGGCCTGCTGAAAAACGTGATTAGCTTAGGTAATAAACCCAAAATTCGACTGCATTATGTATCCTGTAAGCGGCAGCCAAAGTGAAAGAGTCAAGTTAATTAGAAGATACCTGACAGGTCAGCTTTCTGAATTGGAAAAAAAGGAATTTGAACAGCAACTTACTCATGACTCTATTCTAAAGAAAGATACTGAGTTCATGAGTAATTTATATATGATCTATGAACAACCTGAACTGATCAAAGCCGGTAAAACGCTCCTGGCCCTTCGGGCCGAAAGGCTAAGATCGGCCAGGCTTGAAGGCAATAAAACAGAGCCGGGCCGTAGTTTCCCCCGCCTGATACCTAAAACCCGAAACCTGCTGATAGGCTCTGCGATGATCTTATTGTTGCTTTTCCTTTTATTAATTATTAATAACGTCATCATATTTGCCGACCATGATCAGCTTTTCAAAAACTATCTGCAGCCACACCCCAGCATTTTTTCGCAAACAACCTCCGCGCCGCCCAGCCTGAGAAGCGCTATTAATAATTACGATAACCGCAACTGGGAAGAAGCCAGCCGGCTTTTTGAAGAGTACACAAATGTAGACCCCATCTATCAGTTTTACTATGCGGTTTCTACTGTGAACCTGTCTAAAGACGATTATCAGCAAGACCTGGAACGTTTTATCGCCTTGAAAAAGGAACTCGAAACGGACCAGCCCGTTAATAAGAACCTGATTGCCTGGGTGGATTACTATATTGCCCTGATAACGATCAAGCAGGGAGATTTCAACCAGGGTAAGCAGATGATCAGCGCACTGGCCAAAAGGGAAAATCTGGATACCGCCTTACATGAAGTAATAGATAAAATGTGGTTCCGGCTGCTTTTCCTTTTTTATTGACTTTTGCTATTCCTTCACCGTCATCACCTTGCACTGCCGGAACGTGCCGTTGCCGTTCGATACCTGCAGCTGGTAAATGTAATTGCCGGGGGCGAGCCCCATGGATTGCAGATTCAGCAGAATCTCCTGCTTGCCGGCGCCCAGCCTGCCGCCGTCCAGGCTCGCCAGCTTTTTGCCGGACAGGCCGAACAAGTCTATTTGTACTTCGGAGGGGTTGGTTAACTGGAAAGGGATGGTAGTTTCACCGGCGAACGGGTTCGGGAAGTTCTGCCCCAGCTTGAACTGCCCGCCGGTTTCAGGCTCCATTTCCGCCAGGCCGGTTATTCCGCTTCCCTGAATCGCCACTTCCAGATAGGAATCGTAGCCGCCTGTCGTCGCGTTCGGCGCCAGGGTGGCCAGTTGGTAAGCGTAGCCGTCGGCAAAAATGCCGTCGGAGTTGAAATTCAGCGGGTCCGCTCCTTTAGTGTACAGGGTAGAATACTCGGCATAAAGGGCGTTCTTTTCGGCAAGCGGGAAGGTCAGCTGAGAAATGGCGGCGTACACGGAACTCACGTACACCTGAAAATGGATATGGCAAATCCTGCCCGTGTACCATCCCGGAAAAATAGTGATGAACTCTACCTCCCCGTTGGCGTCTGTCATTTGATAACCCCTCAGGTAGGTCAGGCCTGCCTGGCCGGGGTTGCCGCCCTGGCTGTAACCCGAATAGCGGCCGTCCTTGTCGCAATGCCAGATGTTGACCCTGAGGTTGGGCATGGGCTCGCAATTATCGGCGCCGATGATCTTCATTTTCAGGTTGAGCTGCACGCCGGCGCGGTCCTCCCGGACGTCCTGGCGGAAAAATTCCGGGTTGGCGGTCAGGTCGAGCGGAAAAGGCCCGGCGGTTTCGGCAGGGATGAGGGTGCAGTTGGGGGGCAGGGAAACCCTGGCCTGCTTGCCGCCCGCCCTCAGCACCTGATCGGGAATGAGGGAAGCGGCGCCGGCCAGCCCCAGCCCTTTAAGGAATTCTTTTCTGTTCATTGTTCACGAGTTTTTGGCAAGGTAAGTTAATCACCCGGCAAGATAATGATTGTCGGCGGCTTTTCGGCATTTTCCTTCAAAACCAGCCGCACCATGCCTCGATCGGCTCAAAAATCATCTGCTGAAAATTTATGCAGTGCACAACCAGTTATTCACGGGTTGTGTATAACTTCACCCGAAATTTTGGTGTACATGATGCCATTCACTTCCCTTTCCGAGGTGGAACGCATAAGCAGGCTTGAAGGGCCGGCCCTGCGCAACCTGCAAATCACCCAGAGCTATCACGAATTATCATTGCTGGTCTCGAAGCGCACCGGGCCCTGTGCCAACTGGTGCACCTTCGCCACCTGGGCTTCCAAACAAGCCGGCCGGACTATCCGGGGGGAGGACCTTGCCCATGCGCTGGAAAATACCCTGAAAGCGGCGCCGGAGCTTGGCGAAGCGCTGGCCGGCATAGCCCAGGCCGCTCTGCAGAGGGGTTTCCAAAGAGGCGGCAAGGGCGCCGCCAAACTGATCCGGGATGCGATAAACCCCGAGGCGGCTGCCAGGCGCGCCGGCGAGGCCGTGGCACGGGGCAACCAAAAAGTATATGCGGAAATAGCCCGGGAATTCGCCCGGTTCGCAGATGCCTGCCTGAACGACACGGCCTATGACGCCGGCAACATCAGCCGCTTCTGCGCCGCCCTCAGGCCGGGCGGCCCGCCCCACGGGCAGCGCTACCTGCGCCAGGCCTTCTCCCACTATTACCAGGCCCTGTTCGAGCCGGATGCCAAGGCGAAGGCCGAACTCATCCTGCTGGCCAATATCGGGATCGGCTTTCACGAGCAAATGCGCCTGCAGCCGGAGATCGCCGAAGCGCTGGAAGCAGGAGTGGAAGACCCGAAAATACTGAAACGCCGCCTGCTCGGCGCGCTCTTTCCAAACCGAAGCTGGATAACCATACTGGGGGATTTGTTCAGAGCATTGTCAGGCCGGCCTACTCCCCTGGATAAGGCCCTGCTCCGGTTCTCGGTAGTTGCCCGCCGGCACATTCGCCTGCTCCTGACCGCCCGCCTGATGGAACTCGGCTTCCCGAAAGGGCTAAGCCTGCGGCTCGGCCAGGATTTGCAGGCCCGCTTCCCGGCCTCCCTGCAGCATCTGGCCAATCCGGGCCTGGCCGCTTTTTTAAAACGGATCGACCCTACTCCCGACAGCCTGCGGGAAACCGGCGCCATCGACTGGGCCAGCCTGCCGGACCGGCTTCACTTCATTGCCGACCTGTTCCGCTGCTATCAGGAAACGGCCGGCCTTCTGGCGCCGCCCTTCGAAGCAGAGCAGGTTGAGGCCATCAGGGCCGGGCGGCTTCCGGAAGGGAGCCTGTGAAAAATTTCAATAAGGGGCCTCCCATCTGCCGGCAGAAATCTTTAACTTTTCCCTTCTTTGACCATTTTTGTGGGCCGGTTGAAAATCGGAAAAATGCGGCCGAAACCTGTCGCTCCGGTTTTTCACCCCCCTGGAATCGCTGGTAATGGGCCACGGCCCCGGGCAGGTCCAGCAGGTAATGGCCAACCTGATCTCCAGCGCCTTGAAATTTACGCCTTCGGGCGGGGAAATGACCGTGAAAGTTGATCGTTGCCAGTTGTGTGTTGTTTGTTGGTTGTCTGTTGTTTGTTGTTGCAACTTGTTGGCTGCCAAACGTATGGCTGCCCAGCGCAACAAACAACAAACAACAGACAACAGACAACAGACAACAAACAACAAACAACAGCCAACTGGACGGGCAGCCCTGGCCGGCCATAATCCAGTCCGGGCGCCTGTTCAAAATCCGGCTGAAAATGGAGTCGGCACAAAGGGTGAAATGTATAAACTGCGCATGGTTTGTCTTCTCCTTCGAGCTGGCCGGCGAAGACGGCCACGTTCTTTCCAGCGGCGACCTGCCTATGCGGCGATCGGGAACGCTCAGCCCGGAAGAAGGGCATTTCCAGGAGGGAGCTGTATTGAGGTTTATAGTCGGGGCTGCTATGGGTACGAGTCTGGAGGCTCCTGAGCAGATTTGTTTTGCCCGCAATGGGAAAACCGCCATTTTTGAGGTAGGCGGCATCAGCCTGGACTTTAACATCCGCCTGGCGGGGATTGTAGAGGAAGCGGAATGATATCAGAACCGGCCTGATTTTCAGTGCAGTAACCCATTTTGTTGTGTCAACTTCATCATCTGCACGCAGGGCGCGCCCTCCCTGCCAGGCCGCTTAGCTTTTCTCCTTCGAAAAAAAAGGCGGCCGGGTATCAGGCCCTGGTTGGGCGCTTCCTGCCCTTCAGATGACAGCAGAAGAGCTGCTTTCGGGGATGTGAGAATAATAAATCCTGTAAAAACCGTGCAGCATAGTATTATTATCCCTATATTTGCCTCCGAATCAATTAAGTTCTTAGGTTAATCGTATCTGTTTCTTATCATTTCTTTTATCCTTCCTTAGTTTTTTCCGGTCTCTTGATCTTTTCACTTTTCCGCGAAAAGCGGAGTTCAATTTTATTTTTATATGAATATTTTTGTTGCAAAATTAAACTTCGACACTCAGGAGTTGGACCTTCAGGATGCTTTTGAGGAGTACGGCGAGGTGGATTCCGTGAAAATCATCATGGATAAATTCACAGGTAAATCCAAAGGCTTCGGTTTTGTCGAAATGCCTGACGACAGGGAAGGGCAAGCCGCTATCGACGGCCTGAACGACCAGGAATTCGATGGCCGTAACATCGTAGTCAAAAAAGCCGAACCCCGCGAAAACAAGGGCGGCGGCGGTTACAACCGCGGCGGCTACGATGGCGGCGGCTACGGCAGAAGGTATTAATGGCAAGAGCATGTAAATGCTCCACACATTACAGAATTTTGGTAGAAAAGCTCCGGGCAACCGGGGCTTTTCCCGTTTCGGCCCTACAACAACTCGATCCGGTTCCTCCCCAGCTCCAGATACCCCTCCTTCTCCAGTTGCTTCAGCAGGCGGGAAACGGCCTCCCGGGAGGCGTTGAGGTCGTAGGCGATCTCCTGGTGGGTGGTATTGATGGTGCGCGACTTGTTGGCCCCGGCCTTCTTTTCCAGATATCCGAGCAGGCGCTCGTCCATCTTCTTAAAGGCGATGCCGTCGATGGTGCGGATCAGTTCCAGCATGCGGTTGTCGTAGGAGAGCATGACGAAGTTCTTCCAGCTCGGGTAGCGGCTCATCCATTCGTCCATATAGCGGGTGGGGATGCCGATGATGGTAGTGTCTTCCTCCGCTACGGTGCGGATTTCGCTCTTTTTGTTCATCATACAGCAGGTGAACGACATGGAGCAGGTTTCCCCCGGCTGCAGATAGTACAGGAAAAGCTCATTGCCTTCCTCATCCTCCCGCGACACCTTGATGCTGCCCTCGATGATCAGCGGCACGATCTTGACATAACTGCCGAAGTCCATGATCATCTCTCCGGCCTTGAAATGCATCACCTTGCCAACCTGAGCGATCTCTTCCTGCAGGGGCCGTTCGGCGATCTGGGGGTAGTGCTTGCGCACCAGGTTCAGTACTTCCTCGTTGAGGTCTTGGATGGGCATGGTTTTGCGGTTTTGCGGTTTTGCGGTGTTGTGGTGTTGTGGCCCGATACACTGATACAACGCCCACCATCCACTACTCACCATCACGTCTTCCCGGGGTCATATTTAAAGTTGATGTTCAGCCAGATGGAGCGCGCCAGGCGGAAGATATACACGAACCCCAGGGCGCAGGCCGCTATCAGCGTAGCGAAGGAAGCCGCCGTACTCCAGTCCAGCACCCAATGCAGGAACAGGACGAACAGGATGCAGAACCAGCCGGTAAAAATATAGGAAATGAACATCGCGCCGTAGTAGAAACCCGGCTCCGGCATCAAGTTCAACCTGCAATGGGGGCATTCCTGCTTCATGTCAAAAGGCTTGCTGAAGCTGAAGGACCCCGTCTCGAAGAGGTCCTCCTCATGGCACCTGGGGCACTTCAGGCCGAAAATGCTGTAGGCCTTACTGCCCTTTCTGAAAATGCTCATATCGATTATAAATGATAAACCTTTAAACCGGCATCAGGCAAAGCTTACATATTGCACTGGCAGTTTTCCAGGCACTCAATGATAAGCGACACATCCCTCTCCTTGAGAGAATACATCATGCTTCTCCCCTCTCTTTTGACATTGAGGATACCTTTCAGGCGCATGTTCTGAAGGTGGTGAGAGGTCAGCGACTGCTCGCTTCCCAGTTTTTCACAAATCTCCGAAACGGAGAGCCTGGGGTATTGCTCCAGCAGATGGATGACCCCGAGCCTGAGCGGGTGCGCCACCGTTTTGAGGATGAAGGCGATGCGCTCCAGTTTTTCCGCTTCCTTTTCTTTGAGTATGCCGGTCTTACTTTCCATAATTACAAAGATATGAATATATGTTCATGGAACAAAGCAAGTTCAGCAAAGGTTTAGGGCCATGGCCGGGCCCTTTTACAAAAGCCAGCGCGGCAGAATGCTGCTGCTGTTCCTGCGGGGCTGAATGGCCATAGGGCGGATAGCCGTCTGGCTGCCGATGCTCGCCCAGGCGTTGTAATTGCCGGCAGGCAGGCGGGCAATGCTGAAACTCACTTCATTATCGCCTTTTTGGAGGGAAAACTGCTGATGAAGATAGGAACGGCCCAGGCTGTCCAGCAAATCGAGGGTGAGGACGCAAGCCTGTGGGCAGTAACAGTGCAGTGTAGCTTTCTCCTGATGTTGATCATCGAGGAATAATTTTCCAATCGTTGCCTCTGTCATTTTTTCAGTTCTTAGGATGTCTGGGTATAGTATGCCACGCAGGTTGTACAGGGCAGCTATAACAGGGCTGGATGCGGTTTTCTCATCAATACACTAAGTTAAGACGTAAAGCTGGAAATAAGGTTGCTTTTTTTTCAGAAAAAAACGCTCCTACCCTTCGGTTTCTTTAATAAACGCCTGGATATCCTGGGTTTTTCCGAACAGCACCAGGGTGTCTTTAGCCTCGAAGGCCATCTCAGGGCGGGGCACGCCTACCACTTCGTCGCGTTCGACCTTGAGGCCCAGCATATTGCGCCTTTCTTGTTTTTTCAGTATGGTCACGATGCTGATGTCGTACTTCTCGCGGAGGCGGGCCTGGGCCACGGTCAGGCCTTCCAGGGCCGGGGGCAGGCTGACCTCTATGATCTCGAACTTGTTGTCCAGCACCAGGGTTTTCAGGGCGCCGTCCACGATCAGGCGGGTGGCCAGTTGGTCGGCGAACTCGGCCTCAGGGTGGATGACATCCTTGATGCCCATGGCCTCCAGAATAGTGTGGTGTATCGGAGAAATGGCCCGGCTGATGATCTTGGCGCCGCAGTGTTTTTTGATCAGGGCCGTAGTCGTCACCGACGCCCCCACATCCTCGCCAATGCTGATGATGACCACATCGGTATCGGAAAGGGGCAGGCGCTGGACGGCCAGTTCGTCGGTGGTGTTCATACAGATGGTATGGGTCAGTTTATCCTGAAACAGGTTGACGATGCTGAGGTTTTCATCTACGCCCAGCACTTCATGCCCATCTTCCACCAGGCGCAGGCCGAGGGTGGATCCGAAATTTCCAAGCCCGATAATGATGAATTTCATACGCTTAGTTTATCAGAATATCTTCTTCCGGATAGCGCAGGGGGTTGTGGCGCCGCGGCGCAAACTGCCGGGCTATACCGGTAAGCAGGGTCAGAAAACTGACCCTACCTATAAACATGGCGAGGATGATCGTTAGTTTACTCGCCGGGGAAAGGCTGGCCGTGATGCCCATGCTCAGGCCGACGGTACTGTAGGCAGAAATACACTCGAAAGCAATGGCCATCAAGCCCAGGCGCCCGTCGAAGTAGATCATGGAGAAAATAGCGGCCCCGATGCCTAAAACAGACAGTATGATCACAGCGGTAGCCCGTTGCAGCGCCTGTGCCGATATCTCCTTCCATCCGAAAATAATGCGCTCGTGGCCCAGTACCTGACGGTAGATATTCATAACGGATAAGGCAAAAGTTGTCGTTTTTATCCCCCCTCCCGTAGAGCCGGGAGAGGCGCCGATCCACATCAGCAAAAAGAAAACCATCAGGGTGGGCAGGGCCAGAGCCGCCGTATCCACCGTATTGAAGCCCGCCGTTCTCGTAGTCACCGAACCGAAGAAAGCCGTGGCCACTTTTCCCCATCCGCTGTGCCCCGACAGGGTATTGTCGTATTCCAGAAAATAGAAGGCCGCCGTGCCAACCGCCAACAGGAACAGGCTCGTGTACAGGACGATCCTGGTGTTGACGGTGACCACCGTCTTCGGGTGAACGAGGGCTTCCTTCTTTATCAGAAACCGCTGGTAGTTGTACCGGACTATGGACTTCAGGTAATTGTAGTAGTTGATGAAAACGCTGTAACCAACGCCTCCCAGTATGATCAGGGCAGCGACGGCCAGGTGCAGGCCGTAATTGTAACGGTAGCCCTCCTCGTATAAGGAATTGCTCAATGTGGAGAAACCCGCATTGCAGAATGCCGAAACGGAGTGAAAAATGGCAAAGAACACCCTCCCTTCCTGCCCGGGAGTAAGGGTGTAATAAATGAGAACGGCCCCCATCGCCTCAATGGTGAAAG
>CAZAXA010000046.1:10873-20254 GCA_964488965.1 uncultured Phaeodactylibacter sp. | reverse complement strand
CACCGCCTGGGCGTGGTTGCCGGAGGAGTGGGTGGCCAGGCCACGTTCTTTTTCCTTGTCACTCAGGCGCAGGGCGGCGCTGCTCGCGCCCCGCATCTTGAAAGCGCCCACCTTCTGGAAGTTCTCGCATTTGAAGAACAGCCGGGCGCCGGCCATTTTGTCGATGCTTTGGCAGGTGAGCACCGGTGTGCGGTGGATCATCGGGCGGATGGCCTCGTGGGTGGCCCTGATGTCGGCAGCAGTGGGGATGTGGTGGAGTGATTTCACGCGATGTTATGGTGTATGGTTAAGCTGAATGGATTGCGGATCGCGCCTGAAAATCGGGCGCTATTTATCCCGGTATTGCCGGCTTGCCTTAAGCAGTACCAGCACTGCCAGGAGGACGATAATGCTGAACGGCAGCCAGCTGCCTATCTGATAGCCTGTTTTATAAGCCAGGCTGGAGGTATCAGCTGCCTGAGCGGAGAGAAAAGAAGCCAGGGGCATTAGTGAAACAAGCAGCAGTCCTTTTTTCATTTTCATACTGATATATTTTCGGAAAACCTGTATAAATATACGACAATAGGAGAAAATTAATGCCCGGCCCGAATCAGCCGGTAGCAAAGCTGCCGGGAATAATTGTTATATTTATCAAAAACTCGATACCATGGGAAAAATGACCCTGTCGATCTTCTCCGCGATGTTATTGTCCTTATCCACCCTGGCAGCCCAGGCCTACTGCAACAACCGCTTTGGGTTTTGCCTGGAGTATCCTGCCGGGTTCCGCTTGACAGATGACGGCCCCATTAACGCGGACGGGGCCACCCTGGAGGCGGCCAACGGCATACGCATATCGGTTTCCGGCTCCTTTAATGTGCTGGAGTGGAAGCCGGAGAAGATATACGAATTTACAAAGGAAGACTTCGCTGCACAGGCTAAAGCAGCGGTAACGGAACTCGATGCAGGAACCACCGCTACCGGTTTTGAAGCGCTCCTGGCTGGGGGAGCATCCTGTCAGTATGCCAGGATGCTCTCAAAAGGCGATGTTTTCCTCATCCTCACCATCACCGGCCCGGAAGCCCTGCTGGAAGATATGAAAAAACTGAAAGAGCAGCTGAAGCTTTCTTTTGCCGGCGAAAACAGCAGGCGGTAAGACCACTTTTTCTCAGCAGGAAGGGGAAGTTCTTATAGAAAATCAGGCGCCTGCCCGGGTTTTGGAAACAAACCGGAACATAAGCCCGGGCGGCCGGCCTATATTCAAAACTATTGCGATGGACTTTCTGGACATCGGGGACAGGAGTGTTTTTTTCTTTCTTTTGATCTTTCTGCTGGCGGCAGGGGTTGCTCAAAACCTTTCTGTGGGGGGCCTTTTTTTCTTCAAGCGTTCCGGCAGCCGCCGGGCCAATGCTTTTTACGGCCTGCTGCTCATCGCCTTTGGGCTCACACTGCTGCATAACATACTCGATTTTGCCGGCATATATGAGGCTTTCCCCCGGCTCAAATTCCTGCCCATATACTATACGCTGGCCTTTCCCACTCTTCTTTTTTACTATGTGAAGCTCAGCTTGTATCCGGCCTACCGCCTTCGGGGGACGGATGTCAAGCACTTTATCCTTCCCGTTTTCCAGTTCTTTTTCTTCCTGGCGCTTTTCCTGATGCCGGCAGATTTTAAAGCCGGGTGGGGCCGCGCTTTTTACAATCCCTTCTACGGCGCTTTCGAACAATTCCTGTACCTGACGACTTTTATCGCCTACCTGTATTTTTCCCATCGATATATACGGGCAAAGCGGCTGGAACTGCGCAGAAAGCAATCGCCGGAGCTGAAACAGGCGCTCTACCTCCGCACCCTGATCAGGGTGCTGTTCTTCCTGTTCGTCATCCATGCCGTTTTTGTGATCACCGATTTTATTTGCTACGAGTTTCTGGGCATCAACCTCCGCTCGGTCAGGCCCTACGTCGCGCTGGGCATGTTATCCTTTGCCGCGCTGGCATTCTGGCTGGGCACCTACGGCTTTCAGGTACTGGTCTGGGGAAGAAAGGTATTTGGGAAAAAGCCCTAATCTTTTTTCTTGAAATCCCCGTTTTTCCAGGAGTCGAAGAATTTTTTCCAGGCTACGGGATTGAAGATGTTCATTGGCGGCCGCTGCCCGATGTAGTAATATTCGCGGGCCTGCTGGCGCAGGTAGTAATCGGCATTCTCGTTGCCGTCGACGGAAACTTCGTTGCGCATGCGGCGGAGGGCTTCGTTGGCGAGGTTTTTGGCCGCGCGTTCCTGCAGTTCGGGAGTGACGTCCATGGCCAGGAACTCCAGCTTGAAGTGGTCCCGGCTGGGCCAGGGGAAGACCACCGTTTCCGGCAGGTTGATGGCATCCTGGGTCATGAGCTGTACTATGGAATAACGCTCGTCCTTCATGTCTTCGGGTATTTTATACTCTACCGTTTTGTAGCCGATGGCGGAAAATACGATCACATCCCCTTTTTCGACGACGATAGAGAAGAAGCCCTTCAGGTCGGAATAGGTGCCCCTGCCTTTATCCTTGACCAAAATGTTGGTATAAGGCACGGGATAGAGCTGCTCGTCGGACCCGTCGAGGACCATACCGGAGAACTGGACGAGGCGTTTATTCCTGTCGTCCTGTGCCCCGGCGCTGCCAGCCGCCAGGAAAAGAACCAGGATGATCAGTATTATCTGAAATTTCATGGACGCTCAATTTTGTTATTCAGGCGCTGCCCTTGCTGCGTTCGGCCCTTCCCGCTTTCCAGCTTGAAAACCACGGGCAACGGCCTGCCTTCAGCCGTTCTTTATTAAGACTGATCATGCCGCACAAAGGTTTGCCGGCCTGCCCAAAAGTAGGAATTTTTAGACAATCAGGCCGGGTAAAACCGGAAAGCCTTTCTAACCGGCAGGCATTTTCTCCCGGCAGCTATGAAGAGAACGACAGAAAGTGCGAAAAAATCGAAAAATTAACCTACATTTAATCCCGGTTAAAAAACTCCTGAAAAACCTATGCCGGATAATAATACACGCCTCAAAGCGATCATTCACGATGCCAAACTGGCCTGCCGTTTCAAGATCAGCCAGGCCGCCCAGCGTTTCGGCGCCACCCATCTAACCCTTCAAACCATAGAACAGGACGTAAAGAAGGTTTTCCGCCGCTTTGATCAACCCGAAGCCTGGGCGGAACCCATTCCCTTCGATGAACTGCTGTTGCTCCGGCAGATCATCCAGCTCAATAAAGCGCCGGAGGAAAATCTCGATGCTTTTGCCGAAAGCATGGATATCTTCCTGCAAGCCTTTCGGGAACTGGAGGTATCCCGGTCCAAAAACCTCTTCGCGGCAGGAGGCGTTTCCACTATCAACCTGCTTCTGCTCAATCAGCTCCGGCTGACCCGGCAGGCTATCGAACCGAAAATAGCCGCCTTCAGGGAAAGCGAGCCTGAGCCGGAACAGGAAGAAGCCCTCGATAAGGCCAGGAGGCGCTATCGGGAACTTTTTACCCTGTACCGCGATGCCCTTTCCTCCAATAAAGTATCGGCAAAAAAAACGGACGTCAACCTTTTCAAGGTCTACCATGGCGCCTTTGAAAGCATTGCCGAGCTGGAAGATTTTAATGAACTGCTGGAGGAATACAACGATACTATCGAAGAAAGATGCCCCGAAGCGGCGCCGTAAAACTTTGATTCTTTCATCATTTTCCCATCCGTTATGCATTTTGTTCGAGCCTTTGTCCTGTTTCTTTCCTCTTTCCTGATGACTTCGCCCCTCAACGGGCAAAGCCTGCTGAAGGACACCGAAACGCTTTTGTCCGCCCTGGAAATACTTGCGCAGCGGGACTCGGCCAGCTCGGATTCCCTTTTGCAGGACGCCTCCGCCGCCGTCCTGGCCATTTTATACAATTACGACAACCCCGCCGGGCCGGTTTCCTTCACCGAAGCCCGCCTGAACGGCCTGGCGGAAATATATCGGGAAAACCCCCTGATCCGGGATTTGATCGAAAAAGACAGCATATCCATCTTTCCGGAGATGGCCGATGCTTTTTTTGCTCAGCGTTTTCAGGAGAACCTCTATGCCCTGCGGGCCGCCCCCCGCCATAAGATGATCAACCTGCTACATGCCGAAACGGCCGTTTCGCCCGCTTCCTACCTCTCCATCAGCAATACCCTGCGGCGCTACAGCATCCCGCCGGTGAAAAATA
This sequence comes from uncultured Phaeodactylibacter sp., assembly GCA_964488965.1. Classification (GTDB taxonomy): domain Bacteria; phylum Bacteroidota; class Bacteroidia; order Chitinophagales; family Saprospiraceae; genus JACJXW01. The sequence goes on along the minus strand of CAZAXA010000046.1, from coordinate 16,079 downwards.
CAAGCTCGCTGCGCCTGGCGGCGGAGGGCAGCAACCGGAATGTCAGCCGGGGCATCGTCGAAGCGCCGAGGCTGATCGAAGGGCTGTTCGAGTTCGTCCTGAACAGGGCGCAGCAGGAAGTCACGGTAAATTTTCTGGAAAGGTTGCTCGGAGAAGAAGTCCGCGGTTTAGAAGAGATTTTCCCCATAGTCGTCAGCACCTTTTCCGGCCACGATTTCACCTACTCCAATACCTTTATCGAGCGGTTGCGGCAGGCCTTTTACGAAGACCTTCAACTGATGAGCATCCGCCTGCCCGGCCTGATGCTGCGGGCCGATTACTTTCAGGCATTGCAGGACGACCCCGTCAGTTACAACCTGCTGGTGGTTTATTCTATGGCCGGCATGGCGCAGAACGGCTATGCCCTCGACGAAATCCTGCCCATCACCAACCGTTATCTGTACGACTCCTACGGCGAGGCCAAAAAACAGGTCAATCTCACACTGGCCGTTTCAGCATACGACAGCCCGGAATACCGGGACGTCATCCTCACTACTGAAAATATCGTCGAAAACCTGAAGCAGATTTATCGCCGCCTGGACGATGCAGAAAACAACCTTCGCAACAGCATCAACACCTTTAAAGAGGATTTTCCCGATCTGCCTCACAACCCGGAACTCGACAACTACCTCAACAAAAAGGCCTACGACTTCGAGGTCATCCTGGGCGGCGGCGGCAATGAATACGACCTCAGCATGCTGCCTCAGTTGCTGCGGGGCGAGCTGGACTCCGCCTACATCATGGACTACAATACCATCGAAGATTATGATAAATTCTTCGGCGAAGAGCACTCGCCCGAGCAATGGCGAGCCGCCGGCCTGGAACTGGCCCGTAACCTGAACGGCGACTGGTACGCTCAAACCCCTATTGACCAGATTCTGCGCAACTGGCAGAAAAGCCTGGCCGAAAACAGGCTGGCCGCAGAGCAATGGATAAACGCCAATGACCCGCAAGGGGCTCTCCGCCGCGCCCTGGCCAGGGCCGACTCCAATCGCCAGCAGTTGCAGGATACCATCAGGGCCGCGCTGCTGTACTGGCAGCCCGTTCTGTCACAGAACCAACGCCTGGCGCTGCAACTCCTGGAGTCCATTAGCTCCACCTCGGGTTTCAGCGATATCGCCAACCAGCCTTCCATAGTGCTGCCCCGGGAGAAAAAGCTGGAAAAGACCAATGAACGCCTCGTAGAAATAGAGCAGCGGCTGATCGGCCTGAATGAAACGCTCAGCCAGGCTTACCCGGAGATGCGGCTGGGCAGCCCCGTTCTGGGCTATCTGCAGGGCCGGGAACCCACCACTCCCTACACGGGGATAATCCTGATGATCGATACCTTATCCGACAACCTGCGCACCCTGAAGGCGCAGCTTGCCGATCTTGACAGCAAATGGGCGCAGGAGGATATCAGAGGCAGAGATAATGCTGAGCCTCTGCTGCAGCTTACCGAAATCCTGACGCAACTGGTGTACAGCCTGCGCTCGGATGACGACGACGCTCCCTGGATGAGCCGCGAGCAACTCGATGCCGTCTTTGACGGCGGAATCCGGCAACAGGCATTCCTCGGGCTGATGACGCAGCGCCTGCTCAACATCAGAGATATCGGCCGTTTTTCCCCCGAGGGCATGGCGCAACTGGTCGAGCTTTCCGTCCGCGACCTGCCCGCCCTGGCAGATACCAGCAGCGCCGGGCAGCAGGATTCCCTCGCCTTTTACCGAAAGGCCTCCTTCGCGGTCAATACTTTCAACCGCATCCTCGAACTGCCCCTGATGGTAAAGCCCGGAAGCAGCATACAGGAATTCCAACCCATCACCCAACAGAACCCAAAACTGAAAGGGCTGCCGGAGGTTACCGGACAGGCTATGGATTTCATATACTACATCAACGTCAAGGACCACCGCCATGCCGTCAGTTCGGCCATACGGTTGTTTTCCAGCCTGGATGATGTGATCGGACGGATGAGCAGCCTGCCCTCCGACGGCCTGTCAAAAGACAAACGCCGGCCGGCCATACGATTTTTCCGGGACTATGGCGACTTCATAGCCGGCCTTATCGACGCCAGGGAGGGCGATGAGGTAAAAGCCCTGGTGAGCGGCATCGCCGACCCGCCCGGCAGCGCCCGCACCAAGCGCCGCGAAGCCATGGCCGTGGGCATCAATGCTTATCTGGGCGGCGCCTTCGGCTTCGAATCCTGGGATGGGGATGAAATGGGTACGGATAATTTCCTGAGCATGGCGCCCACCATGCCCCTGGGCATCAGCATCAGCGGCCTGTTCGGCAAAAAGCGCCGTTCCTTATCCACCTTTATTTCCTTTCTCGACCTGGGCGCCCTGCTCTCCTATCGCGGAGGGACGGACTTCAATGCCGAATCCGTCCTGACTTTCAGGAACATCTTCAAGCCCGGCCTGCAGCTCCACTGGAATCTTAAGGATACGCCCTTCTATCTGGGGCTGGGCGGCCATTACGGCCCGCAGTTCCTGGAAGCCAACGGGGATCAGATATCGGTGCGGTCTTTCCGGGGCTTCCTCGCTTTCGGGGTGGATGTGCCGGTCAGGACCCTCTATCAGCGGTAAAGCATAGATTTCGTATTATTGTGGATGTTATCACAAAAGAACGTAATGCTATGCACCGCCTGATCCTTAACCTGGCTTTCTGCCTGTATCTGGTTTCCCCCCTTCCCGCTCAGTTGCTCTCTCCCGATGAGTTCCTGCCTCATGGGCACGGCCGGCAGTTCACTCCTCATTATATGCTGGCCAATTATGTGGAGCACGTTGCCGCCAACAGCCCCAATGTACAACTGCTGCGTTACGGCGCCACCCACGAAGGGCGCCCTCTCCTGCTGGCCTTCGTTTCCACGCCGGAAAATTTGGCGCAACTGGAAGGCATCCGGCAGAACAACCTCAGGGCCACCGGCCTTCTGGAAGGCAACACCGACAGCAGCCTGAACCGGGCCATCGCCTGGCTGAGCTTTGGCGTGCACGGCAATGAAGCCGGCGCCTCGGAGGCTTCCATGTCGGCCCTGTATCAACTGGCCCGGGCGGCGGATGAGGATGTTCGGGCCTGGCTGGCCAATACCATCGTCATCCTGGATCCCTGCATCAACCCCGACGGTTTTTCCCGTTACACCGAATGGTACCGCCGCTACGCTACCCGCCGGCCGGCGCCGGAAGCCGGCGCCTACGAACACGACGAACCCTGGCCTGGCGGGCGCGTCAACCACTACCTCTTTGACCTCAACCGCGACTGGGCATGGCAGACACAGATCGAGACCCGCAGCCGCCTCAAAGTTTACCACCAATGGATGCCGCACATCCACGTCGACTTTCACGAGCAGTTCCCCGAAGACCACTATTACTTTGCGCCGGCAGCCCCCCCTTACCACCCGTATATCACCGAATGGCAGGCCGGTTTCCAGTATGATATCGGAAAAAACCACGCCCGGCATTTTGACCGGGAGGGCTGGCTGTATTTTACCCGGGAGGTGTTCGATCTTTTGTATCCCAGCTACGGCGACACCTATCCCACTTTTAATGGCGCCATCGGGATGACCCATGAGCAGGCCGGCCATGGCCGCGCCGGCCGCGCCTACGAGATGGAAAACGGCGATACATTGACGCTGCTGGACCGCATTCAGCACCACACGGCCACCGCCCTTTCTACCGTAGAGGCCGCTTCTGAAAATGCCGCCCGGCTGGTGGAAAATTTCGGGGCCTATTTCGAACAGGCCCAAAACGCCCCTGCCGGCACGTACAAAGCCTTTATCATCCGCGGCGACAACCCTGAAGGGCGCCTTAAGGCTTTTTGTGAGATACTCGACAACAACAACATTCGCTACGGGAAAGCGGGTAATACCACCACGCTCCGGGCCTATCATTACCAGAGCAGGGAGGAAAAAAGTATCACTGTGGAGGCCGGCGACCTGATAGTCAGCGCTTACCAGCCAATGTCCGCCCTCGCACAGGCCCTGCTCGAACCGGAACCGGAACTGGAAGACACCCTCACTTACGATATCACAGCCTGGGCCCTTCCCTATGCTTATGGCCTGGAGGCCTACGCCACCCGCCAGCGGCTGCAACCGGCCGGGGATTTCGAATTCGGGCCGTACCAGGGCCCGACAGGGGCCGCTGCCGAGCCCTATGCCTATCTGCTGGAATGGTCGTCGCTGGCCGACGCCCGCTTTCTGGCGGCCTTGCTGCAGAAGGGCGTCAAGGCGCGCTACGCCACCGGGCAGTTCGCGATCGAAGGGCGGCAATACGAAGCCGGCACGGTAGTGATAACCCTTGCCGACAACCGAAAGCTCGGCAGCAGCCGTTTCCGGGAGATAGTGTCCGGTACTGCCGGCGCTTTCGAACATCCCGTCCATGCTGTGAGCACCGGCTTTTCCGATAGTGGGTTCGACCTGGGTTCGAGCAGCCTGGAGTTCATCAAAACGCCCCGGGTGGCCGTCCTGGCCGGAGAAGATACTCAGGCCAACAGTTATGGTGAGGTTTGGCACTTCTTCGAAGAAGGCCTGGATTATCCGCTCTCCCCGATCAGTTCAAAAAAACTGTCGGGGATCGAGTACTCCGACTATAACGTGCTTATCCTGCCGGAGGGCGACTACGATATAGGCGAAGAAGAACTCCGGTCGCTCAACGAATGGGCCCGGCAGGGAGGGCGGTTGATCGCTATCGGAGAGGCCCTGTCCGCCCTGGAAGGTAAGGAAGGTTTCAACCTTTCCCGTTATGCCTCCGAAGAAGAAGAAAGCCAGGCCAAAGAGAAGCGCGAAAAATCCAGCCTGGACCGCCGGCTGGAACCCTACGCCGGACAGTCCCGCCGTTATATCAGCCGCAGTATCCCCGGCGCCATTTTCAAGCTCCAACTCGATACCACTCATCCTCTTGCTTATGGCCTGGGGCGCTACTACTCCCTGAAAGCAGGCAGCAGCAGTTACCAGTTGCTGAAAGACACCTGGAACGTCGGCTATATCGGTGAGATGCCGGAAGTGATCGGCTTCGCCGGCGCCGATGCCCTGGAGCATACCCGGAATACCTTTGTTTTCGCCGTGCAGAACAAAGGCCGGGGCGCCGCTATTTATATGGTAGATAACCCCTTATTCCGCGGCTTCTGGGAAAACGGGAAATTTCTCTTCTGCAATGCGCTGTTCTTTGCGGGGCAGTGAGGGGAAAAACCTGTT
>CAZAXA010000046.1:3110-10863 GCA_964488965.1 uncultured Phaeodactylibacter sp. | reverse complement strand
GCCGCGTGTAATGGCCTAATTTTGGCATGAGTAAGAAAGCGAAGAAATGAAACGCCTTATCATCGGAACGGCCGGGCTGTTGTTCATTCTGGGCCCGGCCAGCGCACAATACCCGGGTAAGGGCATTGCGCCTGCGCACACGCCCCTGTCAGAGGTAGAAAGAGTGGCCCTGCCGCCGATGGATAACGAAGCTTTGCTGCAGGCGGAATTGCGAAGCCGCGAACCTGGCCGCCCCCCCCGTTTCGCCAGCCCGGCAGAGGTGGACATAACGCCCCGGGACTATGGTAATTGGGAAGAGCTTGCGGACGGAACTGCAGTCTGGCGGCTGCGTATAGCCTCTCCCGGCGCTCATTCCCTGAATTTCGGCTTTCTGGAATACTACATGCCGCCTGCGGGGCGCTTTCTTATTTACGATCCCGCCCAAAGCCGGATAGCCGGGCCGTTTACTGCCTCCGACAACGAAGCCCATCAGCAATTATGGACGCCCATTCTGGAAGGGGATGAAGCCGTGCTTGAAGTACAACTGCCGGCCTCCCGCCGAAAAGACTTACGGCTCCGGCTGACGACGGTCAACCACGATTTTCTGGGTTTCATGGAGGTGCTCTCCGGAGCCTGCAACCTGGATGTGCTCTGCGGCGAAGCCGATAACTGGACGATCGTCAACAGTTACCGGGAAGCCATACAATCGGTGGCCGTTTATGGTACCGGCGGCACTACCTTCTGTTCCGGCTTCCTCATCAACAACACCCGGAATGACTGTACGCCTTATTTTATGACGGCCCATCATTGCGGGATAAACCCTGCCAGCGCCCCTTCCGTGGTAGTTTACTGGAACTACCAGAACAGCTACTGCCGGCAACCCGGCACAGTGGCCAGCGGAAGCCCCGGCGACGGGCAGCTGAACAATTTCAACACCGGGGCCATCTACCGGGCGGGATATGCAGCCACCGATTTTACGCTTCTGGAACTCGACGATCCTCTTTTGAATTCTACCCGTGCGTTTTTCACCGGCTGGAGCCGCGACGCCGCTCCTCCGGAAGACACCCTGGCCTGCGTCCATCACCCGGATGGAGCCGAAAAGCGGATCAGTTTTTCCTTTTCCGACGCCTACGCCGGCGCCTGGGGCAGCGGCAGCGCGCCGGTTGCCGGTGGCAACCATCTGATCGTGCCTTCCTGGAATGTGGGCGCCACCGAATCGGGGTCCTCCGGCGCGCCGCTTCTCAACCGGCAGGGCAGGGCCGTCGGCCAGCTTCGGGGAGGGGCCGCCAGTTGCGGCAATAGCCAATATGACGCCTTCGGCTGGTTCCGTTATTCCTGGACAGGCGGCGGAACGCCCAATACCCGCCTGAAAGACTGGCTCGACCCGAATGATACCAACCTTCTGTTCCTGGACGGCCACTGGTTGTCGGGCTGTAATGCCGGCATAGCTGTAACCGGCATACAGGAAGAGGCGTGCATTCCCGGTGCGGCCCAGTATCAGGTAGTGGTCTCCGAGGGTTTTTTCGGGCCGGCAACACTCAGCGTTCATGGGCTCCCCGGCGGTGTAAGCGCTACCTTCAGCCCCAATCCGGCGGCGCCCGGCGCCGTGGCCACGCTATCCCTTAGCGCTTATAATGCTTCTATACTCAGCGGCGCCTATGTTTTCATCATCAGAGCGCAGGACGGTTACAGCTCTGTTCAGGCAACGGCAACGATCAGGTTATTCAGCCAATCGCCTGCCCCTTCTGCCCTCATCGCTCCTGCAAGCGGCTCTTATGGGCAGCCGCTGGCGCCGGCATTCCAATGGGAGGCCCATCCCCTTGCCCTGTCCTATGACCTGCAGGTGGCAAAAGACTACAATTTCTACGATGTCATAGGTTCTTCCTACGGACTGGCCCATCCCCAGTGCCAGAGTGTAATACTGGAGCCGGCCTCCACTTATTACTACCGGGTTCGGGGCCGCAACACCTGTGGCCCAGGCCCATGGTCGGCGCCTTCGGAGTTCAGGACTGCCGGCGTTCTCTGCGGGCCTATGCCTTCCACCGCCCCTCCGGCCGCAATACCCCCGCAGGGCGGCTCCTCTGTTACTTTACCCATTGAGGTTGCAGGCCCGGGAACGGTGGCTGGAGTAGTAGTCCGCAATATTTTTATCGACCATACTTATGTGGGCGACCTGTCGGCCTGCCTGCGGTCGCCCTCAGGGACGGTTGTGGAGCTCTTCCACCGGCCCGGCTTTCCCAGCGAGTTTTACGGTTGCTCCGGCGCCAATCTGGAGGTGGGCTTTGCCGACGACGCGCCCAACAGCCAGCAGGCCCTGGAGGCCACCTGCAATACCTATCCTCCGGCTATTTCCGGCATATTCAGGCCCATCAGCCCTTTGTCCGCCCTGAGCGGGGAGCCGGCGGCGGGCGCCTGGGAACTCACCGTGTCCGACCACTTCGACCAGGACGGAGGGCAGTTCAAAAGCTGGGAACTGAGCCTGTGCACTACCTTCCCGAATGTAGCCCAATTGTTCCCCCTCCAAAACGAGGCCACTGCCTGCCTGGGAAACCCCTATGCCATGGACATCTATGTTGGCAGTGGTTTCAGCGGCCCGGTATCGCTTTACCTGATCGGCGCACCCGCCGGTTCTGTTTTCCACTTCAGCGACAACGCGAGCCTTCCCGGCTCGTTTGTTACTCTTACGATCGACAGTATCGCTCAGCCGGGAAACTACACCCTGATCGTTGCCGGCGCCGATGGCTCTGCCAACCACTTTTTTCATCAGGAACTGGCAGTCGGCGCGCCCCCTGTCTCCCCGCAACTGATCGCTCCGGAAAACGAATCGCCGGTCTTTACTGAACATCCCGTCTTTACCTGGTCGCCGGTTGCCGGGGCCGACACCTTTGTCCTGCAGATCGCCGCCGACACCGCCTTCCAGTCGATCGTCCAGACAGCCAGGGTCGCTACCCCTTATTTCACCCTCGATTCTCCCATGCCCGGCGCCATCTATTATTGGCGGGTATTTGCCGCCAATGCCTGCGGCGCCAGCCCGGCGAGCGACACTTTTACCTTCTCGTTTCGGGGATCCACTACCGAAAGCCGGGAGCATGCCGCCGGGCAGGGATGGCGGCTTTTCCCCAATCCAACCGGCGGCCGCCTTCACATCCGGTGGGAGGGCATACCGGATGAAGCGCTCTCAGGAGTTGAAATCTTCACCGCTGAGGGGCAGTTGGCGCTGAGCCGGGAGTTTGCAGATGCCGTGGAATTATCGCTGGAGGGCCTGCCTGCCGGCCTCTATCTCGTTTTGCTGCGCAACAGCTGGGGCGTGGCGGCACGGCGGGTGGTGGTGTATTGAGGGGCAGGAGATATGCGGATATGTTGATTAAATCCGCTCCACCGTCACCTTCACGGTCACTGCACACCAGTCATTGGAGATGGCTGCCGGGTTGAAATCAAATTCCACGGCCCGTTCCGGCGCCAGTTCAGGCTGGGTAAGCTGATGGTAATCCATCTCTTCGGTGGTGGCCAGCAGTTTGAACCATCGTGTGACGGATTGCTCATCGGGGTCGGGGCCCCAGCCGAAGAAGGCCTGCCGCAGATCGGCGGCAGCGCCGGCCTGCAGCTCGCTGGCCCGCATGGCCGTCTCCTCGTCGTTCAGGAAGGTGACGCCGCATCTGGGGCTCAGGTCGAAGAGGTAGAAATACAAGTCCTGCTCTGCTTCCTTCAGGCTTACCCGGAACTTGAAGGCCAGTTTGTTATTGTCGAATAACATATCCTCCGCGACAGGCAGGACGACCTCATTGGCCTTATGGAAGTCCATATCAGGAAAGCTCTGCCGGTTGGCCACCCCCAGCTCGAACTCGAACAGGTTGCGAATCCGGCTGGCCGGGTTGTCCAGGGCGATCATGCGTTTCCAGCGGGCGATGGACTCCAGATGGCCCCTGACGGCCTCTACACGCCTGGCCATATCTCCCGTTGCAGGCGGCAGGTCGATGAAGCGGCTTCCGCTCGCCGCATCGCGGATGACGAATCCGCCGCCGGCGGTGGCTTCCACCTCCAGCGTGGGTTGTTCTTCTTCTTCATCGCCGGAGGCTATCTTTATATTCAAGGCATCATCCCATGCCGCCCGCAGGGCCCCGGCGCCCTCCTCATCGCCGTGCAGCATTACGAATTCGGGCAGGGCGGGCAGGAAGAAGATTTCGGCCACATACGCTCCATCGGGGGCGAGCCTGTCTTCTTCGAGCAATCGCAATTTGCTGTGCTGAGCGCCGGCCTTATCGACGTAGCCATTGCAGGCCAGCTCGCCGGTATTGGCATCCAGGATGCGGATTTTTGTCGCCTCCTGCCCGCGGAGGGGCAGGCCGTGGATGGCGCCGCAGCGCACGAACCAGTCATTGCCCTTGCGGAACACTTCATAGGCGCCCGGCCTGCCGAGCGGCCAGCCTTCCAGGAAGCAGGTGTAGGGGTCGAAGCCGCCGATGGTTTCGAACTGAGGGTTCTGTTTGTTCCGTATGCGGCGGGCGCGGGCGCGGGTTTTGGTGAAGAGGCTGGCGTAGTGCAGGTTACGGCCGCCCGCCCCGGCATCTTCCAGCGCCTTGATGAGGCTGGTGGTGAACACGCCGCCCTCCGGCAGGTCGCCGGCAAGTTGTACGCTCTCGCAGGCGGAGAGCAATACGTGCGGCGCCACCGGCACTTCCAGGCGGCTCTGCCGGGCATAGTAGCCGCCGATATAAGAGTCGAGGGTGCGGATGCCGCCGGGTTCGAGGAACGCCTCGCCACGGGCCTTCCCCGGGCTGGGGTCGTAATGGCGGTTTTTCATCCCCGCCGGCTCATTCGCATCGCGGGTGCCGGAGCCGGAATGACAGCAATCGAGGGAGACGACAATATGGGGTTTCTGCCCTTCCAGGCTGCGGCCGCTGGCCAGCTCGTGGAGCAGGACGGCCAGCTCCTTGTCTGCCAGGTAGAGCGGGCCGCCGGTATTGGCATCGCTGTAGCACACCAGCGCCTGGTCTTTGCCGCTGGGCGCCAGGGAGGCTACCCTGCCTGCTGCATCAGTATTTTTGAAAAACTCTTCTGCCGTGAACTGCTCCGCCCCGTGCCCGCTGAAGTGGAACCAGATGGTATCCCTGCCTGTGGCCCGGCCCAGGTGTTCGCGGAAGGCGCGGATGATGTTGTGGTAGGTGGCCTGACGATCCGTCAGTTTGCAGAGGTGCAGGCGGCCGTCGGTTTCTGTCACAAGAGCATTTTCTCCACCGAGCGTTTTCACCTCCGGGGTTTCCTCCGGATTTCCATATTTGCTTCGCAGGTAGCGTTCCACCTGTTCCACATCCCTCAGGCAGCCCCTCAGTTTGGGTATCGGCGCAGGGTAGTCGTCGATGCCGGCCAGCAGGGCGAAGATGCGGGTGTTGGCTGCGTTTCCGGGCAGGCGGGCGGGTTCGGGGAAGGGACGGGGCGGAGGAGGCGGGGTTTCCTGTTCTTCCGGAGGCGGAGGGGGGGTGATGTTGCGTGAGCTGGCAGTGCCGTTTCCCGGGGCCTCTATGGTTCCGGTTTGCTTCGGGGCGCAGGCCTGAATTGGGCCGGGCAAATGTTCAAATAGTCCTTTCATGATCTGCTAATGTTACAGGGTTTAGGATATGGGCCTCCATAATCTGGAAGGCCTTTTCTATTTTTTATTTTTCAACAACTTAAAAGGTAACCTCACGGTCACCCGGGTACCTGCCGCATGGCCGGCCGTGTCGTACAGGTCAATGATCTCTACCTTAGAACCTTTGACCTTGCTGAGCGCCTTGATCCGCTCCTCGGTAATGGCCATTCCCTGGGATTTGTGTTGACGCAATATGGAATTGGCCTGTATTTCCCTTGCCTTTTCCCGGCCGACGCCATCGTCCTCGATGATGCAGGCGAGCTCCTTGTCATTGCGTTCCATGCGGATGCTGAGGAAGCCCGGGCCCGGTTTGGGTTTGATGCCATGCCAGATGGCGTTTTCTACATAGGGCTGCAGGATCATGGCCGGCATTTCCACCAATTCAGGGTTAAGATGAGAAGATACTTCTATTTTATAGTTGAGCTTATCACGAAAGCGCAATTGCTCCAGCGCCAGAAAATGTTCCAGCATCTTTATTTCTTCCGCCAGGCTGGCAGAAGGCGCACGCGAACTGTTCAGGATTTGCCGGGACAGGCGGGAGAAGTGAATGAGATACCTGGCGGCGGCTTCCCTCTCGCCCTGGTTGACCAGGTTTTCAATGGCATTCAGGCTGTTGGAAATAAAGTGTGGATTGATCTGGGCGCGCAGGGCCTCCATACGGGCCTGCAGGCGCTTCTGTTTCTGCCATTGAAGAATGAGGAGAAAAATCAGGCCGGCAATGACCAGGCCTATTCCGCTGGTGAGCCAGGTATTTCTGACGCGGCGTTGATTGACGGCTGCCTGCTCTTTCAGTTCGAACTCCCGTATTCGTTGATTCGCGGCCTGAAGGCTTACGGTGATGGTGTCGACAATGGCGTCATAGCTCTTATTGAGAAAGGCGGCATAAGAAACGCCCAGCAGATCGCTGCAGCTTTTCCCGAACTGTTCGAACCGCCAATCGCAAAGTGAAGTGATATTGTTGGCCATTTTTTCCATGACATCGACGGCCCCCTCTTTTCGGGCCTCCTCCAGGGCCATTTGATAGTAGATTATTGCCGAGTCGGCATAGGCCCAGTTCCAGGGCGGATAGTTAGTTCTCAATTGAAAGGTTTGCCCGATAAGGTCATACGTTTCATACAGGTTTTCCTCCTGGAGGGTGAGGCGTTTTCGGAAAAAATCCATCCCTTCTCTGAAATGAGTTTCATCAGCGGATTGACGATATTGTTTAAATCTCAGATAGCCCAGATGTTTGTAAACATCGACCAGGTTGTTATAATCCTGAGCATTTATTGCATAAGCTTCACTTTGCCGAAGCACTTCTTCCGCTTTTTCATATTGCCTTTGTTGGGTGTGCAGAATTCCCAGGGCGACCCGTAACCTGGAAGATGCCGGTTCGTTACCGTTCCGGGCATAGATATCAAGGCTTTTTTGATAAAAACTCCTGGCATTGTCCCATGCGGAATCCCCTTCCAGGTAGGCGAGATTTCCCAGGTCATGGAATATTTCTCCTTTCAGAGCAAGTTTGTTTTGTTCCGGCAAGCTGGCTTGTTCCGCCATCTCAAGTGCCTGAAGCAAGTAGTGCCGGGCCGAATCAAATTCTGATTGCCTGGAGAATCTTAATTGTTTCAGGTACAGCCCCCCTATCAGGCTATTTACCCTGACCGGCCAATCTTCCCGCCCGCTTGATCTCAGCAGGCGGGCGCTCATCTTTGCATCCACGATCGCATCCTCTATTCGCTCTCCCCATCGCTGTTGCTTCTCCTTGATCATCGCCCGATAATACAAACTGATCGCGCGCGACAAGCGCCAGCCCCGCTCCGTGGCGATGCGGTCGGCCTCATTGGCATATTCCAGCGCCGCATCCTGGTTGTAGTTTTTCATCAGGTCGGCCCAGAGCAGCAGGCTGTCCAGGCGGGGCCGGGCGCCGGGCAACTGTTCCAGCCCGCCGATGATGCTGTCGGTTTTCAGGAAATTATCGAGCTGCCCGGCAGGGCGCGTGCCGGCGATACCCGGCTCGAAGCCAGGGTGCTGGTAATCGCGGCAGGCCGGCAGGGCAAGGCATAGCAGGAGGCCGGCACGGAACCAGGATCGGAAGGCGCCGAAGGGTTTGTATGTGGCGTTTTGTCGCAAAAGTGGTTTTTATCTGTTATCCCATCCAGGCATTTCTCA
>CAZAXA010000046.1:0-3100 GCA_964488965.1 uncultured Phaeodactylibacter sp. | reverse complement strand
GTTGCCCTCCCAGCGCTCCAGGCTACGCAGAAAATCATCTTTCTTTCGGCGCGACACGCTGATGGCCTTGCCGTCGCTCATGATCACATAGCCGCCTTCGTTGCGGATGTATTCCGTCATCTGGTTGAGGTTGATGAGGTAGGAGTGGTGTATCCGGCAGAAGCCCTGGCTTTCCAGTTGCTCCTCCAGCCAGGAGAGGGTTTTGGTCAGGCGGGCCTCTTTCTTCCCTTCCAGGTGCAGCACCGCCACATTGTCCTCCGCCCGGGCGTAGATGATCTCCTGCACATCGAGGAACTGCATGCCCGTGGAAATAGGGAAGCCGAATTTTGCCGGCTGGGCGGCAGGGGCGGGAGGAGGCGGGCCGGCCGGCGCGTGTTTCACGATCCTGGCCCGCGCCTTGGCGACGGCCTCCTGCAATTCATCCACCTGCACCGGTTTCACCAGGTAATCCAGGGCATTGTTCCTGATGGCCTGAATGGCGTATTCGTCGTAGCTGGTCGTGAAGACCACTTCGTAGGAGGGGTGCCTGATGGCGTTCAGCACATCGAAGCCGGTCATATCTCCCAGCATGATATCCAGGAAGAGCAGGTCCGGCAGGTGGGTGCGGATGGCGCTGATGGCCTCCTGCCCGCTCAGGCATTCGGCCACGATCTCTACGCCGGGGCAGTTGTTCTGCAGTTTCCAGCGGAGATTTTCCATGCCGGAGGGCTCGTCTTCTACAATTATGGCTCGTAAGGGCTGCATCAGGTGTTTTGGTTCAAAACTGATTAACTGAGGCTAATATAAGAAACTTTGTTGTTTGAGCGAATGAAACGGACAAAGCAGGCTCTTCTGCGGAAAGGTTGCCGGGCTCCGCTTTGTTTGCGTTTTTTGGGGTCAGGATCAGGAGCCCGGCGGTCAGCATGGGTTTCAGGTGTTTTCTTATCCAAAATTACGAGCTCCTTTAAATAAAGTAAACCGTTTCCGGGTAAGCGGCAGGTTTCAGCGGGTAGCGCGCCGGTTTCGGAAGGTAAGTGGTTGTACGTGGCGCTTACAAAGCTTCTATCCCAGCTTGCCTATGCTCTTTGCCACCACCATCGACACGGTAGCGTCGCCGGTGACGTTGGCTACCGTCCGGCACATATCCAGGGGCCGGTCGACGGCGAAGATCAGCGCCAGCCCGGCTTCCGGGATGCCTGCCTGCGCCAGCACGATGACGAGGGTGATCATGCCCGCCCCGGGCACCGCCGCCGCGCCGATGGAGGCCAGCGTAGCCGTTACGATGATGCCCAGCTGAGCGCCCAGCGTCAGCTCAATGCCCATAGCCTGGGCGATAAAAACGGCCGCCACTGCCTGGTAGAGGCTGGTGCCGTCCATATTGACAGTGGCGCCTACCGGCAGCACGAAGCCGGCCACTTCCTCATCCACTCCCAGCTTATCCTTCACGCATTCCATAGTCACCGGCAGGGTGGCGGCGCTGGAACTGGTGGAAAAGGCGAGCATCTGCGCCGGCGCCATGCCCTGCATGAGGAAGCGGTAAGGCTTGCCGGTGATAAGGCGCACCAGGCTGGGGTAAAAAATGAGGAGCATAATGGCCAGCCCCAGCAATACGCAAAGAGAATACCCGATGAGGGCATTGAACAGGCTGATGCTGGGCGACTCCACCACCAGGGCGGCCAGCAGGGCGAAAACGCCGTAGGGCGCCGCGAGCATGATGAGGTCGATGAGTTTAAGCACCACCTCGTTGGCGCTGTCGAAGAAGGCCTTTGCCGGCCGCGCCCGCTCTGCCGGGATCAGTATCAGCCCGATGCCGAAGAAGGTGACGAACAGGATGACCTGCAGCATATTGCCATTGCTGGTGGCGGCGTAGAAGATGTTGTCCGGCACCAGGTCGACCAGCGGCTGCAAGGGGCCTTTGGACTGCTGCTCGGCGGCCGCCGCTATTCGCGTGGAAGCCATGTCGGCATAATCCTGAAGCAACTGATCGCGCACTTCGGCGTCGATCCACAGGCCCGGGCGGATGAGGTTCACCGTGGCAAGGCCCACGGAGATGGCAAAAACCGTAGTAGAAATGAATAGCCCCAACGTCCGGAAACCAATAGCCGACAACTGGCTTATGTCCTTGAGCCCGGCGATGCCCGTGACCAGAGAAGTGATGATCAGGGGCACGGCGATGACCTTCAGCAGGTTGATGAAGATAATGCCAAAGGGCTTGACCCAGTCCACTACAAGCCCTTTCCATTGTAATTGAACGGCCAGCAGGCCAAAAGCTACGCCGGCAGCCATTCCGAGCAGTATCTGCCAGTGCAGAGCGATCTTCTTCATGCAGGTGAAATTTTAAAAAGACTATTTCCGAAAGACGGAAAAAGCGCTTTGGGCCACTCATGAGCAACGGCTGGCAGAAGGCCTTGTGAATGACAAATATAAACCCTAAATTCCACCCCGAAACTATTTAAGTTTAGAGTATTTCGGTTTTATGGTATTGCGGTTGGCCTAATGCAAGCTTGCTGTCAAGCCGGTTACGGGCTCCATGGGCGCCTGGCCGCAAAACCAGAACACCTGAACAGTTACCTGAAAACTGTCCGAATGGCGCCCGGCGAATACCTCCAATACGTCAAATCCACCTTCCAGGCAGCGGGCGGCCCCGGGCGGGCGCAGGGCCAGATGGCCTATATGCGCAACCAGTTCGAATTCTACGGCCTGAAATCCCCGGAATGGACGGCCCTGTCCAGGCAAATCTTTGCCGACAAAGGCATACCGCAGGGGGAAGAACTCAAAACCCTGCTGCGCCTGTGCATGGAAGACGAATACCGGGAGATCAACTATTTCTCTGTCGAAATGGCGCAAAAGGTGCTGAAAAAGCAGGCGGAAGATTTTATCGATCTCCTGGAAGAGCTCATCACCACCCGCTCCTGGTGGGATACGGTCGACTGGCTGGCCAAGCTGGCGGGCATTCACTTCCGGCGCTATCCCCACCTCATCATGCCGGCCACCGAAAGATGGATGGCCTCCGGCAACATCTGGCTGCAACGGGTATGCCTCCTCTTTCAGTTGATGTATAAGGAAAAAACGGATGCGAATCTGCTGTTCCGCTATATCCTGGAGTTGCAGCATTCCAGAG
>CAZAXA010000045.1:0-20754 GCA_964488965.1 uncultured Phaeodactylibacter sp. | reverse complement strand
ACAGGCGGACTGGCGCTGGTCGGTCGGGCCGTGGATGTCCTCGGCCTTGAGCGCCATGCACCCTTGTAACCGAAAAAAGAGGCCGATTGTTCCCGGCCATGCCTCTTTTGAGGTCATTGGTTGATTGGGCCGGCAGGGACAGGTGGTGTTGATTGGGTTGATAAGTCATTAACCCTTCCTCTGCACATCCCTGCACGCCTGACGGCACTCTGCAAGCGGGCCTCCCGGAGCAGCCCCTCGCAAGCCAGCAATCCAAGCATCCGACAATCCAGCCCTGCTTTCAGGAACAACCCACCCTACTCCCTCCTCGAAAATCATCAATTTAACACTTCATCCTACCTCAGCAACGACACCTCCCCGCTCTCTTCGATCACCGTCCCGTTCGCCTGTTCGATGCGCAGGTGGTAGACGTACATGCCTGTCGGCGCCGTTTTGCCCTTGCTGCGGCCGTCCCAGCCGGCGTTGATGTTGTCCGTCTCGAAGAGCTTGCCGCCGTAGCGGTCATAGATGGCCAGGCGGTAGCCGGCAGGCTCGCCGAACTGCAGGTAGGGGCGGAAGACGTCGTTGCGGCCGTCCTCGTTGGGAGAAAAGGCGTTGGGGATATAGATGCGGGCCTCCTGCTCGGCACAGGCGGTGTTGGAGCGGCTTTTCACGGCCACCTCCATTGTGTCGGCCAGGCGGATGCCGGCCAGGGCTTCCACGAAGTAGCAGGCCCGCACCTGTTCCGGGTCGCTTAGGTCGATGTCGCTGTCGGTAGCTTCCAGGGTGTTGGGGCCGAAGCCGCCCAGCAGGACGGCAGCGCCGCCTTCCAGGCGGTAAAGGCTGTAGCCCTGCACTGTGCCCAGGGCGTTGAGGTAGGGCGTCCAGCGCAGGCTGTTGGCTCCCGACTGGGCGCTGGCGCGCAGGAAGATGGTGGCGGCAATATTGGAGGTGGCTTTTTCGCCGCAGCCGTCCGTTGTCTGCAACTGGTAATACGCCACGCCCTGGCCGGGGCGGGCGCTGTCGTCCAGCCAGGTATTCTCGCGGCTGAGGGGCGCCTGGGGGGCGCCGCTTTCCACCACGCTGAAGCTGGCATTGTCTTCCGACCGCTGTATGGCCGCATCACTGATCTCGGCATTGGCGTTCCATACCCATTCCAGTTGCACCTCGCCGTTGTCCGTCACCGTGGCATTGGTGATGGCCAGTTCTTTTACGGCCTGTACGACGTCCAGGCTGAGGCAGGCCTCATTGGAAGCAGCCGTTACGCCGGTGTTGCGCTCTATGGCCCGGACGGTGAAGCAGTACTCCACCTTGTCGTCGGCACCCTGGAAGGTGTAGGAGGAGGCGTTGCCGTCGAGCATAGCTACCCGTTCAGGGGCGGCGCCATCGCGGGAGGCCCATACCTCCTGGCTGCCGATGCCTTCCGCCCAGTTCTGATACAGGTTCCAGCTCAGGCCGATACTGCGCTCACAGGGGTCGGAGCCCTCCACGGCCAGGAGGATGGTGTGGTGGGGCTCGGCAATCAGGCTCTTGTTGCCGCAGGCGTCGATCGCTTCAATGAAATAGGCTTCCGAGCGTTCGCCGGGGCTGGCCTCCGTATCGAGGTAGGAGGCGCCGTTGAAAACGGTGTCCAGCACGACGGTGCCCTGGCCAGGCACTGTGCGGGAGATGATGTAGGCGATGGCCTCGGGCGAGGGGCTGGGCGTCCAGCTCACTTCCACATCGGCGCCGTTGACGGAAACTGCCCGCAGCCTGGCCATCTCGGGGATGCGGTTGTCGAGGGTGTCCGATTGCAGCGCCGGCTGGCCGGGGCAGTCGTAATCGCTCTCCAGATAGTAAAACCAGAGGCCCGCGCCGGCATTCTGGTGAACGAACTGCGTCTGGGCGAGATCGCCGGCCACCGCCAGCCGGCTATACGGCCCATCCTCGTTCTGGCTGGCGAAAATGACGTAAGCATTGAACGGGCCGCAGTCGTTGTCCGGGATCTCCCAAAATAACGTATCGTTGCTCACGCAGAGAAAGGTTGGGGCGGCAACCTGGCCCCACAGCGCCCATCCAAAGGTTAAACCAAAAACGAAAGTCAGTGTAAGTTGCTTCATTCCTTCAATATTTTTCTTTATTGCCATAATCTGTTTGATGCTGAATGCTCCGGTTGTACTGTTTTTCCAGCTCACTCATG
The DNA here is from genome assembly GCA_964488965.1 of uncultured Phaeodactylibacter sp. Classification (GTDB taxonomy): domain Bacteria; phylum Bacteroidota; class Bacteroidia; order Chitinophagales; family Saprospiraceae; genus JACJXW01. Next base: position 18,596 of record CAZAXA010000045.1, on the reverse strand, counting down.
GGATATCTTTTTTCCAGCCGGTAGGCCCACTGCAGGCCGTCAGCCACCTTTTTTTCATAATACACCAGCCCGAGGCCCTCGGCATAGACTTCCCGCCCGCCGTACTGGTGCTCGAAGACGCCTTCCTTGTCGTATTCCACCAGTTCCCGGATATCGAATACCACCGCATCCCTTTCTTTTTCATCATAAGTGATCACCGTATCCTTCAGATAGCGGCGGTTCTTGATGAGGGTGACCGCGGCCTGGGGGTCGGCGAGCGGGCGCCATTGGATTTTGTAAAGAAAAACTCCTGTGGAATCCGTCACTTCGAAAGGGAAAGCATTGCCGGCCTGCACCTCTGCCGATACAGGGTGCTGCTTGCCGGTGGAATCTTTCTCGTACAGGCGGATGTCGGCCAGGAGCATGCCGTTGCCGGCCAACTGCTCGCGGGAGAGCTGCAGGGGCGACAATTCGTACTCGTAGTAAGTTTTGGTGAGGAAGACGCCCTCTTCGGTAAAGAAGGAGCGGTAGTACCAGTAGGCGGGCGTCAGGGAATCGTTGGCTACCGGCCGGTATTCGTAGACCACCCCCTCCTTCATCTCCCGCAGGGGGAAGTAGTAATTTCTGATGTCTTTAGGGCCGTCGTTCCGACAGGATGTCAGGGCCAGAAAAAGGAAGAACAGGATGCTCGCTATGTTTAGGGATTTCAACATTTTTCTGTTTTTGGGCTAATTTCAAAACGCAGGCATCAACCTGTAATTATTTCGGCCTGTTTATTTTGTATCTGCTATTGCACATGCCATTGTGGCACAAAAGCCATGCTGGTACGAAATGTGTGTATGCAAAGCCCTGGGTATCCGGCCTTCTGCCGGGTGTCCATATCCTTTCCGGATAAAAACAGCGGCCAATTCGCCCGCAAATATATTTATCTTTGCGGCGCCTTACTTAGATAACATTGGAAATTTTTTTATATGTTTAAAAGTATAACAGATTCTCTGAAGAAAGTCTTCGGTACTAAACAGGAAAAAGACATCAGGCTGTACATGCCTATGGTGGAGGAGGTGAACGGCTATTTCGAAAAGCTGGAAAGCCTGTCCAATGACGAGTTGCGCAATAAGACCCATGAGTTCCGGGCCCGTATTGCCGGCCACCTGGCCGGTATCGATAAAGATATCGAAGACATCCATACGGAAGCCAATGAAGAGGAAGACCTTCTGAAGAAGGAAGACCTCTTCCGCGAGATGGATACACTGCGGGAAGAGCGGGATAAACACCTGGAAGACATCCTGAAGGAGATTCTGCCCGAGGCCTTTGCGGTGGTGAAGGAAACCACCCGCCGCTTCAAGAACAACCCCACGCTGGAAGCGACGGCCACAGATCATGACCGCGACCTGGCGGCCACGCCCGGCAAATCTTACGTCGCCATCGAAGGCAACAAGGCCATCTGGAAAAACCGTTGGGTGGCCGCCGGCGGAGAGATAACCTGGGATATGGTGCATTACGATGTACAGCTCATCGGCGGTATGGTGCTGCACGACGGCAAGATCGCCGAGATGGCCACCGGTGAAGGCAAGACCCTGGTTGCGACCCTGCCGGCCTACCTCAACGGCCTTTCGGGCCAGGGGGTGCATATCGTTACCGTTAACGACTATCTCGCCCGCCGCGACCAGGAATGGGTGGGCCCCATTTTCGAATTCCTCTTTCTGACGGTGGACTGCATCGACAAGTACCGGCCCCATTCCGATGAGCGCAAGAATGCCTACAATTGCGACATCACCTACGGCACCAACAATGAATTCGGTTTCGACTACCTTCGGGATAATATGGTGCGCTCTAACGATGAGATGGTACAGCGCAAGCACCACTACGCCATGGTCGACGAGGTGGACTCCGTGCTGATCGACGATGCGCGGACTCCGCTGATCATTTCCGGCCCGGTGCCCCAGGGAAGTGAAGACCAGGAATACATCGAGCTGAGGCCCGATGTGGAAAAGCTGATCAATGTCCAGCGCAAACTGGCCACCGAATACCTGGCCGAAGCCCGCCGCCTGTTCAAGGAGGGGGAACTGGGCTACCAGGAGGGGCAGGCGGGCATTTGCCTGCTGCGCGCCCACCGCGCCCTGCCCAAATACCGGCCCCTGATCAAGTTCCTCAGCGAGGAAGGGGTAAAGGTAGAACTGCAGAAGGCCGAAAACTTCTACATGCAGGAGCAGAACAAGAACATGCACCTGGTAGATGAACCCCTCTACTTCGTTATCGACGAAAAGAACCGCAGCGTGGAACTGACCGAAAGGGGCGCCGAATTCCTCAGCCAGGGCCAGGAAGACGAAAACTTCTTCGTCATGCCCGACATTGCCTCCGAGATGGTCGAAATCCAGAATAACCTGTCGCTCGGCAGTAAGGAAAAAGAAGAGGCCAAGGTCCAGCTGGCTCAGGATTTCTCCGTCAAATCCAAGCGCCTTCACTCCATTAACCAGTTGCTCAAAGCTTACACCCTCTTCGAAAAAGACCAGGAGTACGTCGTGATCGAAGGGCAGGTGAAGATCGTGGATGAACAGACCGGCCGTATGATGGAGGGCCGCCGCTATTCCGACGGCCTGCACCAGGCGCTGGAAGCCAAGGAAAATGTCAAGGTTGGCGATATCACCCAGACCTACGCCACCGTCACTCTTCAGAATTATTTCCGCATGTACCACAAGCTGGCCGGCATGACCGGTACGGCGGAGACGGAAGCCAGCGAACTCTGGGAGATTTATAAGCTGGACGTCGTGGTCATCCCCACCAACCGCCTGGTGATCCGCGACGACCGGGAGGATCTGGTGTACAAAACCGCCACCGAAAAGTTCAACGCCGTCATTGACGAGATCGTAAAACTGAGTATGGCCAGCCGGCCGATACTGGTGGGCACTACCTCCGTTGATATCTCTGAAAAGCTCAGCCGCATGCTCCAGCTCCGCGGCATCGACCACAATGTGCTCAACGCCAAACAGCACCAGCGCGAAGCCGAGATCGTTGCTGAAGCCGGCCGTCCCGGAAAAGTAACCATCGCCACCAATATGGCGGGCCGGGGTACGGACATCAAACTGGCCCCGCCTACTATTTATAAGGTGGTAGACGTCAGAAAAGACGGCAGCGCCAAAGGAGGATACTTTTACACGATCCTCCAGGGCGGAACAGGCGAGAAACTAACATTGGACGAGAGGCATGAACTCTGGTCGGCCTTCCAGCTGAACCCGGAAATGTATGCCCTCGTTTCAAAGACTGGCCGGTCGGATAAGGAAGAAAAAAAACTGATGGTCGGCGGCCTGGCCATCATCGGCACCGAACGCCACGACTCCCGCCGGGTTGACCGCCAGCTGAGGGGCCGCGCCGGCAGGCAGGGCGACCCGGGCAGCTCTCAGTTCTACGTTTCCCTGGAAGACAACCTGATGCGCCTGTTCCAGTCAGAACGCATCGCCAAGCTGATGGACCGCATGGGCCATGAGGAGGGCGAGGTCATCCAGCACGCTATGGTTACCAGATCCATAGAACGGGCCCAGAAAAAAGTCGAGGAGAACAACTTCGGCATCCGCAAACGCCTCCTGGAGTACGACGACGTCATGAACATCCAGCGGGAGGCCATTTACAAAAAGCGGAATAACGCCTTATCCGGCGAACGCCTTTCCGTCGACCTCAACAATATGTTCCACTCCCTGACGGCCAGCCTGGTGGAAAACCACCGCAATTCAGGGGATTTCGAGTCCTTCAGCCGGGAATCTCTCAGCCTGCTCGGCATCGACCCCCAAATGGACGCTATTGATTTTCAGGAGGGGCCTATCGACGAGATCACCGGGCGCTTCCAGCAACAGTTTGATGAGTCCTATGCCCGCAAGATGACCGAGATCGCGGATGTATTGCTGCCCAGGATCAGGGAAGTACATGAAACCCATGGGCAACAGTACACGCGTATTCATATACCTTTTACCGACGGGCGGCCCAACCCGATGGGCATCGCGGCCGATATCGCCGAGGCCGTCCGCACCAGGGGCAAGTCGATCCGCAGGGATATTGAAAAAGCGGTGACCCTTGCCATCATCGACGAGAGATGGAAAGAGCACCTGCGCTCTATGGATGAACTGAAAGACTCCGTACAGGCGGCCTCCTTCGAGCAGAAAGACCCGCTGGTCATCTATAAGATGGAAGCCTACAACCTTTTCGAACAGCTCATTTTCGAGATCAACGAAGATGTGACCTCTTACCTGTCGAAAGGCACTATCGTTTTTTCGGACGGCCGTACCCTGCAGGAAGCCCGCGAGCAGCGCACCGATATGAGCCGGGTGCGGACCAACCGCAGCGAAGACCCGGCCCGGGCCGCCGCCGAAGCGGTTAGCCGCCGCACCAAACCACAGACAGTGAAGCGCACGGAGAAAAAGGTGGGCCGCAACGACCCCTGCCCCTGCGGGAGCGGGAAAAAATACAAGCATTGCCACGGCCGCGGATAATTACTGCCTGGCGGGTGAATCCCTGAACCCATAAGGCTCGTATAGCTGGAAAATGTTCTTTTGAATTTATCTGGCTAATGGCGCCCAAACGATATTTTTAGCCTATATTGCATCGTTTTTGCGCACTCCGGAGCATGAATACTATTTCCAAAAAACTAAACTCCAGCAAAGCCGATGAACCTGGCTAGTTACATCGAACATACTGTACTGAAGCCTGACTGTAGCCCGCAGGATATCGAACAAGCTTGTAAAGAGGCGATCCTTCGTGGCTACGCTGCCGTGTGTGTCCCCCCCTTCTATGTGAAGCAGGCTGCCGGCCTTCTCGAGGGGGAAAAGGTAAAAGTGGCCACTGTCATCGGGTTCCCTCTGGGGTACACCACTACTCCGGCGAAGGTGGAAGAGATCAAAAAGGCCATTGAAGACGGCGCCGATGAAGTGGATGCGGTGGCCAACGTCTGTGCCGTCAAAAGCGGCAACTGGAATTTTGTCGCCAACGATATCGACAGCATGGCCACGGCCGCTCACCTCAAGGGTAAGGCCATTAAGGTCATACTGGAAACGGAACTGCTCACCGAAGCGGAGATCACTAAATTGTGTAAAGCGGCCATAGAGGCGCAGGCCGATTTCGTTAAAGCCTCAACGGGCTTCAACGGGCAGGGCGCTTCTCTGGAAGTGGTCCGCCTGCTCAAAAAAGTCGCCGGCAACAAGCTCAAGGTCAAAGCTGCCGGCAATATCCAAAACCGGCTCGATGCCGAACGCTTTATCGACGCCGGCGCCCAGCGGATAGAGCATCTCCTGGGGCAGCCCGCTATAGGTTGATTTTCTGCCCTTCCATGCATTTCTGCGCATTTCCCCCTTCCTGCTGAAGTACAACTGGCAACTTGCATGAATTGTAGTATATTTGCGGAACAACTTCTTCGAAATAAGCAAAAGAACGATATGGCTCGCTTCTTACTTTTGGGCGTATTGCTGTTCTGGGCAGGCCTGGTGGCCGAAGCCCAGAAGAATATCATAGTCAGAGAAGACGCCCCTATCAATGAAATGATGAACCGTTTTGCGGAGATCAACAAAGCCCGGAAGTTCATGCCTGGCTGGCGGGTACAGATACTGGCGACCCCTGACCGGCAGCGGCTGGAGAGTGTTAAACAGTCTTTCCAGTACCGCTATCCTTCCATACCGGTCGATTGGGTGCACACCGCTCCGTACTATAAACTGCGGGCCGGCGCTTTTGCGAGTAAAGTGGAGGCCCTGCGCCTGAAATACATACTGGAGCGCGACTATCCGGGCATCTATCCGGTTCAGGACGATGCCATCCGGCCCAGAGAACTGGTGGGTTATTATTAAGGAATCAGGGAATGATATAAAGCAAGAGAGACAAGATGCGTAGAAGAAGGGCTTTGCGGCAAGAGGGGGCCAGCCCCATACTCGGCCATATCGACCTGGTGGCCTTCTGCCTTTTTCTGGCCCTGGTCATTGTGGGCTGGCTGATGGTCTTCTCGGTCGGATACGAGGAACTCCGTGGAGTGGGGTGGGGTGGTTTTCTGAACACCTCAGCCGGCAAGCAGGCGATCTGGATCGGGATATGCGGTTTTATCTTTGCCTTCATCATGCTTTTCGACTGGAAATTCTGGCAGACCTTTGCCTACCCCATCTACGCTTTTTCCATTGTCCTGCTGGTACTGGTACTCTTCTTAGGCACGAACATTAAAGGCGCTACCTCCTGGTTTACCTTCGGCGGCTTTTCTTTTCAACCCTCGGAGATCGCTAAATTCGGCACAGCCCTGGCCCTGTCGGGTTTTCTGAGTTCCTACAGCACCGACCTGAAGAAAACGCGTTCGCAATTCGTCTCCCTGCTGATCATCCTGACGCCGATCATCCTGATCCTGGTGCAACCCGATGCCGGTTCTGCCCTGGTTTTCCTGTCTTTTTTCCTGGTGCTCTACCGGGAGGGCCTCAACCCGGCCTATTACGTGATTGCCGGGCTGATGGGGGCTTTACTCATCCTGGGCCTGGTTATCGACCCTATGAAGGTCGCCCTGGGGCTGGCCCTGCTGGCCTTGTTGGCCATGGCTTACAATTTGAGGGGCAAAAACAAGGCGTACTGGTTGCTGGGAGCCATTGCCGTGGCCGGAGGCGCTTACTATCTTGCCCGGCTCGACTACCTTGCGTACGTGCTGGCCTGCTGTATGCTCATCCTGCTGGCGCTGGGCTACGTGCTGTATCAGCAGCGCAACGGCCGCCTGGTGGCAATTTTGCTGTTCTTCCTGTTTGCCGGTAGCGGAGTGGTGTTTGCTGCCAACTATGCGTTCAACAACGTCCTTAAACCCCACCAGCAGGAGCGCATCAACGTTTGGCTGCAACCCGACAAATGCGACGAGCGGGGTTCTCTCTACAACCTGGCTCAATCCAAGACGGCCATAGGATCCGGAGGGATGCAGGGCAAAGGCTTCCTCCATGGCACCATGACGAAAGGCAATTTCGTCCCGGAGCAATCCACCGATTTCATTTTCTGCACCATAGGGGAAGAACAGGGCTTCATCGGCACTTTCGGGATCATCATGCTCTTCCTCCTGCTGCTCTACCGCATATCCATGATCGCCGAACGGCAACGCTCCAATTTCTCGCGCCATTATGCATACTGCGTCGCAGGCATTATTTTCATACACTTTTTCATCAATATCGGGATGACTATGGGGCTGATGCCGATCATCGGCATTCCCCTGCCTTTCATCAGCAAAGGGGGGTCTTCCCTGATGGGTTTCACCATTATGATCGCCGTAATGCTGAAACTGGACAAACACCGGTACCGGGTATAAAACGCGCTGGCCATTGCTACGATTTTCAGTACTTCATAAAGATGCTCATTCCAGCGCCCGTTGCGGGCAGATTACTACCGGCCATGGCAGGATACAGACGCCTATCTTTATGCCGGTGGGCACCCTCGGCAGTGTGAAAGGCATTCACCAGCGCGACCTGGAGCAGGAAGTGAGGGCACAGATCATCCTGGGCAATACCTACCATCTGTACCTGCGCCCGGGCATCGAGGTGCTGCGGAAAGCCGGCGGCCTGCACCGCTTCAACAGCTGGAACCACTCCATACTGACCGATAGCGGCGGCTATCAGGTGTACTCGCTGAGCCACCGCCGCAAGATCAGGGAAGAAGGCGTCACTTTTCAATCTCATATCGACGGCTCATCCCACTTTTTCAGCCCTGAGGGCGTCATTGATATCCAGCGGGCCATCGGCGCCGACATTATCATGGCTTTTGACGAATGTACGCCCTACCCCTGCGATTACTCCTACGCCCGGTCCTCGATGGAACTGACACACCGCTGGCTGGAGCGCTGCAGCCGGCATTTTGACCATACCGAACCGCTTTACGGATATCGCCAGTCCCTTTTCCCGATCGTCCAGGGAAGCACCTACAAGGACCTTCGCAGAATATCGGCAGAAACCGTGGCCTCCTTCGGACGGGAAGCCAATGCCATCGGAGGGCTCTCGGTAGGCGAGCCCGCTGAAGAGATGTACGAAATGACAGAACTGGTTTGCAGTATCCTGCCTTCCGACAGGCCCCGTTACCTCATGGGGGTAGGTACGCCGGAAAACATCCTGGAGTGCATCGCCCTGGGTGTTGATATGTTTGATTGCGTGCTTCCTACCCGAAATGCCCGCCATGGCCTGCTGTACACGGCCAGAGGGGTCATCAATATCAAAAATGCAAGATGGAAAGAAGACTTCAGCCCTGTTGACGAGGAAGGGCCCTGCCTTGCCAGCCGTACCTACAGCAAAGCCTACCTCCGGCACCTGATCCACAGCAAAGAACTGCTGGGGGCACAGATCGCCAGCCTGCACAACCTCAGTTTTTACCTTTGGCTGGTAGAAGAGGCCCGCCGGCATATACAGGCGGGCGACTTCGCAAGCTGGAAAGGCCAAATGGTGAAGGAGGTGCAAAGAAGGTTGTAATTTTGTTAATTCCCGGTATCTTTACCACTATCCGCCCCTTCAGGCGTTTTCCTTTATCAGGAGGAACCCACAATTATGTTTAAGACGCTCGATCGATATATTATCAGGAAATTTCTGAGCACTTTCTTTTTTACGGCCCTCATCTTCTCGATGATCTCCGGCATCATCGATTTTAGCGAAAAGGTGGAAAAGTTCATCGAGGAGCCCATCACCAGGAAGGAGATTTACATTGATTACTATCCCAACTTCCTGCTTTACATCGACGGCCTGCTCTGGCCCCTGTTTACACTGATCGCGGTGATCTTCTTCACCTCCCGCATGGCCTACAATTCCGAGGTCATCTCCATTTTCAACGCCGGCGTCAGCTTCCCGCGCCTGATGCGCCCCTACCTGATCGCCGCTACCCTCGTCGCCGGCCTGCACCTGGCCGGCAACCACTATTACATTCCCAAAGGGAACAAGACCCGGCTGGACATTGTGCATACCTATATATGGAGGGATAACGATAAAGGGAAAACCCAGGATGTGCACATGTTCCTTTCTCCGGACACTAAGGTGTACATCAACTATTACCGGAAGCGGGACAGCACCGCCCGAAAGTTCCGCCTGGAAAAGTTTAAAGACAATGAACTGGTTTACCTGCTCAAGGCCAATACTGCCGAATGGCAGGGGCCTCCCAACAAATGGAAACTGCGCAATTACGAAATCCGTACCTTTGACGGCATGAAGGAAGGGCTGCTAGTCGGTACCGGTAAAGAGATCGATACTACTCTGGCCCTCACTCCCGAAGACTTCGTCGACTTCAAGGAACAACAAACCATGATGACCACCGCTGAGTTGAAGGAGTATATCCGCAACCAGAAAGCCCGTGGCGTCGGCAATACCCAGAAATACGAGATCGAAATGCACCGGCGAACCGCCGAACCCTTCACTATTTTCATCCTGACCATCATCGGCATGTCTATTGCCGCCCGGAAAATAAGAGGAGGCATCGGCCTCCATCTGGCTATGGGCATCGGCATCGGCGCCTTATACATATTCTTTTCCCGCTTTGCCATAGTTTTTGCTACCGGGCAGGCCATCCCCATCTTGTTAGGCATCTGGCTTCCCAACATCATCTTCAGCATCGTAGCGGCCTATCTGGCTAAAAATGCACAGAAATAATTGGCTTCCAATTGTTTATCTTTTGCTCCATTGCTCCGGCACTCCAATTCCCCACTACGTTTTGAGGAGATACCTGCTAAACAAAAGTTGAACAAAATGGGCCCGAAACGCCGCTTCCGGAGGGAAAGTAATGCTTTACAGCTTAAAAAGTATGAATTCATGAATTCAAACTCAGTGAAAATGTTCATATTTCAATATTTACTGAAAATAAGAAAAAAAACACTCGTTTCGAGTATTATTTCAAAATACAGATTATCAATTTTTTATGAATTAAAAATATGTCTAAATACAAAAAAAGTAAAAAATAATAGATAAAAAGAGTATGGAAAATTGCATTTTGTTTAACTATTGCTTACCTTTGATTCAACAGAAAGAGAGTAGCTTCAGAAAAAGTTAAACAAAACAAGCAGCCATGTCCACTACAGAGTTCTATAGCCGATTCGATCAGATGTCCGCCTTACTCAACTCCTTTGCCTACAACCTCACAAAGAATGCAGAGGATGCGAAGGATTTGTTCCAGGAGACAGCATACCGCGCCCTGACCAACAGAGACAAGTTCCGGCCCGGCACGAACTTCAAAGCCTGGCTTTTTACGATCATGAAGAACATCTTCATCAACAACTACCGCAAGAAGGTGAAGGCCAATACGATCATGGATTCCACTGACAACCTGTACTACATCAATTCCGGCAGCGCCGTGATCTCCAACCAGGCAGAATCCAATATCATGATGAAGGAATTAACCAAAATGATCGGGGAACTGGATGACAGCATAAAAATCCCCTTCCTGATGCACTACCAGGGATACAAGTACCAGGAAATTGCGGACCACCTGGGCCTTCCCCTGGGTACGGTAAAAAGCCGGATTTTCTTTGCCCGCAAAGAGCTCAAGGATGCCATTGGCAAGCGCTATGCCAACCTGCAGGAGCTTCGCGAGCGGGCCAGCAACTGATCCTGCACCAGGCAAGCCGTTTGGCAGAGCAAACACAATGAGTTGCTCTGCCCGGGCTCGCCGCGAAAAACATAAGTTTAACGTGAGGTTTGACCTGATTAGCCTGTTTTTCAGCAATTTAAGCCGGGTTGAGGTTGAGGTTGAGGTTGAGGTTGAGGGGGATAAATAGCAAGGATGGCTCAACGAAGCAATACTGAACCGTCTTTCCCTGGATATATTCTGTTCACAAGGCGTTCTCCGGGCTCAACCTCAGCCTTAACCTCAAACCTCACGTTAAGTTTACAATGAAAGTCGGAGACGGGGGCGGTTAATTTCGCCTCCGTCTTATTATTTGTACATTTGCCCCATGCAGGAATTCAGGCAACAGTACTTCAGGGAGCAGCTAATGGCATGGTTTGCCCGGAGCCACCGCCCTTTGCCGTGGAAAGGCGAAAAGGACCCCTACCTGATATGGTTGTCAGAGGTCATCCTGCAACAAACGAGGGTGGAGCAGGGGCTGCCTTACTTCGAACGGTTCCGCGAGCAGTTTCCCACTGTCCGCCGCCTGGCCGATGCCTCGCTGGACGAGGTGATGAAACTGTGGGAAGGCCTTGGTTATTATTCTCGCGCCCGCAACCTTCACGCTGCAGCCCGCCACATTGCTTACGAACTGGGCGGCAGGTTTCCCGATACCTACGAAGGCATCCGAAAGCTGCCCGGAGTAGGCCCCTACACGGCAGCCGCTGTCGCTTCTTTTGCCTATGGCCTGCCCTATGCGGTAGTTGATGGCAATGTATTCCGGGTGCTCTCCCGTTTTTTTGGCATCGGCGCCCCGGCAGATACCACCGGCGGACGGAAGCTCTTCGCCGGGCTGGCGCAAAGCCTGCTCGACCTCAGCAATCCTGCTGATTACAACCAGGCGATCATGGACTTTGGAGCCACGCAGTGTACCCCCAGGGCGCCGCATTGTTCTTCCTGCCCTCTCCTCGGCGCCTGCGCCGCTTTCCGGGAAGGCAAAACAGATGCCCTGCCTGTAAAATCCAAAAGAATAGAAAAACGCCGGCGCTTTTTCCACTACCTGGTCATTTGCCACCGGGGGCAGGCCCTGCTTAACCGCCGTACCCAAAAGGATATCTGGCGGCACCTGTATGAATTCCCCCTGCTGGAACTGCCCTGGCCCGGCGACGAAAAGCAAGTCAGGGAAAGTGTGCTCTGGAAGCAACTGTTCGGCCCCCAGGATATTGCCATCCGCCAGGCCTCCCCTCCCTATCAGCAGGTACTCACCCACCAGAAGGTCATTGCTTCCTTCTGGGAAATAAGCCCGCCTGCCGGCGCCAGGGTGAATTCCGGCGGCTTCCTGTCGGTAGATCAAAAAAACTTGAGTAAATTCGCCTTCCCAAAAATTATCGGCCGCTACCTGGACCGCAGTCAACTCAGCCTTTTTTGATACGGGAAACTGATGGTTCACCCAGGCGATAAAGATGGGTTTTCCCTTGGGTTCTCACTGAGAATTCGCTATATTTAAAGCTTGCTTTAGCCCAAATTTCAACAAACTTAAAACAGCTCTGACAAGAGATGGTAAACCGCGTGATATTGATTGGCAACCTGGGGCGTGATCCGGAAGTGCGCCGGCTGGAAAACGGGGCAGTAGTTGCCAAATTCTCCATCGCCACCAATGAAAAATACAAAGATAAAAGCGGCGAGTGGCAGACTCAAACCGAATGGCACGATATCGTCGTCTGGAGAACACTGGCCGAACGTGCGGAAAGTACGCTCAGAAAAGGCATGGGTGTTTATCTGGAGGGTAAACTGACCCACCGCAACTGGCAGGACCAGGACGGAAATACCCGTTACGCCACAGAAGTGGTGGCCAGCTATTTTCGCATCATCAGCGGCGGAAAGCGCGACGACGCCCCCGGAAGCGCCGGCGGCTATTTCCCCTCCGTGGAAGGCGAATCCCGCCCTGCAATGGGAAAGCTGGATAATGACGATGACCCCTCCAGCCCTGCGCCGGAGGAACCTGGCAATATAGCAGATGATGACCTGCCATTCTGATCTTATATCAGTACTTACTGCGCAAAGCAAAATACCGGTATGGATGTATGCAGGGGTGCGGGCGTTCTTCTTTTTCGGGCCTCCTCCGGAAGTACAGGCCCATACCGGGCTGCTTTTTTATGGTGTAATTAACCCCTTAGTTCTTGGAAACCGAACCTGATAGTCCGCTTTACGGCTTTTTTCCTGCATTCTTACTACTATTCTTTCCCTCGCTGGGAATCTTCGTGGGTATTGCTGTCATATTGTTGCTGCTGGCCTGTTCCGCCCTCGTCTCTGGTTCGGAAGTGGCCTTTTTCTCTCTGACCCCCAATGACTTTGAACGCCTCGAACAGGAAAACGGGCCCACCAGCCAGCGGATCCTGGCCCTCAAGAATAAGCCGCGCCGCCTGCTGGCCACTATCCTGATCAGCAACAATTTCATCAACATCGCTATTGTCATCCTCTCGGAATTTGTGCTGATGAAAACCATTCCCAAAGGCGCCTTTGACCAGTGGGCCCTTTTCGTAGTCAGCCTCTGGGGGGCGCCCAGCCCGGAAAGGGTTGCATACTGGTCGTGGCTCATCGGCTTCCTCATAACGGTAGTAGGGGTTACTTTCCTTTTGGTGCTGTTCGGTGAGGTCGCTCCTAAAGTGTATGCAAAGATCAACAACCTCCAGTTGGCCAGGTTAATGGCGCGCCCCATCACGTTTCTGCTCCGGGTTTTGGGGCCATTGAGCAATGCCCTGGTCAATACGACCCGGATCATTGAGCAAAGGCTGGCCAGTAAAGCCACGGCCGGCAGCCTTGCCAGCCGGGAAGATATCGATGAGGCTATCGAGCTGACGGTAAGCCAGGAAAAAGACGCCGCCCAGGATGTCGATATATTGAAAAGCATCGTGAAATTCGGCGAAGTCACCGTCAAACAGATCATGAGTTCGCGGGTCGATGTGGTAGCGGCCGACTTTCGGGTCGACTACCACGAATTGCTCAAGGTGGTCCGGGAATCCGGTTATTCCCGCATTCCCGTTTATGAAAATGACTTCGACAACGTTACCGGCATCCTCTATGTTAAAGACCTGCTTGGCCACCTCAACGAAGGCAGAGAATTTGAATGGCAGCAACTCATCCGGACTGATGTCTACTACGTTCCCGAGGCGAAGAAGATCAATGACCTGCTCAAAGAATTCCAGCAGGAACACCTCCACCTGGCGATCGTCGTCGACGAATACGGCGGAAGCTCCGGTATCGTAACCCTGGAGGATATCATGGAAGAAGTGATCGGGGAGATCAAGGATGAGTTTGATGACGAGGTAGAGGTCGTATTCAAAAAAATCGACGATTACAACTATCTCTTTGAGGGCAAAACCTTACTCAATGATGTCTGCCGTATCGTAGGCATTGACACCAACACTTTTGATGCGATCAAGGGAGAAGCGGATTCCATGGCAGGGCTTATCCTGGAGATCACCGGGCATCTGCCCAAAGCCGACGCAGAAATCTCCTACAATCAATTTCGCTTTAAGATCGTTTCAGTAAGCAGGCGGCGCATCGAGCAAATCCTGTTCACTTTGCCAAAGCCTTAGCGCGCTGGGAACGAAGTTCCCGCAGCGTCAGTGATCTTCCCGGGATTTTTCAAGTCAAGAGTTATCCGGAATCAAAAAACAATATGAAGAGACACCTTTTTTCACCAGTCCTGGCATTGCTTCTTTTTCTTGTGGGCGCCTGTAGAGAAGAACCCTCCTACACTCCACGCCCGAGGGCTTACCCTAAAGTGGAATACCCGCAGAAGGCCTACCAGTTATTTGACGAAAGTTACTGTAACTTTACCTTTGAATACCCCCGCTATGCCGAAATACAACAGGACACTCTGTTCTTCGGTGAAAAACCAGCCCATCCCTGCTGGTTTGACCTCTTTATTCCCGCTTTCGACAGCCGCCTTTATTGTAGTTATTACCCCATTGAAGGGGAGGGCGCCTATGAAAAACTGAAAAGCGACGCCTTTGAACTGGCAGCGTGGCACAATAAAAAGGCCAACTTCATCCAGGAGGCGCCCATTAAAAAAGAAGGTAATGTAAATGGTTTTGCATTCATCATAGAAGGGCCGGCAGCTTCGCCATTTCAATTTTACGTAACGGACAGCACGAAGCACTTCCTTCGAGGCGCGCTGTACTTCAATACTCAGGCGCGCCCCGATTCGCTAAGGCCGGTTTACAAATTCGTAGAGGAAGATATCCTGCACATGATAGAGACCTTCCGCTGGAAGGAATAGGAATAACCGCTAGGCTTCTTCCTTTTCCTCCTTCTTCGGCTTGCCGTTTTTCCTGGCGCTTTCGTCTTCCAGGGGCAGGCCCAGTATCTTGGCCTTGATCCTCTTTTCGATCATAGCGGCCATTTCCGGGTTGTCATCCAGGAACTGCTTGGCTGCTTCGCGGCCCTGTGCGATCTTGGCATCATCGTAGCTGTACCAGGCGCCGCTTTTCTGAATGATATCGTGGTCGACGCCCAGGTCGACGATCTCTCCCGTTTTGGAGATGCCTTCCCCGAACATGATATCGAACTCCGCCACGCGGAAGGGAGGCGCCAGCTTATTTTTAACGACCTTTACTTTAACGTGGTTGCCTACCACGTTGCCCTCTTTATCCTTGATCGCCGAACCGGAGCGGCGGATATCCAACCGCATGGAGGCGTAGAACTTCAGGGCATTACCCCCGGTGGTCGTCTCCGGGTTGCCAAACATGACGCCGATCTTTTCCCGAAGCTGGTTGATGAAGATACAGCAGCAGCCCGTCCGCCCGATGGTGGCCGTCAGTTTACGCATGGCCTGAGACATGAGGCGGGCCTGCAGGCCCATTTTGGAATCCCCCATCTCGCCTTCGATCTCTGAACGGGGCACCAGTGCGGCGACCGAGTCAATGACAATGATATCGATGGCGCCGGACCGAATGAGGTTTTCAGCGATCTCGAGCGCCTGTTCGCCGTTGTCGGGCTGAGAGATGAGCAGGTTTTCCGTGTCGACGCCCAACGCCTTGGCATAAGAACGGTCGAAGGCGTGTTCGGCATCGATGAAGGCGGCGATGCCTCCTTGCTTCTGGGACTCTGCTATGGCGTGGATTGCCAGGGTGGTCTTACCCGAGGATTCGGGGCCGTATATCTCTACTACCCGGCCACGGGGGAAGCCGTTTACCCCCAGGGCAATATCGAGGCCTAATGAGCCAGAGGGGATGGCTTCTACTTCGATCACGTTCTGGTCGCCCAGCCGCATGATGGTGCCCTTTCCATAGGTCTTCTCCAGCCGGTCGACCGTCAATTGAAGCGCTTTCAGTTTCGCTTCCCGGTCTTGTTTGTTGATTTCGGACATTTGAGGTGTGATTTATTCAACTTTTTGTTTCGATAGACTACAAAAATAAATATTTTGTTGAACTAAAACAAGCTTAAGATACCATTTTGCTGAGTTTTGAGTAAAATTTGCAAAAAACCGGCAGGAAAGGAAAAGGGGAGGAACAAAAAGAAAGCCCTTGGCAGTAACCGGCCAAGGGCTTTTGGGAAAAGCGCGGCTTTGGTCAGGCGTGCTTTTCGAGGGCTGTCCTTTCGCTGTATTTCAGGATACGGTGAATGGAAGGAGAAGAGGGCCGGAAAGTAACCTTGGGCAGTTGCTGGTAAGCTTCCCTCAGGCTCCGGTATTCTTCCCTCAGCTCGAGGTTTTCGCACAACGCCTCGTCCATAGCGAGCCGCTTGGTGGCGCCAACCTCATTGTAAAGGTAATTGACAAGATCATCAGATGTAAACTTTTGCTTCATACACTGGATTTTGGTTAGTAAATTTCCCTTGAAATTCACCTATTTAACTACAAAGGGCCGGGCATTATTGCCCGGTTTTTTAAAAAAAATTTTCGGTTTTCCAACCTTTTTCCTGCTATTTTATCATTACGCTCCTTTGCAGGAAAGGGCAAGGGTTAGAATGCTAAACAATGCTTTTTTCTTCATATGTCAATATTTGGTGTTCTTTCAGAATGGTTCGAAGTCGTCGCCCAGCCCGTCCGCCGGGTTCCAGAAAAGCGCGTCGAAATTCTGTACGCAGTTGCCCACAACGGTTACGCCTTCCTGTTCGAGCATTTCCTGCATCATCGACGGCCCGGGCCAGTGGTTGCGCCCGCTCAGCTCTCCCCTGCTGTTGACGACGCGGTGGGCCGGCACACCGTCGCCGCTGAAACTCTTATTCAGGGCCCAGCCTACCATGCGGGCGGAACCAAGGGCGAGGTAATCCGCAATGGCGCCGTAGGTGCTCACCCTGCCCCGGGGAATATGCCGCACGACGGCATAAACAAGGTCATAGTAGGTGGGGTTCGGCATTTTATTGATTACTTTTGTTGCTGTTCGAATACATCTGGTAAAATACGACAACTCAGCGCAATATTTGTTTTATGCTCAGGACAAAAGTGAAGGCTGGTTCCGTGACCAACCTGACTGATGCACGTTATTTCGCCGCCTGGGAGGTAGAATGGTTGGGTTTCAGCTTCGACAGCAGCTCTGATGCCTATATCCGGCCGGAGGCGGTGCAGGCCATCAAAGAATGGGTGGACGGCGTGAAGATAGTAGGTGAATTTCCCCTGTTGCCTGCCGGGGAGATTCTCGAGGCTGCCGGCCTGATGGAACTGGAGGCCGTTCAGATTTCTATGTTTACTGACATCGAAACCCTTCAACTCCTGCATGCCTATGAGGCGCCGGCCCTGCTGGAGATCATCCTGGAAACTCCCGCCGGCCTGGCCGCCGCCGCCGGACAAATGAAGGAACAGGCGCATTGGGTGGAGGCCTATATACTCAACCTCGACAAAAACGGCATCGGATGGGAAGCATTGGGAACAGAAACACGAGAACAACTCAAGGCCCTGTGCCGGGAATTCCGCATCATCCTCAGCATGGACTTCAATGCCGGAATGCTGGAGGAGGTTCTCGGGTTCCTGCAGCCCTACGGCATCAACATTCGCGGAGGCGAGGAAGAGAAAGTGGGGTTCAAGTCTTTCGACGAACTGGATGAATTGTTCGAAGCGCTGCAGATTTCCGAACAGGAATAGCTTCTTTAATGCTGCAATTAGCCATTTTATCCATAAGCCGACCAGTTGAACTCATGCGTATTCTTTTTTCTCTCGCCCTTCTTTTTCTTTTCAGCCACCACTGCCGGGCGCAGGCCAACCGCCCTGAGCACTTCGGCAAGCCCTGCGTGATCCTCATCTCCTGTGACGGCTTTCGATACGATTATGTGAAACGCTTCCGGCCGCCCCATCTTCTCGCCTTTATCGAAGAAGGAGTACAGGCCGCTTCCATGATCTCCAGTTATCCCTCCAAGACCTTTCCCAACCATTACACCATCGCCACGGGTTTGTATCCGGAAAACCACGGCCTGGTAGACAATACGTTTTATGACCCGGCGCGGGGAGAACTGTACAGGATCAGCAAGCGGGAGGCGGTAGAAGACGGAAGCTGGTACGGCGGCCTTCCCCTGTGGGTGAATGTTGAGCAAAACGGCATGGTTGCCGCCAGCTACTTCTTTGTAGGTTCGGAGGCGGACATACAGGGGAAGCGGCCCTCCTATTACTTCAGGTACGAGGGAACTACTCCCAACGAAACGCGCGTACGGCAGGCACTGGACTGGCTGGCCCTGCCGGAAGCACAACGCCCGCACCTGATCACCCTGTATTTTTCGGATATGGACGACGCCGGCCACCGCTACGGCCCCAGCGACGATGAAAACATCGGCGCCACTCTGATGAAACTGGACGAGGCGCTCGGGCAGCTTTTTGAGGGAGTGAAAAACACGGGCCTGCCCGTCAATATCATCATCGTATCCGACCATGGTATGATCGATGTTTCACCGGACAAACTGATCAACATCGACCCCCTGCAGCAGGAGGAAAAGTACTTTATCGCCAATAACGGCGCCCTGGCCCACGTCTATATGAAAGAGGGAGAAGACAGGGAAGCTGCCTGCCGCTTTCTCCGGGAACAGCAAAACCACTTCCGGGTTTACAAGGCCGAAGATTTTCCGTT
>CAZAXA010000044.1:19658-20788 GCA_964488965.1 uncultured Phaeodactylibacter sp. | reverse complement strand
CATGCGCTATGAGGTGAAAGGGCTGGCCATGAGCGTTCTGCTGCCCACCGTGCTGCTGATCTGGGCCGTCATCGCCTTTTTCCAGGAAGGAGATTCCTGGAAGAACCGCCGCGAGCAGATTAAGGAGAAGAATGCCGAACAGGTGGATGAAGGAGGCGCCAGGCAGGAGAGCATGTTACTGGAGGATACGTATATGCTGGAGTTGTAAGGTATTGTCAGGACGCAAATCTTCTGGTACGAAAACAGGAGCCGCTCCGACCTCTGTCAGAGCGGCTCCTGTTTTTTTTATCGTCAGGAGGTTAGTTAGAAACCTCTGCACCCAGTAAGATTTAGACAACCCGGACTCTGGCCTATTGGTCAGCGGGTTTTTCCTGGCTGGAGCCTCAAGGCCTGACAAAACGTGGCAAGTACTATAGTGAATCTCCTCACAAATTGAGTTTCTGCATCCTGGGCAGAGCAGCAGGAATATAAATTCCTGCGCTGCTACGCGGGAATTTATATTCCCGCTTCTCGGGCATAAACTCAGAAAGTTGGGAGAAACACTATAATGCGCTCAAGTCCACGATGGCTGGTGCCGGAGGCACTAGTACAGATTCTATCCGTTGCGTTATTGTACTGACCCTGATCAAGGCAAAACGAAATAGGCGTCGCCCGGCTCCGGAAGAGGAAAACTTTCAAGCGTTGCAGCTACCAGCTTGCGCATATTGGAACCGTCCGTCCGCATCTTTCCAGTTAAGGGGAAGGTTTCACCGATCAATACCTGGAGCCGTTTCGCAATGTCCTGTGGAGGGGTGAGGTGTGCTTTCGATTTGGGAGGAATACCAAAGGCCGGATTCATTTTTTCTCTGGCGCCCATTCAAATAAATTTGAAATATGAACGTCCAGCGCATCGGCAATTTTTATCAGGTTAAGTAGGGAAACATTTCTGTGCCCGCGTTCCAGAGAACCGATATAAGTTCGATCCAGATCTGCTCTGAAGGAGAGCTCCATTTGGGACAACCCCTTTGCTTCCCTCAGTTTTTTGACTGTCAAACCAAAGGCTACCAGCTTTTCCCGTTCCGATTCACTGTAGGCCATATATTAAAAACACTTGTCGGGTGTAAAAATGGTTTTTTGATGACTATAAGTCA
>CAZAXA010000044.1:0-19558 GCA_964488965.1 uncultured Phaeodactylibacter sp. | reverse complement strand
GACTATAAGTCACACTTTAAAAAACCTTCCGCCTTTGAACTGGCGATTGTCGAAATTTCGTAAAGCGTTTTCCCTCCGGCAACAATCCCCCAACAAGGATGTTTCATTGTTAAATTGAGAACAACGAACCAACAAAATGGCAAAAACCAAGATAACCGGCCAGATGGGCCTGCTGCAACTCGCCGGCCTGTTCCTGCTCCTGGTCGTCTTCCCGCTGGGTTCCTGGTATTACCTGCGCACCGGGCTGGACTACCGGCTGCAGGCCATGCAGGAGCTCAAGGATTATGGCAGAATGCCGGACTTTACGCTGGTAAATATCAATGACAGCCTGGTCTCCTCCCGGCGTTTTGCCGGGGGCCTGGCGGTGGGCCATTTCTTCTCCGGCAACTACGAGGATTTGTATGCCGAAAAGCTGGCCAAATTGCACGAGCAGTTCAATGAACGGGATGATATTTTCTTCCTCTCTTTTTCCGCCGACACCTCCGCCTCCGCCCGGCAGCGCCTGCTGCAGTTTGCCGCCGGCAACAAGCTCATGGATGAGGAACAGTGTTTTTATCTCGCCATGCCGCCGGGGCAGGCGAAGGCTTTTGCCGATGCCTGTCGGTTTCCCTTCGAAGAAAAGGGCATGAGCCTGGCCAATAACAGCCTGCTTTTCTTTGCCGACAGCCTGATGGTGCGCGGGTTCTACGACATGCGGGAGGAGGAAAGCCTCAAACGCCTCGTAAAACACATCACCCTGAATATTCCACCCAAAAAAGACAAAGAGCTGATCTTCGAACGCGAAGTTGAAAAGTAAACGACCATGGAGCGAAACCTGCGACTGGCCAAACGGCTGAATTCTGCCGCCTGGATACTCACCGGCGTCGTCCTGCTGCTGGTAGGCATGATGCGGCGGGTGAAAATCCCCCTGCCCGAGGGCTGGGATTTCAGTTTCCTGCCTCCTTTCCACGCCACTGTCAACGCCCTGACGGCCGTGGTGCTGCTGGCCGCCTTTTATTTCATCCGGCGGAAAAACATCAGGGCGCACCGCCGGAGTATCTACCTGGCCCTGGGCTTGTCGGCGCTCTTCCTGCTGTCTTACGTGGCCTACCACTTCACCACTCCTGAAACCCTCTACGGCGACCTCAACCGCGACGGCAGCCTCAGTGCGGAAGAGATGGCGGCCGTGGGCAGTACCCGCAGCTGGTACCTGGCCTTACTCCTGAGCCATATTGTGCTGGCGGCATTGATCTTCCCCTTTATTCTCTTTACCTTTATCCGGGCTTATACCGGCCAGTACGAGCGGCACCGCAGAATGGCAAGGTGGGTGTTCCCCGTCTGGCTCTATGTGGCGGTCACCGGGCCGGTAGCGTATTATATGCTGATGCCTTATTATCCGTAGGGGGGGATGGCTGGATGGCTGGGTGGAATAACTACAGGGGTATTGTATGTGTTTTCTCACGAAAGAGCGACGCTAAATAAAAAAATATGAAGACCCGCATCACGAAATACCTGAGCATGCTGGCGCTGGCCCTGGCGCTGAGCGTTGGAACGGGCAGCCCGGCGCAGGCGCAGTGCCCCATGTGCCGCATGTCGGCAGAGAGCAACCTGAAAAATGGCGGTACGGACGGCCGGGGGCTCAACAAGGGCATTCTTTTTATGCTGGCCATGCCCTACCTCGTCGTCGGGGGTATTGGTTTGTACTGGTGGCAGAACCGAAGGAAGGAGGAGGAGGAAGATTTGGTGTGACCGGGAGTTTCTCGCTAATTTTCCTTATCTTAAAGGGCTTATCAAGTTACTGATCGAACTGATGGGAACTTCCGTCACAAAAGAACGTCCGCTTACTGCACTTCTGCAATACGGCCCGGTATATTGAAAAAGCCTGGATATACAGAGAAGGCCAGCCCGTTGAGGAGATAACCGGTTTCGAGGGGCGGGTTCTCACCGGCGAAGAAGTGATGCCGGGAATGGAACTGCCCCTGAAAGAATTAAAGCATTAAGCCGTTCAAATGCTCCAACCGGCAGGCATTCAGCAGTTTCACTAACTCCCTTACCTCCTTTTCCCCCGTTGCATAATTGGTGATGCAGGCCCGCAGGGTTTCCAGGCCTCCCACCGGATACACTGATATCCATGCTTTGCCCGATCTCAACACCTTGTCGGCTACAGCCCGGGCGAAGCCGGATTCCTGTTCACAGGCCGGATCCATGAAGCAGGCGATGGGCAGTTCCGTTTCGTTGTACAGCTTCCAGCCGTTCTTCTGCAGTTCTTCCTTCAACAGGCTGCCCATGCTGCTCTGATGGCGGATCACTTCCCCGTAGCCTTCCCATCCGAAGAACAGCGCCGAGAGGTACAACTTCAGGCCGATGAACCGCCGGGACCACTGTATGGAATGCGTGAAGGGGTCCGTTACCGGCATCTGCTGCGCCTCTTTGGGCATATAATCGGCCGTGATGCGGAAGCTGCGGCTGAGAATCTCCGGCAGGCGGGTGAGGAACATGCCTGCGCCCATGGGCGCCGAGAGCCACTTGTGGGCGTCGAAAGTGATGGAATGGGCCCTTTCTATTCCCCTGAGCAGATGTTTTTGCGTTTCATCCAGGATGAGGGCGCCGCCGTAGGCGGCATCGGCGTGCAGCCACAGGCCGTAGCGCTCGCTCAGGGCGGCGATCTCCGGCAGGGGGTCGATGGCGCCGGCGCCGGTCGCCCCGGCGGTGGCAATGGCCAGAAAGGGGTGAAAACCTGCGGCCCGGTCTTTTTTTATCTGCTCCTCCAGCAGTTCCGCCCGCACCCGCTGCCCGGCATCAACCGGGATGGGCCTGACGGCATCCAGCCCCAGCCCGGCGACCCTCCCCGCCCGGATGACCGAGTGGTGGGCCTCGGCAGAGCAATACATCACCGGCCTTTTACCGATGCCGGTAAGCCCCGCATTGGCATAATCCGGAAAGTGGTGGTTGAGAGCGCACAGCACCGCCGTCAGGTTGGCTTCAGCCCCTCCGCTGGCAAACACCCCGTCGGCATTCTCTTTGGGGAAGCCGAACTTTTGCCCCAGTTCCCGCAGCAGGAAATTTTCCACTTCCGCTGCGAAAGGGTTGTGGCTCCAGGCAGCCATCTGCGGATTGAACGTGGCGGTGATGGTGTCCGCCAGGATACCGGGAAAAGCAGCGCGGGGGTTGAACAGGCCGTAATACATGGGGTGAGGCGTATGGACGGCATACCTGGTGAGGCCTTCCAGCACATGGGCAATGGCCTCCCGGGGAGCTATTCCTTTGCCGAGGTTGTATTTTTCTGCCAGCGCTGTCACCTCCCGGGGGGCCAGAGCGGGGCTGGCCGGCAGATCAGCGGTGTGGGCATAGTAGCGCTCGAGCTGCGAGAGCAGCAATTCCCACAATTCCCGGCGTTCCTGCGGGCTGAGGTCGAAGTTCATGTAGTGATTTTGTTGTTTGTTGTTTGTTGGCAGGCAACCGGCAACAAATGAAAAAAGATCAAGGATTCTGATCCCTGCTGTTGTTCTTAAAGCCCATCACAGGGAATTACCCGCCCCCTGTTTCCGCCTTCAATATTTCCTTCACTACGGCGGAGGCCTTCCTCCAATGTTTTCCCGCGGGAAAAACGATATCGGTATCCCGGTTGTGAAAGCGGATTTTCAGATCTTCGCCGGCTTCCAGCATTTTCATCAGGGTGGAGTAGGGGATGTGGGTGGCAAAGCGGGCATGCCAGCGGCCTTTGCGTTGTTCGAGGAACATCAGTTCAGAGCCTGCCGACCTGCCGAGGATTTCCGTTCCTTCCTGAAAGGAGAGGTATTCCATTTCCCGGAGGGGCGCTTTGGAAAATATAGAAAACCTGAGGGACACCTCCTCCGGCCTGCTGCCGTGGTACTGAAAGGTAAAGTCAGCCTCCAGTTGTATTTTTCCCTTTGGGGCCTTGAAGCTGGCCGGAGTGATAAAGTACAAGGTGTAGCCCTCCTGTTTCATCGATTTGAGGTATTTTGAGGAGCTCTGTGCGGCAGCGGCCAGGCAGAAGCTGCTGCTGAGGGCGATGGTTATGATCAGTTTCAGAGGCATTTTTCGACAATTTTGAGGAAGGCGCCGCTATGGAATTTCTGCTGCAGGCCGGTGCTGTCGGCGCCGGGCAGGTCGGCCATGGTAACGGTTTTATGCCGGGCAGAGCCGATGAGTCGCCGCAGGAAGAAGCGGCCGTCGGCAGAGCGCGCCAGGATACTGATGGCGGAATTGCCGGCGGCCTGTGCCCGTTCGGCGAGCAGGGTTTCAAAGCCGGCGGCAAGCAGCAGTTCCTGTGCTTTTTTTAGAGAAGCATTGTTGAACACCGATATGAAGAGCGTGTCTCCTTCCGGGCTGAGCAGGGTTTTGGAGAAGAACTGGCTGCTGCTGTCTGCCCAGTACTGCCGCATGTAGGCCAGGCGGGCGGTATCTTCATCCATGGCCCGGTAGCCGGCGCCGGCGCTGAGGCAGATGTCATAACTGAGAGATATCCTGCCTGCTGTTGAGGCCTCTTCTCCGGGAAGGCGGCTGATCACCAGCAGAGCAAGGGCGGCCAGGATAACCAGGCCGGCGAGTATGTATTTGAGTTTTGTCATTCCTGCAGGGCTGTGGCCGGCGTTGGGAAATGTTAAAAAAAGAATTAGCCCCAGGGCGAACGCTCATGAGGCTAATTCTGCGGGCAGTTTATGCCGCTCTATTCACCATAAACGTAAACCGTGTACTTGGCGAAGATGCCAAGAATGCTGTAGGTTTGAAAGTCGACGTGAGAGATACGGCTAATGCCCGCCTTTTTGGCCGCTGCATCAATGCTGGCGTCGCCGGTGGCCACGAGGCCCAGGATGGAAGTGGCTTCGGCCGTGCCCACTTTGCTGGCCACAGGGTTGGCGGTAGCGGTGATCGGGGCTTTATAATCGGAGTAAATAAAACCGCTACCTACGACAGGGCCGCCAAAGAAAGCGGCGCAACTGGAGGCCATAAAAGCAATGGCCGCAGCAATGAATAAGTTTTTCATGTTGGTTGAATTTTGTTTTTTATTGGTTTATCTGGCTGCTAAATTAAAGGAATCTTTACAACTACAAAAGAAATCCAGGCAAACCTTTTCAACGCAAAGGCTGGCTGACAATTGAGGAATGGCAGGCTTTGAGTGGCCGGCACGGGCGGCGCGCGCGAGGCTTTTTACATGCCCTCTTCCTCCTGCCCGGCCTGGTGATGTTCCCTTTGCCGGCTTCGGTAGGCCCGCTCGCTCTCTTCATAAGTTGACCAGAGCAGGGCGGCCCATCCCAGCATAAACAGGACGCCCCCTATGGGGGTCACCGGCCCCAGGAGGGCGGCTTTGAAATCGAGGACCTCGCTGAGGGCGATCAGGTACAGGGAGCCGGAGAAAAGGATCACTCCTCCGAAAAACAGCCAGCCGGCACGGGGCAGCATGGGTGTGCGGCGAAAATACAGCAGGATGCCGACCGCTATGATGGCCAGGGCATGGTAAAACTGGTAGCGGACGCCGATCTCAAAAGTGTGGTGGCTATCGGCAGAGAGGGCGCTTCTCAGGATGTGGGCGCCAAAAGCCCCCAGGGCAACGGCCAGCAGCGCCAGAAAACTGCCGAGTCGAAGAAAGGTTTTTCTCATTCGTAGTTGTTTTTATATTTAATGCCGGTTTGGTGTCGTTTTAGAATATCGCAATCTAACGCAAATGGAACAATCTATTGTCAATTTGCTCTTAAAATTTCGGTGGTGGATCGCCGGCCTGGCCTTCTCCCTGCTTTTTGCCGTGGTAGCCTACCAATCCTGGTGGTATCCTTACCGGCCTGCCGAGGCGGTGCCGGGTACGGCTGGGGCCATCTTCGGTTTTCCCGTTGATAAAGCTATGGAATCCGGCATGGATTCTGTAAAAACGGCTGTCCTTTTTGATGCTTTTCCGGAACTTCGGCAGGATTTTTCGGCTTTCAGGTATTTTTTTCAGCAGGCCGGAGGGGCCATTCCGCCGGATGCGGAATGGATGGTGCACAACCTGGGCTCCGGCCAGTTGGCCTTATCGATGGTTGCGGAAGCGCCGTCCTTTCCCCTGGAACAGGCCCTGGCGGAATATCAAAGCGAGGCCACCGTTTTTCGCGGCGAGGTCGTCTGGCGGCTCTCTTCGCCTGAGGGTTCCGGCCTGGCCCTGGCCCGTTGCCGCAACCTTTTGCTGCTGGGGCGGTTGCCGGTGCAGGTAGAAGCCAGCATTACCGAGCTGAAAGAGGAGCTTTCTGCCTGGGCGCTGCCGTCGGTGGGCGGCCGGCAACGCCTGTACCTGCGGGTGGATAACCTGATGAGCCTGGGTTCCGGCATCTGGGGAGGGCCGATCAGGCAGGCCATCCGGCGGCTGGAGCCTCATTGCGAGGCCTTCGACCTTTCTTTTGAAAAAAATGGCGACACCCTCGACATCAGAGGAAGGGTAGAGGGCCGCGGCCCCTGGGCAGCGGATATGCCCGAAGGCGAAGCCGACGGCGCCATGCTGAACTACCTGCCGGACAACCTGGCCTGGTGCTTCCGCAGGCCGGTGGGCAGTTTCCCGGAAACAATAGCGCAGCAGCCTTTCGGCAAATACCTGGCGCCCTGGATAGGCCCTGAAATGGCCCTGGCTTCCATGGCCCTGCCCGGCGATGAGGCCGCTAACCAGTTCCTGCTGCTTTCCATCGGGCAGGAAGCCGATGCCCATCCCTTTCTGGATGGCCTGGCCCAGGAACTGGGCGTCCTGGAGGCCTACGACTTCCAGTCCTTCCGCATCACGCGGCTGCGCGCCGATACGCTGCTCCATCCGCTGGGGGAGGAGATGAAGAACCCTTTTTTTATGGTTCTCGGCGATTATGTGGCCTTTGCCCCTTCTAAGCTGGTGCTCGAACAACTGGCAAGGAGTGTGCTGGCCGGCAAGGCCATAGTGCAGGATGAGGCTTTCCTGCGGCTATGGGCAGGCCTGCAGCCCCGGGCGCATACCATGTGGGGCTTTGCCAACGCCAGCCTGCTGCACTTTCGCCTGCCTGCCTACCTTGAGCAGCAACAGGAGGCGGCGGCAGCCCTGCTCAAACCCTTCGAAGCCCTCATGTTGACGGTAGATCCGGATGGCGGCCTCCGGGGGCGCGCCCTGCCCCGGAGCGGAAAAACCATGCCTCCTGCTCCTGATATCGCCTGGAGCGCCACACTGGATACCACCGTGGCCTCAGCCGTCCAGCCTTTCCCATTGAGCGGGCAGGGAGCCGGTTTTCTGGTACAGGATGAAGCCCACAGCCTCTACCTCCTCTCGGCCAAGGGAGAACACCTCTGGAAACGCCGCATGGAGGGCGGAGTCATAGGGGGAATATCCCTGCTGCCGGGTAATAAAGGGGGAGCCTGGAGTATGGCCTTCACTACCCCCACCCACATTCATTTCCGGGACCAGAACGGAAAGCCGAAGGCGAACTTTCCCCTGGCCCTGCCGGATACCGCCAGCAGCCCATTGCTGGCAGTGGATTTTGAAGGGCAGGGGCGGTATCACTTTTTCGTGGCCTGTAAGAATGGCAGGATTTATGGCTACAACCACCGCGGCCTGCCCCTGCCTGGCTGGAGCCCTCAGGAAAAAACCGACAGCCTCGTCCGGCAACCGATGGCGCATTTTCAGAAAGATAACATGGATTTTATCCTGGCCCTGAGCGAAGCAGGCAGCCTGTACGCTTTTCGCCGGGACGGCGAGTTCCGCTTCGAACCCGTGAAAACGGGGGCGAGATTCCATTCGCCGCCCTTCTTTCAGGCAGAGGGCGGCATGGAGCGCATCGCTCTGGGCGATGAACGAGGCATGGGGCATATCATAAATTTTCAGGGCGGCTACTTCAGGCTGAAGCTGATGCCCAACCTGGAAACGGGCGCCCGCTTTCTCTTTATCGGGCTTACCGGCGATGAAAGGAAAGACTATCTGGCCTATCGCGGGCAGGAACTGGCGGTGCGTTATTACGATGGCCTGAAATTTGCCACTTATCTTTCCGAACAACTGGAACTACCCGCCGATACGGCCTTTATACTGCCTCAGGGCGAAGCCGGCTGGATCGGCCTTCTGCACCGGGAAAGCCGGAAGATATCCATCATTGACAGCACCGGCGCCCCGCTGCCCGGCTTCCCCCTGCCCGGCGATACCCCCTTTGGGCTGGCGCCGCAGCGGGAAGGAGAGCGGCTGGCCGTTACCGGCTATGGCGCTACAATCTATGCCTATCGCTTATATTAAAATTATGGCGCTGCCATAGCATAGATCAAAACAAAAAGCAGCTTTCACACGTACTCTCAAATGGGTGAACAATTGCCCGGCAAATAGCTTTTATAACTGCGGACATCACTGTACAGCTTACGATTTTAGATATTCGGCCGAATATTCCGGCTCGAGGCCGTATCTTTACGGTGAAAACCAGTCTCAAGGGAAAGCTGTAAAAAAGAGTAGAATGGCCATTTGGATAGGATTTCTCGCTTTAGTCTTTATTTTACTTGCACTCGACCTGGGTGTTTTCAATAAAAACCCGCACGCCATAACCACCCGGGAAGCCCTCGGATGGACGGGCCTGTGGGTGAGCCTTTCCCTGCTGTTCAGCATTTTCGTCTTTTTTGCTTACCGAAACGAATGGGTGCCCAACGCGGACGGCCTCAGCGGCCAGACGGCAGTCTTGAAATACCTGACCGGTTATCTGGTGGAGCAATCGCTGAGCATGGACAATATCTTCGTCATTGCGATGATCTTCGCCTATTTTAAGGTTCCCCGGCAATACCAGCACCGCGTTCTTTTCTGGGGCATACTGGGCGCCCTCTTCTTCCGGGGGCTGATGATCGGCCTGGGAGTGATACTGATCAAGAAGTTCGCCTGGCTCACCTACGTCTTCGGTTTTTTCCTGCTCTATTCCGCTTACAAGATGTGGGCTACCGATGAAGGGGTCCACCCCAATAAAAATCCGGTCATCAAATGGGCCAAGCGCTTTTTTCCGGTCACCAAACAGTTCGAAGGAGAGCACTTCTTTGTCCGCCGCAGGCATATCCTTGCCGCCACCCCCCTGTTCATTGCCCTGCTGGTGGTGGAAACGACGGATATCATGTTCGCCTTTGACAGCATCCCCGCCATCTTTGCCATCACGACAGACCCCTTCCTGGTATTCACCTCCAATATCTTTGCCATCCTTGGCCTTCGCTCCCTCTATTTCGTACTGGCTTCCATCATCGACAAATTCCGGTATCTGCAATACTCCCTGGTGTTCATCCTGGCCTACGTGGGCGTAAAAATGCTGCTGGTACATCATGTAGAGATGCCGGAATGGTTATCCCTCGGAGTCATCGCCCTGTCTCTTTCTATCGGCGTGATGTTCTCCTTGTGGAGGAAAAGAAAAGACGAGGCCGCCGCCCCGGAAAAAAAAACGGAACAGCAATTAGCCGAAGAACCGCTGGAAGAAGCCATCCCGAAAATAGAACAACAAAGGACGGGGGCCGCTTCGGGGCGCCCTTGAAGGGGATACGAGGAAAGGCGCCTTGTCCCGGATTTGGATGGTTCTCCAGCATCAACAGGGCCTGCCGCCGGGGCAAAGCATCAGCGCCAGCCTGAATGGGTTGGGCTGGGTATCCCAACACCCCTTTTGAATCAGCCTTTGTGCAAATCCGGGATGGCTCAGCTCCTGTTCGCTTTTATTTCCTCGAATGCAGCGCCACCCTGTTGCCCTCCGTATCCATAAAGACACCCATATAGCCGTAGTCTTCGGCGATCTGGGTCTTTGGAACGAGCACTTTGCCGCCATTGGGCTCCACGCGGGAGAGTTCGTTGTTCAGGTCGCCCGAAAAGGCGGTGAAATAGACCAGGGCGCCGTCCATAGAAGGTTTGTAGGCTTCCTTATGGTACACGAGGGAACCGGGAGAGCCTATACCGCCTTCTACCCAGGGGAACCAGGCCATATCGAGCGGGCCCATCTGGTGGCGGGACAGTTCATATCCCATTACGGCTTCGTAGAATTTGACCGCCCTGTCCATATTGCTGGTGGGGATCTCGAACCAGCCAACTACGTTCTTATCCATTGTTTCAAGGTTTAATATCTGTCACAATTCAGTTTAAATTCTTATCATATCCTTCACCACCCCCCAGATGCTGAAGGAAGCATCCGGCTCGATTTCCAGCAAATCTTCGTCGGATTCCAGCCAGGGCTGCTCTTCGATGACTTTCAGCCGGCGGATGACAAACTCCCCTTCCAGGTAAGCTACGATGATGTCCTTGTTTCGCGGGCTGGCCTGCCGGTCGACGATGACGATATTGCCGGAGGTATAGCCGGCGCCGGCCAGGCCGTCATCTGTGAGTTGAACGAAAAAGGTATGGGCCGGATGGCGGATGACGGCCCGGCTGAGGTCCAGGCGCATGAAGTTGAATTCCTCTCCCGGGATGGGGAAGGCCTGGCCGTTATCTTCCGACACCTGCATATAGGGAGTCATCTCACTAAGGCTGACCACCGGGACAGTCTGAAATGCTTCAAAAACAAAAGTGTTCGTCATTTCTGAAATTTTTGTTTCCGAATACAATGATAAATACAATTTGTTTCAATTGCAACGATTTTTTCATATTTTTTGTGTATCAGGCGGCGCCGGAAATGGCCCTGGCGTACTTTTTTTACCCTGAAAGGCCTTTGGGGCGATCAAATTCTGGTGAAAATCCTTTTTTTGTGGCGGAGCGCTTCAGTAATCTGTGGGGGCTCCCTATTTTTGTCGCTCATTCACGAATTGAAAAAAATTACCAATGGATTCCATAGACACCTCCATAGGCCGGAGCGCGGCGGACAACATACGCATTTTATCGGCGGCTATGGTTGAACGCGCCAATTCCGGGCATCCCGGCGGCGCCATGGGAGGAGCTGATTTCATCCACATCCTCTTTTCCGAATTTCTGGCTTTTGACCCGGACGACCCCCGCTGGCCGTTCCGGGACCGCTTTTTCCTGGACCCGGGGCATATGTCTCCCATGTTGTATTCCATCCTGCACCTCTTCGGCTTTTATACCACGGAAGACCTGATGAATTTCCGGCAGTGGGGCAGCGTCACGCCCGGCCATCCGGAAATCGACCTTTCCCGTGGGGTGGAGAACACCTCCGGCCCTCTGGGGCAGGGGCACAGCTTTGCCATCGGCAGCGCCATCGCGGAGCGCTTCCTCGCCGCCCGTTTCGGGGAGGTAGCAGAGCATAAGGCCTTCATCTATATATCCGACGGCGGCATCCAGGAGGAGATTTCCCAGGGAGCGGGCCGCACCGCCGGCTTTCTGGGGCTGGGCAACGTCATCATGTTTTACGACGCCAATGACATCCAGCTCTCGTCGGTAGTTTCGCAGGTGATGGACGAGGATACGGCAAAGAAATACGAAGCCTGGGGCTGGCACGTGCAAACCATTGAAGGAAACGACCAGGATGCCATCCGGCAGGCCCTGCAGGCGGCGGTGGCCGAAACCGGCAGGCCGTCTCTGATCATCGGCAAGACCATCATGGGGAAGGGCGCCGTCACCGAAGATGGCCATTCTTTCGAGCGGGAAGTAGAGACCCACGGCCAGCCGCTGAGCAAGGCCGGCGCTTCCTATGAAAAGACGATCCTCAACCTGGGAGGCGATCCGGAGAATGCTTTTCAGATATTCCCGGAAGTTGCCGAATACTACGCCGGAGTGAAGAAGAAAAAACAGGAGGCTGCCGCCCGGCGCCGCAGCCGCTACCGGGAATGGCAAAAGGCCGAGCCGGAGCTGGCGGCCAAACTGGCGGGCTTCCTGGAGCGCCGCCTGCCGGAACTGGACTTCAGCAGCATTCCCCGGAAAGAGGGCATCCCGACCCGCAATGCCTCCGGCAATGTCCTGTCATACCTGGCCGGCAAGCTGGAGAATATGATCGTCGCCTCTGCCGACCTTTCCAACAGCGACAAGACCGACGCTTTCCTCAAAAAGACGAAGCCCTTCAGCCGGGGCGACTTCAGCGGCGCTTTCCTGCAGGCGGGCGTCTCGGAGCTGACCATGGCCGCCCTGGCCACCGGCATGGCCCTGCACGGCGGGGTGATTCCGGCCTGCGCCACCTTCTTCGTCTTTTCCGACTTTATGAAGCCTGCTATCCGCCTGGCGGCGCTGATGGAGCAGCCCGTCATCTTCATCTGGACGCACGACGCCTTCCGCGTAGGCGAAGACGGCCCTACGCACCAGCCCGTGGAGCAGGAAGCGCAAATCCGGCTGCTGGAGCAACTGCAAACCCATTCCGGGCGCAACAGCTTCCTGGCCCTCCGCCCCGCCGATGCCGACGAAACGACCGTTTGCTGGCAGATGGCCCTGGAGAATGCTCACGGCCCCAGCGGGCTGATCCTCTCCCGCCAGAATATTCCCGGCCTGCCTGCCGCGCCGGGTTCCACCCGTTATAAAGATGCGCAGGGCGCCCGCAAAGGCGCCTACATCGTGCAGGAGGCCAAAGGCGGCCAGCCTGACCTCATAATGGTGGGCAACGGCTCCGAGGTGGCCACCCTCATAGAAGGCGCCGAACTGCTGCGCGAAAAGAAAAAACTGAAGGTTCGCGTCGTTTCCGCCCCCTCCGAAGGGCTGTTCCGCAGCCAGCCGCTGGCCTACCAGTGGGATATCCTGCCGCCCGATGTCCCTACCCTGGGCCTGACTGCCGGGCTGCCGGCGGCTCTGCAGGGGCTGGCCGGCCCACTGGGCAAAGTAGTGGGGCTTACCCACTTCGGCTATTCGGCGCCTTATACCGTGCTGGATGAAAAGCTGGGCTATACAGGCGAGAATGTGTACAGGCAGGCGCTGGAGTATCTGGAGGAGTTTGACGATTAAAAATGCCCAACCTGCCGGGTTTGAGCTCTGGCCTTAGTTTAGCACTTGATCTATGAGTAGCCGGTTGAAATGCCTGCCCGGTGATCCTCACCACTGCCTCTTCGGAATACGCTTTGGAAAGGGGCCAGTCAAACCGAAGGGCAGGAGGCAAACCCGGCGGGCCGGGAGCCGTTTGCCGGAGGCTCCAAAAATCTTTTCCCCTCCCTTTCCCCTTTATTCAAAAATAATTCAGAATCTCCTCCTCAATTTCGCTGCATGAACTCAAAACCAAAGTTTATGTGTAAAGCACTGATGATGAGCGCCGCCCTTCTGTTCGTGGCGGCCCTTGCGGCGCCCTTGTCGGGCCAGGAATCGGCCGTCCCGAAAAATATAGCGGCCGCTTTTGCTCAGAAATACCCCAAAGCGGAGGATGTGAGCTGGGAAGAACTGGATGATGTGTACATTGCCAGCTTTCTGGCCGGCGATTATTACTGTGATGCCTTTTTCGACAAGGCCGGCGCCTGGATGGAAACTTCTACCATCATCGACGAGGCCGATGTGCCTCAGGTGGTAACCGCTGCGGTGAAAGCCAAATATCCGAACCTGGACTACTTCACTTCCCTGGTCAGGTCTGAACGCCCCGACGGGATGGTTTACTTCCTGGGCTTCGAGAAGGGATACGATTACATCACATTGACGGTAAGCGATAAAGGCCTCATACTCGATGAAGCGGTGGAGTCCTTCGATGGCAATGATTAGCAATACTATCAGAACAAATAGTTTCGTTTGTTAACCAGTGGAAAGGTATTGGGGCTGCGTTTTCCCGATACCTTTTTTCTTTTCCCGGCCCGGGCCGGGTTCCTTTACCGGTTGGGGCCGTTCTGATAATTATCATTGACAAAGCCGTTAATTATTTTTAAACTGCAGCGCGTTGATTTCATCCGAAAAAACAGTGGCCGATTTCCAAAATGACGTCAATATCCCAGCTAAAAAATAAAGATAACACCAAGTAGCGATGCAAGAACCCACCCAACCTGTCCCCCTGCACGAAAGATACAACCTGCAGGCGGAGTTGGAGCAGCAGTACCAGCGCCTGCTGGATAAAGACCAAAGCCTGGAAGACCGGCTCGAAGCCTTTGAATTCATTACCGACAGCGAGGTTGGCGACACGCCTCTGATGAGAGGGCGGCATGTGGAGCGGGAACTGGGTTTCCGGCAAATCTACCTCAAGCTGGAAGGCAGCAACCCTACCGGCACCCAAAAAGACCGGATCGCCTTTGCGCAATGTGCCGACGCCCTGCGGCGCGGCTTTGACGGCATCTGCCTGGCCACCTGCGGCAATTACGGCGTGGCCTGTGCCCTGGCCGCCAAATACGCCGGCCTCGACTGCATCATCTACATTCCCGAAGCCTATCACAGCCGGCGCAGCGACGAGATGCGGCATCTGGGCGCCAAAATCTTCACCGTCAAAGGCGACTATGAAGACGCCGTCGCCGCCTCACAGGCCCATGCCGGGCGCATCGAATATTACGACGCCAACCCCGGAGGCGATAATACCATGCTGCAGCTCAAAGCCTACGGCGAGATCGCCTACGAGATTTACGACGAACTGCGCGACGCTCCCAGGGCCGTAGCGGTGCCCGTCTCCAATGGCACCGTGCTGGCGGGCGTCTACAAGGGTTTTCTCAGCCTCTACCGCAGGGGCAAGACCTCGCGCATGCCCATCATGGTAGCCGGCTCTTCGGCGCGGAAGAACCCCATCATATCCTCCTTCCTTCAGGGCAAGGACTATTGCATAGACCTGGAGCCGGGCAGCATCAAAGAAACGGAGATCAACGAACCGCTCATCAACTGGCATTCCTTTGACGGCGGCCACGCCCTGAACGCCCTGTGGCAGACCAACGGCTGGGCCCGCGATATTACCGACCGCACTATGATCCGCCTGGCCAAGATCCTCAGGGAGAAGGAGGGCCTCAATGTCCTGCCGGCAGCCACTGCGGGCATGGCGGCCCTGGCGGAACCTCCCGACCCGGAATTGCTTCAGAACGACCGCTTTGTAGTTATTTTAACCAGCAGGAAATAAGAAACATGAATTCCAGAAAAGTGCTGGATGGCAATGCCATCGTCTATTGTGAAGGCGCTTTCAATACGCCGGAAGGCAAAACGGCCCACGGCCTGGTGCGCTTTACGGAGCGCTACCGCGTCCTGTCCGTGATCGACCGGCGGCACGCCGGGCAGGATGCCGGGCAGGCGCTGGACGGCAGCCACAAGGGCATACCCGTTTTCGCCACCCTGGCCCAGGCCATGGAGGCTGCCCGGGAACAGGGCGCCCCGGCGGAGTATTTTGTCATCGGCCTGGCGCCGGACGGCGGGCGCCTCCCGGCAGCGGCGCGCGAGGACGTCAGGGCGGCCATCCGCGCCGGCCTGCATGTCGATTCAGGCCTGCACGACTTCCTCTCCGAAGACCCGGACGTGAGCGCCCTGGCGCAAGCCCATGGCGCCCGCATCCGCGATATCCGCAAGACGCCCCCGCGCAGCCAGCTCCACAGCTTTACCGGCAACATCGAAAAAGTAAAAGCCCTGAGGATCGCCGTACTGGGCACGGACAGCGCCGTCGGCAAGCGCACTACGGCCTGGATCATCGTACACGCCCTGCGGCAGGCCGGCTACACGGCAGAGCTGGTGGGCACCGGCCAGACGGCCTGGATGCAGGGCGCCCGCTACAGTATTATCCTGGACTCCCTGATCAACGATTTCGTAGCGGGGGAACTGGAAAACGCCACCTTCAGGGCCTGGGCAGAACAGCGGCCCGATGTCATCGTCATTGAAGGGCAGGGCAGCCTGATGAACCCCGCCTATCCCGGCGGGCACGAAATCCTTGCTGCCTGCCGGCCCGATATTGTCCTGCTGCAGCACGCCCCCAGACGGCTGGAATACGATGGTTTTCCGGGATATCCCATTCACCCGTTGCCCGTACAGATACAGGCGGTGGAGTTGCTGTCGGGTAAGCCGGTGGTAGCCATTACCATCAACCACGAACACATGGCCCCTCCCGAAGTGGAAGGCGCTGCCCGCGATATTGAAAAAGACACCGGCCTGCCTGCCTTCGACGTGCTGCTGGACGGCGCCGGCGGCCTGATGAAAATACTGGTTCCTTATATCAAAAAAAACAACTGATGAACCTGCAAAACCCCTCCATCATCGCTAAATCAGCCTACCATCCCAAAACAGAGTACGGCCAGCTCGTCGTCATTGACGAGCTGCGCGTCGGGCCCATCCGCCTGGAAAAGAGCCGCCTGCTGGCGCCCTATACGGTGGTGGCCAACGGGCAGGAGCACAGCAAGGAACTGATCTATTCGTACGGCGAAACAGTGTTCGACCCCGCCGATCCGGCAGACCAGAACCTGGCGAGCATCATCGCGGCACAGCTGGCGCTCAATTACGGCCTGTTCTGCGAGCGCATCGTGCTCGACGGCCGTTTCACAGCTGCCGACCGCCGCTTTCTGAGCGATATGCTGGAGAACACCTCCCGGGAGATTTACGTCAAGAAACTGCTGCAACCCAACCCTTTCCTCGTGGGGCCAACAGGCGAACTGCCGGCGGAGCAGCGCCGGCGCTACACCAACGCCGAACTGGCATTTGTGAACAGCAGCTTCAGCCGGGAAGCAGCGGAGGGAAAAAACTGGAGCAATGCTCAGGATTCCTACTGCGTCCTCTCCAGCGGCGGCAAAGATAGCCTGCTGAGTTATGCCCTGCTCCGGGAACTGGGCAAGGACGTGCATCCCATCTTCGGCAACGAGAGCGGCCGCCACTGGTTTACGGCGGTCAACGGCTACCGTTACCTTCAGGCACGGGAACCCAACACCGCCAAAGTGTGGATGAACTCCGACCGGCTTTTTGCCTGGATGCTGCGCCGCCTGCCCTTTATCCGGCAGGACTTTGCCGGCGTCCGCGCCGATGATTATCCCATCCGCCTGTGGACGGTGGCGGTCTTCCTGGCAGGCGTGCTGCCGTTGATGAAAAAACGCGGCGTCGGCCGGCTCATCATCGGCAACGAGTACGACACCACGCGCCGCCTGCACCATGAGGGCATCCCCCACTACGACGGCCTGTACGACCAGAGCCGCTTTTTTGACGAGGCCTTTACGCGCTATTTTGCCGCCAAGGGATGGGGCATCCGGCAGTTTTCCATACTGCGTCCGGTCTCGGAATTTATGATCCAGAAGATACTCACCCAGCGCTATCCCGCCCTGCAGGCGAACCAGCTCTCCTGCCATGCCGCCCATGCGCAGGAAGGGCGCATGCGGCCCTGTGGCCGTTGTGAGAAGTGCCGCCGCATCGTCGGCATGTTGAGCGTGATGGAGGGCGACCCCCGCCGCTGCGGCTATACCGATGAGCAGATCGGCCATGCCCTGAAGGAACTGGCTGCCAATCCGCATACCAAACAACTGGGCGCCGACGCTTCCCACCTCTTCTTCCTGCTGGGCCAGGCGGGGCTGGTGCAGGCGCCAAAGGCCAGGGCCCACCCCGAAGTGATGCGCCTCCGTTTCGACAAGGAACGCTCGCCCCTCAATGCCGTGCCGGAGGATATCCGCAAGGCGCTTTACGATATTGTGCTGCCGTATACGGAGGGGATGGTGAAGTGGGAGAAGGGGAGGTGGGTGGATTTTGGTTGATGGGTTGTCAAGAATACCGGAAACATTATGAAACTGATCATCACCGCTCTTTTTCTGTTCGCCGCCCTGCTTGCCGCGGCCCAGCCGCTGGAGGATAAGATCGAGGCTGTCAACCAGCAACTGGCCGAACTGGCCCGGCAGCGGAAGGCGCTCGAAGGGCAGCTTGAAGGCCTGAAGCTGCAACGCATTCAGAGGGATCTGAAGGCCATCGGCCTGCCTTCCGAAGATTACATCCTGCATTCCGCCATGGCGCTGGAGTATGCCGAAGAGTACGAGCAGGCGCGTTGGGTGGCCCACATCATCCTGCCCGATGTGGCCGGCGGCTCGGTGGGGCGCACCGATGACTTCCGGCCCGACCCGCTGGTGGCCACCGGCAGCGCGGTGGAGGCCGATTACTTCCTGAAGTACCTCCGGCCGGACAGCGCCTTTGATTACGACGGCTTCGGCTACGACCGCGGGCACCTGGCCCCTTCGGCCGATTTCCGCTGGTCGGAACGGGCGCTTTCCGAGTCTTTTTACTACTCCAATATGTCGCCCCAGCTCGATGTTTTCAACCGCGGGGGCTGGGCAGAGCTGGAGGCCCTGCTGCGGGCCTACGTATCCCGGAATCCGGGCGTCCAGCTGTACGTCGTCACCGGCCCCGTCCTGAGGGTGAGGGAAGGCCTGCCGAAGATCGAACGGGGAGTGAACCGGGTGAGCATCCCGGAATACTTTTTCAAGGTGGCGCTCGACCTGGACAACGGCCGCGCCATCGGTTTCATCCTTCCCAACAAGAAGATCGATGCGCCAATGGAAGCCTATGCCCTCACGGCCGACGAGGTGGAACAACGCGCCGGCCTGGACTTCTTCCGCCTGTTGCCGGAGGCGCGGCAGGCTGCCCTGGAAAGCCGCCTGGACAAGGCCGCCTGGATTCCCGCACTGGCTGGCGGCGATGTGGCGCCGCTCTTTCCGCCTTCATTGCCCCCCGGCCATTTCAATACCGTCCAGGCTAAACTGTACATAGGCAAAGGCGAGGAAATCACCGTCTGCGGCGCCGTTGTGGGCGCCCGCCGCAGCCGCAGCGGCAACGTCTGGCTGAACATCGACAAGCAGTTCCCCAACCAGATTTTCTCCGTCTTCATCCGCCAGGACGACCTGCCCAACTTCAGCTATGCTCCGGACCAGTACCTGATCAACCGGAAAGTATGCTTCACCGGCAAGGTGGAAAACTTCAGCGGCACGCCGACGATGAATATCGAGGTGGAGGAGGCAATTTTGCCGGATTTTTCCGGGAAGAGATAGGCTCTGAGCGGAGGCGCCGGCCAGCCCTCCGCAAGCAGGGCCGAAGCTGGCCTCCAGTTCATAATGGCTTGCCATTCAATGTCCGCCCCCTGGCGGGCGGGAGGCTCTCCACTCTGAGGGCGGCACACTTCTGGCGCCATGCCCGCTGAATGGAACTTACTGCCCGTCCATCTGGTTTTAACGAAAAAATCTCTAGCCGGGATTTTGACTTTCCTGATAGGATTGCCTAAATTTGCATTCGCTTTTAAAGAAGGCATGCATTTTGCAAGGTTCGGGGTGTAGCGCAGCCCGGTCAGCGCGTCCCGACACTCGGTGTCGGGAAGGCCGGAGGTTCGAAAGCGGCCGCCAAAGCCCTCTAAGCCTGCAAATTTTCTTTTTTAATTCTGTAAGTATAACATTCGGGGTGTAGCGCAGCCCGGTTAGCGCGTCCCGACACTTGGTGTCGGGAAGGCCGGAGGTTCGAAAGGTTTGGAGGATGGGATATGCAGTGTACATATTGGAATCTCAGCATAACGGCCGGCTGTATATAGGCTACACGAACGATCTTGAAAGAAGGCTGGGAGAACATAACTCCAACCAGACGAGGAGCACGAGGAATAAAGGCCCTTGGAGCTTGCTATATGCCAAAAAAGGCTTAGCTAAACTTCAGGCCATGGAACTGGAGCGCAAGCTCAAAAGCTGGAAGAACCGAAAGCGGGTTCTTTCGTGGATTGAAAAAGAAAAATCCGAATAATATTCGGGGTGTAGCGCAGCCCGGTCAGCGCGTCCCGACACCGAGTGTCGGGAAGGCCGGAGGTTCGAAAGCGGCCGCCAAAGCCCTCTAAGCCTGCAA